>JAZUIX010000216.1:0-11026 GCA_045642445.1 Bacteroidales bacterium | reverse complement strand
CCTTGTTGTAATGGGATAATCTGATTCAGCGTAAATATCAATAAGATATCAAAACTATCAAAAATCTTTCAAAATCCAAAATACACATCTACAATAATCTTCCGCATCATCTATAATTTTTCGCAAAAGTACGATTTTTTTCTCACATACAAGCAACATATTTATCAAAAAAACAATAAAAATCGCGTCAATACAATGATTCTAAACTATTTATAATTTTCTCAAAAGAACATATTGGATGCGAATTTATCTACTCGAACTGTCCATAGCCGACGTTGGTTTTGGCTCCTATGCCAACCGTGGATAAGATTTCCTTGAAGAGGGCTGCTTTTTTTTCTGCGGTCCACTCTTTGCCATCTTTTAGCAAGAACGAGAAACGGAAAGTTACACCGGGAAGGATGCGCATGAACTGGATGGGTGTGGGGTTGGCAAATTCGCCTTTGGTATGGGGCGTGATGTAATCCAAACCGAAGAGGCCATTCTGGGCTGCGGTGGGGAAGGCATCGAAGAAGATATCGCTGCCCTGAGAAAGGTTGTTGTCATTGTGTTCGCTACCAAAGATAGCGACGACAAGGTTGTCCACCTCTTTAATTGTTAACTTATGATTTTCAAGGATAAAAGTTCGAAACATAGCGCGTAGTACCCCTTTCACCGAACTGGCGGGCAGGTAGGGAAGCCCCGTAGTGTGGTCGAAGTCCATGCCGAGTTTGGTCTCGTTTTGCAATCCTGTTCCATGGTTGAGACCGATGCCAAGGATAAGACCCGGATAAGTGGTAGTGAGCGAAAACTCTTGGTATTTGTAGCCTTCACGCTCCACAGACTTGTAGGGTGGGAGGATTGAGGAATCTATAGGCTTCTTCCCTTGCCCGATAAAGTTATCGTTGCGGGCTTTAAAATATTGCTCTATCTCTTCCTTCCTCTCTTTCTCCTTCTGTTGCTCCTGTTGCTTCTGCAACATATCAGATGTCAATCCTTCATAGTAACGGCGGGTGTAGAGCAATCCCAAGTTGCCTGACTGGTTATATGAGGGGATGGCTTCATTATTGTTCGGCTGATTACCATGAGGTTGGTTGTTATGAGGTTGATTACCATGAGGTCGGTTACCGCGAGGCTGATTACCGCGAGGGTGGTTGTTCTGAGAGGAAGAATGCTGATTATGATTGTTGTTATTCGGCATTGTTTTGAGTGTTTTGATTGTCCTTCTTGTCAACTTTCTTGTACAGACGCAGAGCTATTTTCAAAGCAACCATTGCACGCTCGACTTTTGCAATAAATTGAGAGTCATCGGCCTTATTCCCTTCCAATATATAAAATGCCAACTTGGAAGACTCTATATCGAGCATCGTTTTCAATGCAGCGATGACCTGTGGACGTTTTTCGGCTTGCGAATCGGTGTTCTCAGCGATGACCTGTGGACGTTTTTCGGCTTGCGAATCGGTGTTCTCGTAGGCGATTACCGTGGCGAGCAGGCCGCTTTGGGTCAATGATGCTGCAAAGCTGGAGATATAGCCGGCAAATTTACTGTCATACCGATCATTATTCACAATATGGCTGGACGTAAGGGCGGCTTGTGCTTTTATAATTTCATCGGATGTGATCTTCATTGCTGTTGGGGATTTGAAGGTTGTGGATAGCATTTGAATTGACAGAAACCATAACCGAGGGTGGCATGGGCACCAATCTGCACAATCTGGTTGTTGAGGGCGTTGCAAAAATCATCGAGAATCGGTTTGTCGCCCATCACAATGGTTGACATGTGCGAATAGCGAGGGAGGACCTGATCGTAGAAGAGGTTATTACTCACTCCGTCATCCAACTGGTTGCGGGTGATGATGGGAAGATGCGTATCGTCGCAAAGCTGTTTGAGTTGGTTGTCATCATCAATCATGGCGATATGGTCTCCAACCATCCAAGAACGATTCTCGTCATTGCAGTATTTCACCTTTCCTACATCCTCGACAGAAACTTCACGATTGGATTGGCTTGTAAGATCTTTGAGGCACGGTACGTCGGAAACTCCGAGGTCTTGGTAGAGGTTGGCAAGGCGATTCAGCAATGTGGAGGAAGTAACATTGACGAAAGGGATATCGCTCCCCGAGCAGCGAGCCGCCAAACTGACGAGGTCGGCATCGAAGAAACGGAGAGCCCCCGGCTTTCTTTTTGTCGTTTCCTTAGGTTCGCTGCCAAAAATCTTGGTCACATCAACTTTGACTTGACTACATTTCTCGAAATGCTCGCGCAACGCCCCCTTGAGGCTTGAAGCATTGATGGTGGGCAAGTTGGTAACGGGGTCGCGCTGGATGAGGTTGTCGATAAGGCCGTAGTTGACCTCACCGCTACCCACATGCATATTGCTCAGCAGATGGATGAAAAAAAGTTTTGTTTCCATACGAAGATATTTATAAAAGAGGTATTAATTACAAAAAGATTTTAATTGACGTGGAAATAGTTGTAACCAATCACATGCAGATTGTCGTTTTTCAGCAGCGAGAGCAGGGTGTCTTTCTCTTTTGGATCATAGAACAGAACCGAGCCCGGAGCCAGGAAAGTGCAAAGGGCGGAATGGCGGCGATAGGAGATGGAACCCGATTTCAGTGTGCCCTTATCGTCTTGTATGAAGTTGCGGAAAGGCATGCTGAGACTCCAGTGGAAACGACAGCACTTGTTGAGCTGGTTGATGTCGGTTATGTAGGTGGGACTGACTATCAAAACAGACTCTTGTGGGTGGTCGGGAATAAAAGGAAGCGGTAATCCTGTTTCGCCTGAGCAGGGGGTATCGTCTGGCAATTTTTCGACACTCATCTTGAAGCAGGAACGTTGGGCTCCGATAAAGACGAATTCATCCATCTTGTTCTTCTTCTTATCACCTTGGTCGAGGTCCTCGTCCAGTGCAACGCAGAAAGCGAAGCAGGTGCCGGACTCCTTGAATCGAAACGATTTCTGCTTATAGAAGCCCTTTTTATCGTCGTCCAGATTATCCGCTTTGGTGATGCCTATCTGCAAAGTTGGCAAAAAGATATCGGAGTACTTTACGAGATCTTTGTTTTCCTTGACGAGCGTGTCGGCTGTGGAATAGTCTTTGGATTTAAATGCCAGACACTCGGGAATGGCATTTTTAATTTGACCATTCAAATAAAGCTGCGGAGAGTTCTTTTCATCGAAAGAGAGTTCCATACCATGCGAGAACGGCGTGGGAAGCAATGGTTCGTTATTATTATTTTGAATAAAAACAGGCGAGATTGCCTTGATATGCCCAAAAGATTGCTTTTCGTTGACAGACATGCAGAAGCTCTCTTTTCCAATAATTTCCGCAGCCTTGTCCGTGTTCGTCTCGGACAACGGAAGTAGGTTGTGGTACTTGAGGAGCTGGTAGCGGATCATGCCAAGGAGGGTGGTCTGTTGTGGGTAGCGGTTGGAGTGAGCCAGATAGGACTGGCTGGAGCCATTGTCGAAGGTCTGCTCGCCGCCAAAGAAAAACGAGCCCACCGGAGTAAGGGTTATCTTGTAGAAGTGCATATTATTCATTTTGTGGGTCAAAATTTACAAGGTGGATAAATTGTAGCAACGCGTATGCCAGTTCGATGGCGGCAGAAGGACTTTGGTATTCTTTATGAGCGGAGAGGAGCAGCAATTTGAGCTGACCGAGAAAAGCCTTATGGCTTTCATGTACTGCCTCGTTGTAGAAATTGTCGAAATAGTTGGACAGCAAATTGTCATCGGTGACCGCAATGTGCAACACAGCCTCGTGCTCACGCAGATTGTGCATCACCGAATGAAGGAAAAGGCCATCGATGTCAGCCTTTTGTTCTTGTTCTGTCGCAGGAGTTGCAGCAGAGGGTTGATTCTTATCGGTCCCAGGCGCCGTTAAACCGCAATAGGAGTTCAACATCTTATAGAATTGCTCCACCGTTTCTGAGAATCCTTTGTGCAACAGGGCTCTACGGGTATGCCCGCTATGCTTCTGCACAGAGAATACAATGTTGTTTTTTCGTTCATAGTGTTCCTTGGAAAAAGCGTCATCTTTTTCGGGGTCTTTATATCCTTTTGCAAAATCGAAAAGAAGCTGTTTTGCGAAATCGACAGCCTCAAACATAGGAAACTTGAAATAGGTAATGGAGACACCGAATGAAATGGAAGGGCCTACTATATTTTTGTCTTTCAATGCCTCCTTGAATGCCGTGTCGAGGTCTTGAAGCAACGTGAAAATTGAGCTTTTCTTTTGGTCGTTATATATGGGGGCGAAGAAGAAAAGATCGTCTCCGCCTATGAAGACAGGTTGGCCGTCGAAATCGTTAATAAGTTCGATTGCCTTGCGATTAAAAGAGAGGAGTGCCTCGCTCAAATCTACATGTTTCACCTTGCCACTCGAAAGTAACGTACCCATGGAGTCGCCATCGGAATAGACGATGGCAACGTAGCGTTCGTAGCGTTTCTTAGGAGCCTGGGAACCTGACGATATTTCGACGATGGACTTGAAGTTTTCTATACCGGCATCCTCTTTGAGAAAAGCCATCTTCTTATTTGCACCATTGAAGAGGGTGTCCAAATAGTTTTGGTTGTCGGCTACAGATGGGGCGAAAGTATCTTGTTGTTCGATGAGAGACAGAGCCAGTTCGCACTCCTTAACGATGGCGTTGGAATCATCCTTTTCAAATTCTTTCTCGAAGAAAAAGATTTTAAAGATATCTTTCAGTTGCTGTTTTGCGTTGTCCTTTTCTTTTTCATTGGGGGCGATTTTGCTGGACAAGCCTTCAAATGTGGCATCGATTCCTTCTACCAGTTTATCGAAGTCTCCTCCTTCCGCCTTGAAAATATAGCGGTCAGGGAAAATACCAGCCCCATTATACTTTTCATTGAACATCTTATTGTCTATTTTGGGCAACAGAAATGTGCGTTCTTTGAAAGGAGAGATAATTTGCTTGGCGATATAGGAAAAGATGTAGCTCGCAGCCCAGATGCCACGAGTGGTTTTCGCCATAGAGATGACCCTGGTAATAGGTCCCAAAGTAATGGAAATATATCGACTCATACGGTAAATATTAACAAATAGACTGATTACACATAGCAATTGAAAAGTTAGCGTTTAGGCTGCTGAGGTGCCGAACTATTGGGTATCGATATGGATTTATAATTATCTTTCAAGCATTCAAAATCAGCAATAATATTTGTGAGCATGTCTGTTTCGTCCTCTGTCTTTTCTTGATTCTCTTGCAAACGCTTAAAATTATCATTAATTTTATCAACGTTCTCCTTAGATTTCTTGCCTTTAATGCTTTTGTATGCCATGTATTGGGAATACTGCATATTTTTATTGAAAATAAAATTTAAGTAATCCGCCATCGAGAACAGATGGAAAGGATTCATCTGACACACCTTATTATCATAGACGCTTGTCCTGGTGTCCTTATTCTTTTTGGAGACTTTCTCCATAACTGTCACTCTGGCTTGTTTGAATTTTTGTGGGATTTCCTTGTGCAGCAAGAATATATACCATTGGCCTCCTAAATAGACAGGCTTGAACAAAAGAGGGGACTTGAAGCGAGCAATGACTTCACGATTTTTGTCCTTGATAATTTGTGCTTTTTTATAAATTTTTGAGTTATAATGTTTTCCCCAAACCTCGATAGTGGAAAGTCCCAAATAATCACGAAACAGAAATGGTTCCATTTCCTTCCCCGAATTTTCTTTTTCCTTCAATTCTTCACTATTAGGATGTTCTTCATGCTGAGCTTTTACAACCTCCTTATAAAATTTTTCTTTTATAAACCGTTTATCCCAAAAATACCGCTTACCATCGGAATGCTTCTTACCCGCATAGGCAAACATCAACGACTTGCAATAAATTTCATCAGAATTGATACCCGACCTCATGCATTTGGCCACATTCTCTATGCGTTTCATTACAGCCTCCCATTGATTGGCAGGGGAGCCCACCGTGAAATAACTGTCTAACCGGAGCCCTTTGTCAGGAGAGATTATATGCCACTTTTCTTTGTTTGTGAGAGTTTCGATGTTGGCATTCTCAGGGAGAAACGATCCATAGCCCTTATCCTGACGGGTACCGAAGTTGTTGGAAAGAAAGAAGGAAGTCCAATCGAGATCTTTCAGCAACCTAATTACGTCTGCATTCCGGCTGAAAAAGTTTATGGTAACTATTCGATTCTCGGCAGCTGCCATCAAAGGATATTTTTCATCACCGAAGAACATAGGAGGTTTCCCACCCTCGTTGGTTACAGGCATACGCTTGCAGCCCTTAGTGACAACAGATACCTTGTAGTTCAAAGCCTTGGTGCCTTCGTTAGGGGTCTTGATAAGGAAATTGTCATTCACCTTGTAGTTTGCCAAGATAAAACGATCGAGCTTGGGCTTCAACTCAGTGGCACGGATAGGAGCCTGTGCATCTTTCTGGAAATGAAGGACAGGGGTATATTGATTAATCTTTAGTTCGAATTTCAGCATAATTCAAGATATTATAAAGATGAAAATTATCGTTTGATTTTCTGAATAATTGGTTTTATGAGCTTCTGAAAAATAGGCTTTCGGTAATAAAAAGCGACGACAATGATTGCAATAATAGCGAGTTCCCCAATGAAGACACCGAAATATTTGGTAACATTGGCCATAGAGAATAAACCAGTGAGGACCGAGATGGCGGTGATCCAAGCAATCATCAGCATGGTTTTGTTGGTACGACGGTCCTCACACAAGGAGGCATAGTTGTAGAGTTCACCTATTTCGTCATCAAGTTTTTCCACCTGCTCTTTGATGCCCATAGCATTGAGAAGTTTCTGATAGAGTTCAATGGCCTGTTCTTGAGCCGAAACTTCCCGAAAATACATCTTGTTTTCAAAATGGATGTATTCCTTATAGAGCGAGCTCACTTGCTTGGCAAGATCCTGGCCTGTAATATTTTTATGGCTGATACGTGCCACCTCGGAGGAGAAGCGAAGCACCGAAGCACGCTGCATCAGAACGAGTTCCACCATACGCACATACATGGTTTCAAAATTGGAGGTCAAGGACAATGGGCATCCGCTATTAGTGAGATATACCATGGAATAGCGCGAAATGCCATACAAAGACCACCATTTTTGCCAACGTTCATAGGTAGCATCCTTCAGCAACCTACGCCGCATCGCATCGTTCTGACATGTGGGGTCTTTGGCATCGACAAAGACAAACTTATACCAATCTTCATCGTAAGGGATGAAGTAGTTTTCATAGTAATTCGTGAAAGAGTTTGACCAGACATCGTTTTTATACCAACAAAGCACAAACATACGGTCGTCCACCACCGACTGGATTTCAATCTCGCCCGTAACCTCCTTAATCATATTTTCAATGAACGAGGCAGGCTTATTGCAATTGGACAAAAGGTTGGAATATTTTCTAAAATCCTCTGAATAATCACTATATTTACTTCCTTCTGGAACTTTCAAGCCACCCAAACGAAGACTATGGGCAATTTCTTCACGACTATTCACATCGGCAATGAAGGGAGGGAATACACGCCGTCCATACTGATTGATTGCAAACACGTCAGCCTTATCAGCATAATGGTAATTACGCATATAGAAGGTGAGGAGACCCACTCCTGAAGAGTAAAGATTGAGGTTGATGGCCTCCACATCAAGTATGTATTCGCTTGGATGCTCCTTATCACCGCAAACAATGGTGTAGGTGACACCGGGTTGTTTGGTCTCGCAACGTTCGAAATGACGTACCAGACTTGTCTCCGAATTATCGTCATAAAGTGCAGAATGGACAAATTCATAGAAATAGTTTCCTTCGTTGTATAGAACATTTCTATCCATTCTATTGAAATCAGCAACATCCGATGGTTTGCCAACTCGTTCCCAATTGGAAGGTTGCATGGAATATGGGATTTTATTGAGGTCGATCTGTTCGGAAAAGAGACAATTCTCTTGACCTTTCACTCTCCAACGAAACGGAAACATGAAGATGTGGGAACTATGCCCCAATACTATACGGGGTATAGTGTTTTTCCTAAATTCATCAATTTCTTTTGTGGTGAAAACATTTCTAACCGATCCGATGTATCCGCAATCACCACCACCATGATAGACTTGATTGTTGTCAATTTCATTTTTGAAGGCATCGACCAATAACTTTTTCCCTTCTCCATAGAAAACCCACTCGGCATCGGTATAAATGAGCAACCGTCTGTAGGGGTAGAGCCTATCGCAAATGGTGGAAAAACGAGTGGTCTTTGATTTTACGATCAATATTGCATTGGAGGAGATGAGATTTTCGTCGATGGATTGCTGAGCAAGCTTCTCGTCGTCAGGTGTGACCCCTTGGCATTGACGATCCAAACGACGGATCTCATCAATCTCTTTTTTGGTTGCCCCCAGTCTCTCCATCCCCGGTATATACCCCGCATCATTGGCAGCCACAAGGAGAAGATGGCGGTCGGGTTTGACTCCCAGCAGTTCTGCAACTTGGAGAATCGAAGCAGGATGAGATACGAAATCATTATGATGGTCAATGCGGACATAGTGGGTGGGCAAGGGGTAATCTTCTTGCAACTCGACACCATAGAACTCTGCGTCTGGTGAAGACACTAAAACGTCTTTATAAGCAGATAGTTTGGCGTTATCCCACGAAAGATGTCGGTCTTCATAATGCATCCCTTTTGATTCCAACAGCTTGCGAATTTCAATCATTTCAAGGTCGAGGCCTCCCAAAAGAAAAATTTTGTCCATGAAGAATAAATTTTCAGATGTTTCGATATTCAGATTTTCAAACTTTTACAACCAATGAACTTAACAGAGAACTGACAAGTGTGATTTTATTGTATTATATGGGAAATAGTGCCGTGGCCCATGCTGGCACCTTTGCCGAGACCGATATAATCCGGCATGGCGAGATTGCATTCAAAATCGCATGAAAATGTCAGATAAGGCATAGCTTTGTATTTCACTACAATAGGGTCTTGGATATTGACTATCTTGCACTCTATTGTGTCTTGCATAGTGATACCCAAACCTTTGCATGCAGACAATATATTCCCTACAAGAATCCTCTCCAACAGTTGTGTCCGTTCTACGACACCCTTCATAGATTGGTAGCGGCTGAAGTTTTGGGGATTGAGGGGCAGCCAGTCGGAGATGTGGTAAAGGAAGGGTTCAGGGCTGATCTCGACAGCGGTATGATAAGGGTGGACGGCCTGTACGCTGAATAGAACGGCAGGGCTATCGCCTAATTTTAAGGAACATTCACCATTGCCAAACAGAGAAACAACTTCCTCTGCCCAATAACTGATGAACACTATGGCCGCTTGTCCGTAGATTCGCTTGTACTGAACCAATGGATAACGGTAATGGAATCCGTCGTCCTTATGGTTATGGAAGATTGGGCTACAGTTACTCCCCATAGCCGATATTATCGCCCCTCGGAAAAGCGGTATTTCGTTATAGGCTATCTTGTTTCTAAATCTGATCACTAATGCATCTATATACATACGCTGCGACTATATAAGAGTGACTATAAGGTACTTATCTGTGTTTCTTCGAAAGAAACATATTCAACCAAATTAAAAAATTATTTTGCAAAGGTACACTTTTTTTTGTAATTTTTCAAATTTTTTAGATAGAAATTTTTAATGATAAATGCTTGATTATTGTTTAAATATATTGTTCCAAACCAATGAGTAGAAGAGCCAGTGCTGCATGCCGCCTTGGATGTGCTGGGGGCGCTGGGTGCGGAGGTTGTAGACATAGATGGGGCGGATGCGCCAGGGGTGGTTGTAGCCGTTCCTCCAATCGAGCATGCAGTACTCCCAATAGTTGCCTCTTTGGTTCCACCATTCGCCTGTGGTGTAGTGATGTCGTTCACAGTAGCGGTTGAGTACGGCGGGGTTCCCGTGCTTCCCTGCCTCTCGATAAACATCATAGGGGGCAAGGGCGTAGTTGAGCGTGCGCCCGAGCGACACTCGGCAGACAATGATGACGGGGTTGTTGTCGCTCAAACGATAGGTGTCGTGGGCATAGCCAAACGCCACCAGTCGCGCCGAGGCAAAATAGACGCCGATGCCGCCCCAGCTGCTCTGACTTGCCATGAAGTTGCCTCTTGACCGAGCACGGATGCTCTTGAGATATTTGTTGCGATTGGAGTCGCAGACAATGGACAATCTTAAATCGCGAATTATATAATGAACTCATCAATTTCAGAATATACACAAAGGATTATTTCAGATATAGAACACATACGTCAGCGACCAGGCATATATGTTGGAAAGTATGGTAACGGCAGCGAGTATAATGATGGAATCTATTTGTTGATCATTGAAATACTCAACAATAGTGTTGACCAGTTTAAGATGGGCAATGGCAATCAAATTGACATAACAGTAAATGACAACAAATCGATTTCAATTCGTGACTATGCAGAAGGAATCCCTTTTGAAAATCTAACTATCATAACACAAAGTATTGCAAAGGAACTTTGGAAAGATTCAGGTGTCATAAAATGCCAGGGGTTATCTGGAATAGGGATACTTGTTGTCAACGCCTTGTCGTCCAGTTTTGAAATACAAAGTATCAGCGAGGGTAATGTACGCAGACTTAAATTTGAAAAAGGCATCCTCATAGAAGACGAAACAATGGAAAGGAAAGAAAGAAACGGAGTATATGTCACTTTTACACCTGATGACAGCATTTTCAAAGATTACCATTTAAGAACAGATGTTATAGAATCCATGATATTTCAATATTGTTGCTTAAATGCGGGTCTTGTAGTAAAGTTGAATGGCATAGACATAACTTCAAGGAATGGTCTGGCAGATTTACTTATAAAGAAAACTAATCACCAAAATCTTTATGAACCTATCAGATTGGTCGGTAATAAAATTGAGATTGCTTTTACTCATGTGGCTAATAATAAGGAACAATACTGGTCATTTGTGAATGGGCGTTACACGATATGCGGGGGACACATTATAATGCATTGGAAGAAAGCCTTGGTAAGATAATAAGTAAGAAGTTATACTGGTATTCTCCATCCG
>JAZUIX010000215.1:0-16124 GCA_045642445.1 Bacteroidales bacterium | reverse complement strand
CGCATATAGGTGATTGTTTGAAAAAGTTGCCTGACGGCAAGAAATAAAGCCCTCTTTCGAGGGGAAATAGTCTGCCCCTTCGGGGGAAATAGGATTAAGGAAATATTTTGCTGGCACATTCACCTCTTTGCGGATAATCATATTTTATTTTTCATTATCTTCATACGTTGAATTTATAGAACCCACCTTAAGAATGACAATCATATAAAACCAATGTGGGCGGCATGAACTCATGCCGCCCACATTGGTTTTTGGGCTAATGTTATTGTTTTATGATTTTCTCGATACGGATTCCTTCGGGGGTTACGACTCGGACGAAGTAGATGCCTGCGGACAGGTCGGCGACATCGAGTTGTCCGGCATGGTTGCTGGTGTGTACGGTGCGGCCGTTGATGTCCATGATCTGCACCCAAAGGATGCCTTCACCTTCGACGTTGAGCTGCTGGCCAACAGGATTGGGATAGATGCTGATGGCGGCATTGGCGGCATCAGCAATGCCAACAGCAGGCTGATTGTCGACAACGATATCGTCGAGGGCAAGGTAATAATAATCGCTGACATCATAATGACGGAAGGCGACATAGACGGTGCGACCCGCATAGGGGGTGAGGTCGATCTGGCTATTGTGCCAGTCGCTGTGCGCGGTCTTGGTGCATACCGGCGTGACAAAGTCGGAGATGCTGCTGCCTGTGGTGGAGACATATACGCTGTAGTTCTCGGCATAATAGTCGGGGTCGATGCCTTTGGCATACCATGAGAGTCGAGAGGTGCCCGCAGGAAGCTGTATGGCAGGGCTGATGAGCCAGTTGTCGGGGGTCAGGGGACCCAAACCGAAGATGAAGGAGGCGGAGCCGCAAAGGCCGAGGCTGTTGTTGTGGCCCTGGTGGTCTTCGAGGGCGTAGAGGAAATCGGGTTCCCAGGAATAGCCGTCATTGTCGCTGTCGACATTGGTCCAGCACCCATAGGTGGCATCTTCAAAGTCGGTGACAAAGGGCAGTTCGGTGATGGTGCCGCAGTCGAAGACTTCGATGTAGAATATACGGCTGTCGGTGCCCACAGCATTGGTGGCCACACAGGATATTTCGTATATGCCCGGCGTGTTCCACACTACGGTTACATCGGTGGTGTTGGCTGTGGCGGGGTTGCCGTTTTGGAAAGTCCAAGAGACATCGGCAGCGCCTGCATTGACCACGAAACGGGCTCCCTGGCCCATGCGGACACGGCTGGGGGCGGTGATTTCGATTTCGGGGACCTGCAACGGACGGAGGGCCACGCCACTGATGACCAGCGCCATGTTGTCGGTGCAGTTGTGGTGGCGGAAGAGGACGGTGACTGTGTCGCCTGCATAAGGGGTAAGATCGACACTGAGAAGGTCGCCGGTGCGGTTGAGTATCCCGCTATATACGGGCTGGACACCTTCGAGGGTGGTGAAGTTGTTGTCGAGGATATAAACGCTGTAATATTCGTTCGGATAGGCATCGTTGCCCGAGACGGCCTCCCAGTAGAGCTCGTAGTTCTGACCTTGTGGCAGGGGGATGTTGGAAAGATAGAGGTAGTCGTCGGGGGTGATGGGGACGGCCTCATCAATGTCGTAGGAGAAATTCAGCGCGCCCAAATCGCCGTACAGTTCCCATGTCTTTCCGTCGTTATTGGCGTCGACCACCTCCCAGCATCCCAAATCGGGAGCGGTGGCGAAGTTGATGCTGTAGGGCAGCTGGACTTGGCCGCAGCCAAAGACATTCATGGTCTCGACCACGGTATCGCTGCCATCAGCATTGGAGGCGATGAGGGTAACGGTGTGGCTGCCCACGGAATCCCATACGGTGGAGGTGCTGAAAGCGGTGTCGGTGGCGGGATCGGCATCTTGGAAAGACCACTCGACAGCGGTCGGGTAAACGGCATTGGTGACGATGAAACTGAAAGGCACTTCGGTGTTGACCTTGGCACGTTCGGGACGCACCATGCTCACCCGAGGCCCTTCGGGCGCACCCATGCGCACATCGTCGATGAGGATGCCATAGTTGTCGGTACCCACATGGTGGAAAGCGATATAGACGTTTTGTCCGGCAAAGGCGGAAAGGTCGACCGAGAGGCGCTGATACTGGTCCACCCAATCGATAGAAGCCATGGGCATAAGATTGACCGTGAAATCGCTGCCCGAAGCAGGCGTCACGGTGCTGAGCAGCACTTCAAGGCTGTCGGGATGGTCGGAGCTCAACCCTTTGCAGAAGAATGAGAAGACCGCGCTGTTGGCCTGGACGGTGAAAGCGGGCGACACCAAATAGTTGTCGGCAGAGACAGCATGGCCATAGAGCACTTGGAAAAGGCCCCACATGATGCCTACGGAGTCGGGATAATAGCTCATGCTGACCACGGCATCGTTGCCACTATGCGAGATCTGCGACCCCAGGCCTGTTTCACCATATAGGGGGTCCATCAAAGGACTGTAGAGCTGCCAATTGTGGCCTTCGTTGTCGCCACCGAGCGTCCACCATGTGCCCATATCGACATCGAAGCCGAAGGTGTATGGGAAAGTGGAGACCACATCGGATGCGGATTTGGAAGCCGCATACATACAGGGGACAGCAGCATGGCGGCTGAGGTCCATCTGTTTGACCGAAGGCATTTCAAGTGCTTTTTTTCGGTTGTCGGCAAGCTTGTTAGTACTGAGGCTGCGCTGAGCGAACACACTCGTCGAGAGCAGGAACAAGGCGACAAATAGGGAAAATACTTTTCTCATGGCTAATATATTTTTATTATTTTTTCACATAGTGGTTTATTCCTCATAATATACACGTTTGACGCGAGGGGAGACGGAGGTGAGTATTTCGTAAGGGATGGTGCCGGCGGCATCGGAGATCTGCTGGAGGAGGTCGGCATCGCCGAAGATGACCACCTCGTCGCCCTCTTGGCAAGGAGCGTCGGTGACATCCAAGAAGCACATATCCATACAGATGCTGCCGATGATAGGCACCTGATGACCATTGACGACGACCTTGCCGTTCTCATAGCCAAGATGACGGTTGAGGCCGTCGGCATAGCCTATAGAGATGATGGCGATGCGCGACGGGCGTTGTGCCACCCAACGGCGGTTGTAGCCCACAGAGTCGCCTTGAGGGATGTCTTTGATTTGCGAGATGCGGGTCTTGAGCCTGCTGACAGGTTTGAGCTGACGCTGCACCTGGGGTTCGGGAGAGATGCCGTAAAGTCCTATGCCCAGACGTACCATGTCCATCTGAGCCTCGGGGAAACGGGTGATGCCCGACGAGTTGAGGATATGGCAGCACAAACCGGGATTGTCAAGATGATGTTTGAGCGCCGCGCTCCACTCGGTGAATCGAGCTATCTGCAGATGGGTGAAGTCGTCCATGGCAGGATCTTCGCTGCATGCAAGATGGGAAAAGACAGAACGGACACACAACGGGCAGCCAGGTTGTCTGAAACGATTGGCGAGTTGCTCAACATCAGAGCCGTCAAACCCCAGGCGGTGCATACCGGTATCGAGTTCGATATGTACGGGCACTTGGCTGCCTCGGTCGGAGAGCATACGTGCCGCCTCGGAGAAGGCTTCAAAAATATGAAAGCTGTAAATATCGGGCTCAAGATGGTAGCGGATGATGTCGTCGAAGCTCTCCTCTTCGGGATTCATCACCATGATGGGGAGGGTGATGCCGTTGCGACGGAGGTCTACGCCTTCGTCGGAATATGCCACGGTGAGATAGTCGACATGGTTGTACTGAAGCGTGCTGGCTATTTCCACCTTGCCAGCCCCATAGGAAGCCGCTTTGACCATGGCCATCAGTTTGGTGGTAGGCTTGATGCGAGAGCGGTAGTAGTTGAGATTATCGATGAGATTGTTGAGATTGACCTCCATGATAGTCTGATGCGACTTGCGCTGGAGGGCTTTGGCAATATCTTCGAAATGGAACAGACGGGCACCTTTGAGCAGGATGGTCTCGTTGCTGAAGCCATCCAAATCGTGTGTTCGGAGAAAGACTTCGGTAGAGGGATAAAAATCGGCTGCCACCGAATCAAAAAGTCGTTTATGAGCACTGACCGCCTCGCCTATGCCGACAAAACGACTGATGCCATAGCGGGCAAGCAAACCCGATACTTGCGCATAGAGTTCGCTGTCGGGAATTCCGGATTGGAGAATATCGCTCATAATGAGCGTTTTTTTGGCGTGCTGGCGTTCGTGCTGCACATAGTCGAGGGCGATGGTAAGCGAGTTAAGGTCGAGGCTGTAGCTGTCGTTGACCAGCAGGCAGTTGTTGCAGGCCTCATTCATTTCCAAACGCATGGCCACAGGGGTGAGACGCAGACAGCGACGAGCGATGTCGGCTCCAGAATATCCCAAATAACACAGAAGAGTGACACACTGCATGGCGTTCTCGATAGAGGCACGGTCGACAAAGGGAATGGAGACAGGGAACTGTTGCCCCTGATACTCCACCTGGAGGTGCGTGGTGTGTTCGCTTTGATCAATGCTGATCAGTCGGACAACATTGTCTTCTCCCCTACCCCAAGTGTAGCGACAAATGTCGCGGAAGCTGCCACTTTGCGAGAGCACCGATTGTATTTCGGTGTGCTCGGAACAATAGATAAGCACCTGACAATGGGTAAAGAGCTGGAGTTTCTCGGCAGTTTTTTGTTGGCGGGTAAGGAAATTTTCGTCGTGAGCCTGTCCGATATTGGTAAAAATACCTATGGTTGGATTGATGACTTCGCGAAGTTGCTCCATCTCACCCGCTTCAGATATTCCCGCTTCAAAGACAGCAAGGTCGTGTTTTTCGTTCATCTGCCAAACCGACAAGGGGACGCCTATTTGGGAATTGTAGCTGCGAGGGCTTGCCACGATGTTACGGCTGTCGCTCAACAATTGGACAATCCAGTCCTTGACAATGGTTTTGCCGTTGCTGCCAGTGATGCCAACCACGGGAATATCGAATTGACGGCGGTGGCTGCCAGCCAATTGTTGCAAAGCCCGCACCACATCCTTGACTTGCCAAAAATTGGCATCGGAAAAAGACTGGAACTGTCGGGCATAATCGTCGGAGAGAGATGAAGGAACGACAAAGTTGCGCACCCCTCGCTGATAGAGGTCGGAGACATAGCGGCAACCTGTATTGCGTTTGGTAGGAATAGCGAAAAACAGACAACGGCCCACATCGCCTACACGACGACTATCGGTAAGGAGAAGGTCGAACTGACTGTCGGGATGGGGAACCATTTCGGCAGTAGTCTTAATGATGGAGGATAGTGTGCTTGCTTTCAATGCGTGATGATTTTATATCCTATTTGACAATGAAGACAGTCGTGGCGGCTGCAATGTTCGTTGTAGAGTTGAATGAGGGCCTGGCTTCGGGCGGCATTGTCGGAAGAAATGCCTGCCGAGGCCCACTGGCGGATGATGAGATTGTTCTCAGACTTGATTTGTTGCAGCAGGTCTACAGCCTGGTCTTTGTAGCGCTGGTCGTTATGGCGACAACCGTATTCGAACAGCAAAGGAACCCAGGCGTTAATGATGAGCAAGTCGGCACTGGCACGGCCCAGATGTTTCGGATTGCCCGGCGAAGGTTGGTCAAAACGGAAATGGTTGTCCCAATAAGGCGAAGCCTTGACATCGAAAAATTGTTGCAGCTCAGAGGCATCGGGTGTTTCGAGCAAACGACTGAAAAGATTGCGCGACTGGCACACCAGTTGTGCGAACTGGCTGATACGCAAAGTGGGGAAACTGTAGGGACGTATTCGAAAGAATTTCCACAGATAACCCGCTATAGGGGTAAGTCGGGCACCCTGCCGCAAAGCCTCATAGTCGGTTTGCAACTGTCGGGGATAGTCGTCCTCGAAAAATTCTTCGAGCAGACCTGCCTGTCCCATAAGCAAGGCCTCGACACGACGGGGATTGTCGCGCCAACGAGAGAGCAGATTCAAGTCGATGGATTTGGCCATCAACTCAAAAGGGAAGTTGTTGAGCCGGCCTCCAAAATAATGAGCCAACAGCCAATAGCAGCATTTTTCCCAATCGTCGTGGCTTTCTTCAAGCATGCGGCGCACAAGGGCACATTTACACTCTATACGTTCAAGGGTGAGGCGTTCCAAAACGCTGTCTATATATAACGAAGGGATTTTGGGAAGATGGTCCATACACGGTATCGGCATGGGCCGAGGCGGCTCCAAGAGTGCCTCGTAATTGTTCCAAATCGCATCAATGATATGGTTCTTCAGTTCGATCGTGGCAACAGTATGACAATTTTGCAGCGTTACCGCCATATCATTTTCGTAGACCACATGCAAAACAACATTATCGTAGGCACGATCGTTGGCATGGTGGTGAAGATTCCAATCAGAGGATTTGATGTGGATTTCGACATTGCCCGCCCAAAGGGTCTCGCCTATCTTCACACGGGCGTCAAAAAAATCGGGACCCGCATCGCTATTGAGCGTCCCTGCCCGTTCCACGGTAACCGGAAGCCCTTCAATGGTAGCCATTTCCCCCTCAAGCAGCTGATGCTGCCATACATATTGGAGAAAGGCTTCAGTCATTTTCACCATAGGGCTTCCAAAATTGGGAACAGCAAGCCGTCAACCAGCTTGCCGCTCCATTATTATCATTGATTAAAAAGATCTTTCATCTTGTCGAAAAAACCGCGCTCCTGTTTGGTTGGATTGGGTTGGAAATTGGGGGACTGGTCGAGTTTGTTGAGCATCTCTTTTTCCTCACGCGAAAGACTCTTCGGTATCCACACGTTGATGCAGACCAACATATCGCCTCGTCCATAGCCGTTCACATCGGGCAGACCTTTGCCTTTCAGACGGAACACTTTGCCCGAGGGAGTACCTGCATCAATTTTCACTTTGACTCTGCCCGACAATGTGGGAATCTCCACGCTTGCGCCCATAGCCGCTTGTGCAAACGTGATAAAGGCATTGTAATAAAGGTTGGACTCTTGACGTTCGAACACATCGTGAGGGATCTCCTCGATAAGGATAATCAAATCGCCAGGAACGCCACCACGAGGGCCGGCATTGCCTTTGCCGGACATGGAAAGCTGCATTCCGTCGGCCACACCTGCGGGAATATTGATGGTGATGATTTCCTCAGAACGGACGATGCCTTCACCATTGCAGTCACGACATTTGTCTTTGATGATACGGCCTTCACCTCCACAATGGGGGCACACACTCTGGGTCTGCATCTGGCCCAAGATGGTGCGGCGCACCTCCGTCACCACTCCACTGCCATGGCAATGAGGACACGTCTCGTAGTTATTATTGCGGGCTCCTGTGCCGCCACAAGTCTTACAAGGTATATATTTGGCCACCTTGATTTTCTTTTCGCAGCCCTTCTCTATCTCCTCAAGGGTGAGTTTCACTTTGATTCGAAGATTGCTTCCGCGAGGAGTGGCACGACGACGACCCTGCGAGCCGCCTCCGAAACCGCCGAAGCCGCTAAAGCCACCGCTGAAACCGCCTCCGCCGAACAAATCGCCAAAGATGTCGCCGAAATGCGAGAAGATGTCGTTCATATCCATGCCTCCGGCACCATAGCCGCCAGCACCGCCCTCAAAGGCGGCATGACCGAACTGGTCGTAACGGGCCTTCTTGTCGGGATTGCTCAACACATCGTATGCTTCGGCAGCCTCCTTGAACTTCTCTTCTGCCTCCTTGTCGCCCGGATTACGGTCGGGATGGTATTGGAGGGCCAGTTTGCGGTAAGCCTTCTTCAATTCTTCCGGAGTGGCGTTTTTACTCACACCAAGCACCTCGTAATAATCTCTCTTTGCCATCGTTATTGTTTTAGATTGCCACCACTACCTTTGCGTAGCGCAGCACTTTGTCGTTCAAATAATAGCCTTTCTCAACCACATCCACCACCATGCCTTTCTGACTTTCGTCGGCTGCGGGGAATTGGGTGACGGCCTCATGCAGGTTCTCGTCAAACTTCTGACCCTTGGCTTCGATGGGCTTCACACCTTTCTGTGACAAGATGTTCATCAGTTTGTTGTAGATAAGCTGCACACCCTCTTTGGCACTCTCGCCTTCAGGCATGGCCTGCAATGCACGCTCCATATCATCAACCACTGGAAGAATGGCCTTTACGGTGTCTTTGCAACCATTGATGATAAGGTCGGCCTTCTCGGTGTTGGTACGTTTGCGATAGTTCTCGTATTCGGAGTAGAGTCGGACATACTTGTCATTCATCTCGGCAAGTTTCTCGCCCATCTCTTGCAGTTTCTCCTGACCGGAGTCGTGCTTGTCATGCTTTTTCTTCTTGTCTTTCTTCGACAGGTTCTCTTCCTCTGCATGTGCTTCTTCCTGAGGTTCGGGAGCAACATTCTGCTGGGCTTGTTCCTGTTCTATTTTTTCTTCGTTCTTATCTTTCATAATGTTTTTCTTTTGAATAGTTTATTTATCAAGGTCTTTCTGACGAATTTTTGTGACCTCAAATATCTTGCCATGCTTTCCTATCTGCCATTTTGTCACCATACGAACACATCTGTCGGACTCTTCGGACGACGTTTGTCCAACCAGCGGAAATCTGCCAGTTCCCGCTTTTCTGGTTCAAGTTTGCCTATCGGGTAGGCGTTCATATCGGGTTTGCCGTATGTGGACACTATTTCGGGGGCTCGATCTTTAAAATAAATGCGCATATCGGACCCTTTGCCCACATTTACACCTATCAGGCTCACGTTGCCTTGGTCGTCCTCTTCGGTGATGTAATACACCATCTCTGCATTACCCAAAATATCTGCATAATCAGGTTCTCCTTCCTTGAAATACACCACCATATTGCGACCTTTGACCTGGTTGAATTTGTCCGGATCAAGTTGCTCGATACAGAACCCATTTTTGTTCAAATAAGCATTGCGCATTCCATTGCTGTCGTGCACCAAGACTATGGTATCGGCCGAGCACTGATAGTGGTCGTACCATACAACAGGGTCGTAAAACATCTTCAATGTGGAGTCGGGCACAGAATAGAAGGCCGAATCGCACATTGCCTGGCTGTCTTTGCGGTATGTCTTCACATGATGGTGAGCCATCACCGAAACGAATTGTTTGGCCGAATCATTCACCACCAGCACCGAATCGGCATGAAGATACATTGTATCCAACTTGGTGCTGTCTTCCTGGTTCTTGCTGACGAATACCACCAAGGCACTATCGGTAATGAACGAGGTATGACGCTCCTGACTTGTCTCACCATAACGGCCCGTACATGTGATATTGTTCACCGTGTCGAGCAGACGCACATGACCATTGGCTATACCGAACTCTGTCACCTCGTCGTATCGCAGCGTATCACTGAAAATCTGTTTCTCATTATTCACCACTTGCGAAGCTTGGGTTGAAAACGCATAGCGCTTGTCGGTATCGTATGTGCCACGCTCGCTATACATCGTAGCCGAATCTGTATAAATATACGTCGGACTCCAAAACTCGGCAATATGGGTATTCATGTTGTAAATCAAGGTATCGGTATACAGCTGCATATTGGAGTCGCTGAGGTCCACCTGGACATAGATATAGAAAATCTTGGTATCGGAATTATAGTTGCCTATACGGCTCACCAACCGTTTGTCCTCATTGGTGGTCCACCCCCAATTGTTATACGAGGCAATAGAGGTGTTGCGGTCGTAAGAGAGGTGGTTTGTCTTCAGCAGGGTCTTGCCATCAATAAAACGGACCGTGTCATCCCATATATCCACAACCCTGCTGTTGGCATCGTAGAAAAGCCTGTCGCCATAAATAGTGGTGGTATCGGTCAATTCTATCTTCACATCACCATAGGCGGTGAAATCATTCTGTTTGGTATTGTACAGGGCCGAGTCGGCATACAGCACCATACCCTCATGCACGGCCTTCACTCGCTGGTAAAGAATCCACACATCGGGGTCATCATAGCTGCGCGTACCCATACCCGCATCGTATGTGATCAGCTTTTGAGCCCATACGACACTCAATGCCGCACCCAATACAAAGATGCAGATCATTCGTTTTAAAGCAGTTGACATCATATTTCTAAAATCTGTCAATATGCAAAGTTACGAAAAAAAAGGCAAATAAATACAACAAAGTCTTAGAATTGGAAATATTATTGCACATAAGCCTGTTTTTCATCTCCCGCAACACTCAAAGAAGCCCCCTAAAAGCAACAAAAAGAGGCCTCCCCAAAGGAAGCCTCTTTTGTATTATACCAATTTCAAATTAGTTCTGAGTACGGGAACCCATGCGGTCCATGGCGCAACGGAAACCGATCCAAGAGGTGGAGCGATCCTGGTCGTAGTAGCGACGAGTGCCGCACTGCATCCAATAGGCGCGGTCTTTCCAAGAACCACCCTTGACAACACGCACGCGGTTGTTGATCATAGAGGTGATGTTGTTGCGGTCAAGACTGTCGGAACGGTGGTACATCTGGTTGGTCTGCTGTTCTTCAGACTTTCCAACGGTTTCCTCCATATCCTCATCCTCATCACCGGTGTCGAGACGCCACTCACCTGCGGTAGCAGTATGGGTTTCGAAATCGTAGATGCTGGAATTCCAGTCACCATCAAGGTAGTTGATATTGTCGGCCTGACGGTAGTTACGACGGTTCATATCGTCGGGGATATTGTCGTAGTAGAGATTACCGGTGGTGTCGTTGATAGCCACTTCTTCGCCATCTTCGCCCATGCGGATAACCTTGTAGACGTTACCACGATAGGGGTTCATGTCATCGCCTCCGATGGGGTTGGCATCCTTACGATAGACATCGCCGCACCATTCGCTGACGTTGCCAGCCATATGGTACAGGCCGTAATCGTTGGGGAAGTACCATTTGACAGGAGCAGTATACTCCCAGCCATCGTTGAGGTTGCCAGCAACGCCCATGGCATCACCACGAGAACGTTTGAAGTTGGCAAGGAACTGACCATAATATTTCTTATTGGCGGAACGGACGCTCATACCGGCCCAAGGATAGGTCTTGTGTTCGACGACACGCTCGTCGTATGTGTTGCCAATCATACCCAGGGCTGCAAATTCCCACTCGGCCTCGGTCGGGAGACGGTAGTTGGGCAGCAGAATACCATCGGAACGACGGACATTACGGTTCTCACCACCAGCGGCGGGGTCGAGGTTTGGCACACCGGCACCTTCGCCCTTGTAGAGACCGGCGAGATAGACATCGGTCTGGAAGGCTTCGGCACCCGAGAGTTCGGACTGGGCCAACTCGATGATACCAGCGTCAACCAAGATTTTCTCATTGACACGGTCGGTACGCCATTTGCAGAAATCGCGAGCCTGCTCCCAAGTAACACCAACAACGGGATAATCGTTGAACATGGCGCACTGGAAATAGTTCTCAACGAAATTCTCACGCCAAGAGAGGCGCTCGCGCCACACATTGGTGTCGGGATAGATGTTTCTGACCAGTTCTGGATATTCCTCACCGTAAGCGCGGTTCATCCAATAGACAAACTCACGATACATGATGTTGGACACCTCGGTCTCATCCATGTAGAAAGAGGAAACGGAAACTGTGTGAACAAGGTTGTTCCACTGGAAACGGGAGTCGTCGGTTACGCGGCCCATCTGGAAAGAACCGCCTTCGATGAACACCAAGCCAGGACCAGTGATTTGCTCGGAATAGCTCGAACGGTCGAAACCGCCCCATTCGGGGTCATTCATAGCCCAACCTGTACCAGCAGATTGTTCCTTGCTGCCGCAAGCTGCAAGAAGCAGCACGGAAGCCATCATAAGGAACGAAAGTTTGAAAATCTTCATAGCAGATTAAGTTTTTTATCTCTTTATAATACGTTATTTTCAGAAAAAAGTTTCGTTATTAACAAAATTTTAGAAGGAAGGACAACGAATTGTCTTGATTTTCTTCTTCTGTTCGGGCACGGGGAGGAGGAAGCCGAGGGTAATCTCGTGCGCACCTGCCGTGCTATTGGCAAGCTCGGAAACAGTCACATCATAGCTGTAACCGACCTTGAAATAACTCTGTTGGACACCGACCATAAAGATAAATGCGTCGGAGTTCTCAATACCGTTACGATACCACACACCCACGAGGAAAGGCATCCAGTCGAGGTAGAGACCATAGTTGAAATAGTGGAAGCCGCCCTGATACTGATAGATGAAGTTGGGCGAAATGACCGGCTGGCCGAGACCCAACGACGACTGGCGACGTTTCTCTTCCGAAAGGTTGATAAGTCCGCCCGCATTGAAAGTGAACTTCATCGGCACAGGATCCTCGCTGTAGAAACCCTGGCTGGGTTGCGAAAGGTGGTGGGCAGCAAAGCCGGCATACCAAGCCTGGGCATACACCATGGCACCTGCGGCAAAGTCGGGATAAATCTTGCTGGTATTTTCAGGCGCCGTGGCCGAAGTCTGGTTCACAAAACCATTCTCGGGGTCAATCTGGTCGCCGAAACGCATATAGTTCTGATCCCAGAACAATCTGCCGTTCACCAACGAAGCCTGCAAAGCCAAATTGATGTAAATCTCGCGCGACACCTGGAAGCGGAACGAATACATGGCGCTCACAAAACTGGTCGAAAGAAGGCCGTGGTCGCCCTGACGGTCGGTCAGAATCATAGCGCCAATACCGCCGTGAAGGTCGGGGATGTACTGGTCGTAAGAACCGCTGACGGTGGTGAAAGCACTTGTCAGTCCCGGCCACTGGGCACGATAGGTAAGAGAAATGCGTGGAGCCACCTTCGAACCGGCGAAAGCAGGGTTAAGATAGAGCGGGTTGGCATAGAACTGGGAAAAGCCCACATCTTGGGCATTCGCACCATGCATGCCTACCATGAAAAGCATCAGCAGTATCGCTATTTTATTTAGTCTTTTCTTCATACAAATTAGAGTATACATTAAGCCTAAAATTGATTGGCAATATTACGATTTTTTTGTCAAATAATTATCTTTCTCCGAAAAATATTTTATACTGCACTGACTATCAGCAAAATTAGTTTTCAACAATCACGTCAAAAACCTTGATTTTTCATCATTTTTTCGAGACATTTTCAGAAAATTGACCATTTTTCAAATGATTTTTACACGCCATAACTGCCACTTTTTCACCCCTTATTTTCGCTCAAAAAAGGAAGAAACAGATTCGCACAAAAACACCCGCCCCTTTCGCAAACAGGAAGGGTATAAGAAAGGAGCAAGATTGTTCCCCGTGACCAAGGTATGACCTAGGTATGACCAAGGACTGACCTAGGTATGACCTAGGTATAATGCCAAGGTCAGTCCTAGGTCATACCAAGGTCAAACCTTGGTCAAATCTTGGTCATTGGGGAGGATCCCTTACGGAAGGGTGTGGCTGTATATTTATTCGTGGGGACATCGGAGGTTTTTGAATCAAGATTCATCATCATTTAGTACATCTCAACCACAAAAACGTACATTTCGATCATTAAAATGTGTTAAATTTTCATCGTAATTGAGGCCTTAGAAAAGAGATTCCTCGTTGATTCCTCGCTTATCCTTCGCTTATCCTTCGCTGCAGCCTCGCTTCTATAGCGGAGAATCAACGAGTTAAGTGCGGAGCAACAAATAGGGAGGTGTGGGAAGTCGACAAGTCGTCGGTCGTTTCTTATATGTGTGAGAATGCAATAATCATTATTGAATTATTACTATTTAATAAATGCAATCAATTCTCGGATGTGCATTGCATACACATAGGAAACGACCGACGACTTGTCGACTATATATGAAGCCTCGCTGATCAAAGGGGCTCTCAGCGGACACAAAACGGGGTCATAACGGAGTTCATGCCGATACCCCCCCGTTAAGACCCCGAAAAGAGAAGGAAGCCAATTTTGAATAGATACAATCCTATCGCACAAATGAGGAAGTTTTTTCCATCGAAAACGACAACATCATTACAACTTATTTTTTGATTATTTCATAAAACACTTTGCAATATTTGCACATCAAAAAATGCAGTCGGGCAACCCTTCGGGATTGCCCGACAATAATCTAATATTTTAATAATCCCGGACAAGGCGCACAGATCGTCCGTAGCTCCGACCGCCGTAGCCGCCGTAGTTCACGCCGTAGTCGTCGAAGCCCATGAAGTACGCGTAGTTCTCGTAGTACAGAGTAGACGACCAATAGAAGCCGTCCGCCCCAACGCCGCCCACCCCCGTGCCGTAGCGGTAACCCGCAGCAGGCAGGAAGACTGCGCCGGCATCCTCCATGACAGACCATGAGGATGCATCATACACATTCGTGCTCCAGCCATTGAAGCCGGCATGGAACGTCCCGCCGCTCCAGTTGTCGGGCAGCAGCACCATGCCGTGCACACCGCACACCGTGGCCGCACCACGCTTGGCGGAAGCATTGGCTCTATCCCATATAACATATTCCCATTCATCGGCTGACAACGTACGCCAACCGCCGCCGATATGGCTGCCCCAATCGTCGAACGAAGTGTAATCACGATACGTGGTAGAGGTGAGCGTCGGGTTGCTGCCCGTGCCCCAGCCAAAGTATCCGCCGTAGTCGTACTGATGTGCCGCGAAATGGTATCCGTTGCTATACTCCAGATTGCCCGGCGAAAAACGCACCTGACACTCCGCCGCCACGGAGAAGAGCCCGTCACCCGAGGACAAGCGTCCTTCTTGGTTCTGTTCTTGGTTCTGTTCTTGACCTTGCGCCTCTTTCTCGCAGCTCGTGAAGGATATCAGGGAGGCGAGCATGAACAAATACATTATTCTTTTCATAATCATGTCCCTTATACGTGTCGGGCGCAACTTTTGTCACATTCAACGGCTCCAAAATGTTTCAAAACATATAAAAGAAAGCGGAGCCGTTCATATTTCGACTTCATTTCTGCTGGTAGGGCTTCGACTCCCTGTTATGAAAAAATAAGGTCTTACGAAATGCTCCGCTTCGGAGGTATCGTAAGCGATGTACGAATACTCACCAAGCGAGCGACTCGTGCGACTTTATTCCTTTCATAACATGTGAAATAGTCCAGTTTCACCAACAAAAAATAAAGCGACAAAGCACTTCCTTTGTCAAATAGGTTGTCTCTTCATTTGACGCTGCAAAGATACAAATTTTTTCTGACGAACGTACTATTTTCTAACATTTCGGCAAAACCGAACTATTTTTTTGGCACATGTTGAGTTTTTTTTGTAATTTTGCATTTTTAAAACGCACCAGATTATGAGTAGTAAAGTATATTTCACCGATATGCATGTGCGCATGGGCGACAGCCTGTTGCATAAATTTGAACGGCTTATCACCTCCGCCGGAATCGACCAGATTGACTTTGAGGGCAAGTTTGTGGCCGTCAAACTCCATTTCGGCGAGGTGGGCAACATGGCTTTTCTGCGCCAGCAGTATGCCAAGGTGCTGTGCGACCATATCAAGCAGCGGGGCGGGCGACCCTTCCTCACCGACTGCAACACCCTCTATGTGGGCTATCGCAACAACGCCCTCAACCATCTCGACGCTGCCTACATGAACGGCTACAACCCTTTGGCAACAGGTGTGCACACCATCATTGCCGACGGATTGCGGGGCACCGATGAGCGTATCATCCCCGTAGCGGGAGGCGAATATGTCAAGGAGGCCAAGATTGGGGCCGCTATAGCCGAAGCCGACATCATCATTTCGCTATCGCATTTCAAGGGGCACATCAACGCGGGGTTCGGTGGCACGCTGAAGAACATCGGCATGGGGTGCGGCTCCAAAAGCGGCAAGATGGAGATGCACAGCAGCGGCACCCCCTACATCAGCCACAAACGCTGCATTGGCTGTGGCAACTGTGTGCGCAACTGCAACAACAACGGTGTGCGTATCATCGACGGAAAAGCCGTGATTGACGAAGCGAACTGTGTTGGCTGCGGCTACTGCATAGCATATTGTCCCAAAGACGCCATCATGACCAAGTGGGACGAAGCCAAGCCCGTCATGAACAAAAAGATAGCCGAATACACCAAGGCCGTGCTGGACGGCAAACCCAATTTCCATGTCAGCTTGGTGGTGGACGTCTCGCCCGAGTGCGACTGCGATAGTTGCAACGACATCCCCATCATCCCCGATGTGGGCATGTTTGCCAGTTTCGACCCCGTGGCTATCGACCAAGCCTGTGTGGACGCTTGCAATGCCCAACC
>JAZUIX010000214.1:0-16228 GCA_045642445.1 Bacteroidales bacterium | reverse complement strand
TGATGTTCTTTTGTTTCCAGAGGAAGGTAAATGTATTATTATTGAATTTAAAGCTCCAGAAGTAAATGTTTCTGACCATTTAACACAAATTGATTTCTATGCAAATCTCCTTCTTAACTATACGAATCCCGTATATAGGATAAACCAATTCTATGGCTATTTAATTGGAGAAGCTATTGAGGATAGAGATGTTCGAGGAAGGGTTAGTCGCTTTGAACGTTCAGAACATTTTGATTTTTGGTTTAGACCTTCAGAAAAAGTTGTTGGTTTTGATGGCCACGCGGATGGTTCATTATATACTGAAATAATAAAGTTCTCAAGCTTATTGGCGCGTGCTAAAGTAAGAAATAATATGTTTATTAAGAAACTCGAAGTGCAAGAGTAAAAAGACTATTGCAATTCGAGATGTTTCTGATTCCATTCCTTATAGTAATGATAGAACAGATTCTTTTGATTTGGATATTCTCACTGATGCCTTTTTGTAAAATAGATGAAGCCCAATTATAGATTCCACAAGAAGCGCCGTACCGACAAGGTTTGGTGGGTGGATGAACTGGATGAGAACGGAGAACCACTCATCGGGACACTCCTGGTCAGCTTCGACAAGAATACTATAATCAAATTGTGGACAGACTATCCTAACCTGACCGACGAACAGAAGGTCTTGTTCGATAATGAGAACCCTCAGTGGGCGGAGTATTTTTAAAAACCTTGTCAAGAAGATGAGTGCAACAATGGTGAAACGATATGAGAGACAAAAAAGAATGTGAAGAATAAATATTATATATCAAAAACCAAGATAGTATGGCACAGAAATGTATATTATTTGAAGGAGTATTGAAGGGAGAAAACCATCCTGAACAGTAAAGAGGCGAATGTTGTCCGCGACCACCATTTGTATTCGCGGATATCTTGAAATAGACGACAATGATGATGGAGATATTTAATAAATCAAACAGTAATGGTGCATGGCGAGCTATAACACCCGTAAAACGGCACCTAGCGAGTTTTCTCAACTCACAAGGCACAACTGACCACGAGACAGAAAGAAGACGAAATAAAGGCATTTTTATGTGCTGATGATTTTTAAAATTAGAGTGGGGTGGATTTTTAAAATAGAGTCAGTATGTGGTTGGTCATGATTTGGTCATATTATTGGTCTTAGTTGTTGATTTCGGTAGATTAATATTTCATCAACTTACAGAATTACAAACAATAACAAACAATAAGGAATAATATATCAAGTCCTGTTCCGGGCACCAAAGAGATTTTGCAAGTAACTCAAAATGAGTGAAAATGCAAAATCTTTTTTCTTTTATATCCCAATTTTGGCCACCTTCTGGACACCTTTTTAGGAAACCTCACACAACACTTTTATACAAATGAGGAGCACGACTCTCACAAGCAATTTTTTCTGATTGATATGCCGCTATTGGGATTTTCCTTTCAGAACATAACCCATGAAAGGAGAAATAAATAACCGAAGGGGGAAAGGTCGGTCGTAAGGAAAGGTATCGGAAATCAGACGAAAAGTTGCAAGAGGAATATGCCGGTGTAATCAAGCAACTACGGAAGGGGTATTCCATCCGAATGATTGCAAAGAACGAGGGTGTGGGCATCAGCACCGTGCAGAGAATGAAGAAGAAATTTGTAGATGCAGCATAACAGAAAGGAGGCAATTATGGGACGTACAAAGTGCAAAGTGGATTATATGATGGAATACGGAGAAGAAATTGAAATGTTGAGGAGTGGTCTATCCCTTCGTCGTGTAAGGAGCAGGACGGGACGAGCAATTAATACCCTTCGTAAATTAAGGAGAATGTTCCATATTTTAATGTTCTAATAATCAGTTGACGACTATGTATGTGAATTAGGGTTTATTAGTATAAGTTTAATTCGTTAAGCCTCAACAAGACAGTTTGTCGAAGCTGTAATTTACATCCCTTGTACACAATATTATTCAATTTTTTACGTTTTTATCTAAGGTAAAATAAACATTTGTAGAACGATACGATATGATGGGATTTTATGAAGTTTTACGAAACGGTGATTTTTTTTGAACATAAATGCCCACCGTCGAAGAAAAATCTGAAAATAACAGGGAAAGAGAAAAGAAATCTTCTCCCTGAAACCCGTATGAACATATATAACAATTGATACATGAATCAGCAGGAAAAAATATGGTTCCAACGACTAAACGAAAAGAAAATAAGCCATGCAAAAGTTTTTATGGAACCCGAGTATCGCCGGTGGTGGTCATCGGTGATTGATAAATATCCAGACTCCGCTCATTTCATTTATGAATTGCTGCAAAATGCAGACGACGCCAAGGCAACGATGGCCGAGATTCATTTGTCACACGATGGTATACTTTTCAAGCACAATGGAACAATCCGATTTACCGTGTCAAATCCTGACAAGTATGAGGAGGACCAAGAGAATGGATGCTTAGGGCATGTAAATTCACTGACATCCATAGGCATGTCAACCAAAAGTGAACGCTCGACTGATAATAAGATTGGCAAATTCGGGGTCGGCTTCAAAGCGGTATTCCAATACACTAAAACACCGGAAATTTATGATGACAACATCTGTTTTCGTCTAAGAGATTATATCATACCAGAATTGATTGAACGGAATCATGAATGGCGGAAGTCGGGAGAAACTCTTTTCTTTCTCCCATTCGATAGGCTTGAGTTGACTCCACAAAAAGCGTATAGCATTATTTTAACCCGGTTGAAAAGCCTCAATAACCCAATTCTCTTCCTCAATCATCTGAAAGAAGTGACATGGAGTTGTGAGGGCAGCACGGTAGAGGGATTATATCGTAAGGACATAGTTGAAGAAATCGTAAAAGAAGGTGTGAGATGTGAAAATGTTATTGTTCAGAGTGTCGATGGAGAAAAGAAAGATAACCTTTGGCTATTCTCAAAGAATATAAACATTGAAGGTGGCCGTCATTCCATTTCAGTTGGTTATTATATTAATGAGAAAAACAAGGTAGATACTCAACGAAAGCCGAAAATATTCTGTTACTTTCCAACGAGTGAAAATTTGGACACTTGTTTTATAATGCACGCGCCTTTTGCTTTGGTTGACAATCGTCAGCAAATTAAACGAGAAGAGGAAATAAATACTCAATTATTTGAAAAACTATCAGAGCTTGCTTCCAGGGCATTGGTTTTATTGTGCGAGATTGCTGTAGAAAGAAACAAACAATGGGTGGACGAAAACATTTTTGACATAGTACCGTTAGAGGAAAGTTATGACAATGATGATGAGGTGCAAGAACAGTGGTTTAATGGTTTTTATCATTCATTCCGAAATGTTCTCGCTAATAGAGCAGTTCATCTTTGCACAGAGCGGCGTTATGTTACTGCCGGAATGGGGAAAAAAGTGGAGGAGTCTATTAGACAACTTTTGACGGTAGAACAGTTTAACAGACTGCTTGGTTCAAGGCCATCATGCCGAATCCAGTTTGTCCACACAAAACTAAAAAAGAATGATGACATAGAAGGTTATCTGGACGAAATTGGAATAAGCTCGTTTAGTGTGAATGATTTTGGGAAAGCATTCTCCGATACGTTTATTAGAATGCAGGATGAGGAATGGTTAATGCGTTTCTATAAATTTTTGTTGACGGATTCGGCAAGAAGATTGATAGAACGATACAAACTCAATTATTACGAATCCACGACCGCACCTCTGCTCACAAAACCATTCATACGCACCGCACGAAAAACCTTCGTTGCACCTTATACATCTGCAGGGAAGGCGAATGTTTTTGTCGGCCAGGGGACGGAACGTATGGAAGGCATGAATTATGTCGACCCAGTTCTATGTGCCAACAAAGACTTCCAGATATTGCTAAAGAAGCTCAACATATCCATTCCTGATGGAAGGCATTACGTTGAGAATGCAATTCTTCCAAAGTATGCTGGGAATGATAAATCCTATGATGATGATAAATACAAAAAGGATTTTCGTTTCATTTGGGAGACTTACAAGACCTGTCAAGCACAAGATACGGAAAACTATATCAAACTCGTTCAAGAAAAATTCAAGTTCAGATGTCAGAATAATCAATTTTATAGGATTGATGATGTTATATATGAACTAAGTGTGGAGACATTGTCTGCAAACCGTACAGTGAATGTGCTACATATACTTGACAGGGAATACTATCTCAACATTGATGGAATAAAAGATTGTGATAGTTTCTTGAAACGATTTGATTTTAGCCGTTTTCTGAAAATTATTGAGGTTGAAAGTCCAGACATCGGGGAACTAACGAATCGAGTGCAGGGTATATCCAAGTATGAATTGGGAAGTCCTCGTCTCACAGATTATTGTCTTGATACATTTGATGAATGCTGCAAAAAAGACAAAGTATCTGAAGAATACTCCATATTTGTGTGGGAGTCATTGCTCCATTACATTAAGGCGATTAGTAGATGGCTGCGAGGAGAATGTACCTACCAACCATATAACGATGGAAGATATAACAGACGTTCCTGCTCATTTGAAAGCACACTTCTCCTTTCAATCAGGCGCAACAAGTGGCTATACAACAAAAAAAGGCAATTGTGTACACCTGGGAAAGTATTCATAGAAGATTTGAGTAACAAATACACTCTTTCCGAATCTATGATAAACCTCATCGGTTTAAAACATTCGCCACAAACAGAAGATTTGAAAATCATAGAAGAGCAATGCTCAAAGAATACTTTGAGGGCAACCAAAATGGGGCAAAAATTCATTAATGCGGGTGTAAAAGATGAGGAAATTGATGAATTACTTAAACTTAGAAAGGAAAAGCTCTTGCGTGAAGAGGATGCAAGGAAACTGGCGGAGAAGAGAAAAGAAGAGGATGAACTGCGAAAAAAAATGCAAGCTCAATTTTCGGAGCATGAGGAACCGCTGTTTACTCACAAGCAAAAAAGATATTCAATAGACGAGACTTTTGACCAACAAGCCATAACTAAAACTCCATCTTCAAAGGCGCAAGAACTGCCTTCGCCTACTAATCTTGAGGAAAAGATTGAGAGATTAAAGGAAGAGGATGCTGAAAATGAACGGCTAAAGTTAATTGCATCTGATGCAAGCAAGCGTTATACATACGAATGGTTCTTGGCATTGCTTGAGATGGAATTTAATGCAAGCGGTGAAGTGAATCGTGGTAAACGAGGTATTGAGATAAACTTTTCAAAGGTAGAAAAAGACCCATATTCCGAACATGGAGTCCTTCTTAAAAACCCCTCAAGGCGCATACCAATAGCGATAGAGGAGATGAGCAACATAGCTGTTACTTTCCGTCTAATAGGAGATGTTCATTCAACTATTGTTTTTGAGGTGGCAAGCGTACAGGATTATGTACTACGTTTGAAATGCAAAAACGAAGACGTTGAACGAATAGACGAACTACTCTCCCTATCAAGCAAAATATTCAGGGCAGAATTAAAGACGGGAACTCCTGTTCAATTGATAGCAAAGCTACAAGAAGCATTCTTTGACCTTCAACTGGATAATGGCTTTTCGATGCTTGATAATATCAATCCTAACATAAAATTCATTTTTGGGCCTCCCGGCACAGGAAAAACGACTCACCTTGTCAACAATTGGATACATAAGGTTGCAGTACGTCACAAAAAGAAGATGCTTGTATTGTGCCCGACAAACAAAGCGGCAGATGTAATTGCGCAAAAAGCATTTGCGCTTCTTGATGCTAAATCTTGTCCAGAAGATTGGCTATTCCGCTTTGTTGCTACAAATGAAGATTCTCTACAAAACCATGTTTGTATGAGGGAGGATAATGTTCTGGAAGGGGAAAAATGTTGTGTTATCTCTACAATTGCACGTTTTGCATACGATGGTTTCGATAATGCCAAACTAAAGGATGTTAGGTGGGATTACATTGTAATAGATGAAGCTTCTATGATTCCACTTGCTCAGATTATTTATCCTATATACAAATGCCCTGATGCTACCATTATCATAGCAGGTGACCCTATGCAAATTGAGCCGATTGTATACGAAGATGTTTGGAAGGATGAGAATATATACAAAATGGTGCAGTTGGAAAACTTCTTAAACCCAAAAACAAGGCCGGTTCAATTTGATATTACGAATTTAACAACTCAATACAGGGCAGTTCCAGCTATAGGTAATTTGTTTAGTAAGTATGCCTATGATGGAGGTGTTATATCCCATCGTCAGCAAGAGACGCAACGGAAATTGATTTTAAATGGTTTTTCTGCAAGAAGTGTCAACTTTATGACATTCCCAGTAGAGAAGATGCAATCCATATATAGTGCGCAACAAGTAGAAAGGTCAAATGTTCATGTATATTCTGCTTTATACTGCTACGAATTGATGAGGTATTTAGCAACCAATATTGACAGTAACGAAACTGACAAGCACTGGAGAATAGGTGTTGTGAGTCCGTATCATGCACAGGCAGAGGTGATAAATAAACTATGGGAACAGAGAAAGGAATTGTTTGGCAATGTTGATGTATCAATAGGAACAGTACACGGTTTTCAAGGTGATGAATGCGATATAATAATTGCCGTGTACAACCCGCCTGCATCAGGTATGGTTCGCTTTTCCGACAAGACTTTTATTAATAAGAAAAACATTTTGAATGTGGCAATAAGCCGTGCCCAGGATTACCTTTTCATCTTGATGCCTGATAGGGACTATGAACACTTTGATGGTTTACAAGCAAAAAATATAGGTGTAATTGCCAGAGAACAGAAGGGGGAACTAACTCTTACGACAACGCAGGATATGGAGAATGTAATGTTTGGAGACGGGCATTACCTTGAAAAGAATACATTTGTGACCACACATCAACTTGCCAATGTGTACACCGCACCGTCATCATTGTACGAGGTGAGAATCGATGAGAAATCAATAGATATACAGGTAAAAAGATAGGCATGTTATATCAGCCTTACACATTCACTTCAGAAGTGTCAAAGCCACCCTGTTGAGCTTCCACTAGATAGAGACACTTTCGGGCAGAATAGCAAGTCACCTAATTTTGAGGCTGCCGGTCGAAATGATATACGAAGGTGGCAATTCAAATGCTCGTAATCCAAAAATTCAGAATATGCTTCGAATGGTTGGTTACGGCGAAAATGTCGGTTCGGGATTCCCGACCATAATCTCCGCTTGGAAAGAGACCCACTGGGGCGAACCCGAACTGAAAAACAAATTTGAGATTGATGAGGTGGAATTGGTACTCCCTATACCTATGAGAGGGTCTAATGATAGGGTAAATGATAGTCGAAATGATAGGATAAATTCTAGTATGATGGTAACGCTTACTATCGTCCGTTCGAATCCAGGTATTCAGAGAAAGGGTATTTCTGACATTTCTGGCAAGAGCATTTCTACAATTGACCGTCATTTAGCCATCCTTGTGAAGGAGGGTTTGATAGAACATCGAGATTCTGACAAGACAGGAGGTTATTATGCTAAATGAGGATGGTAATCCCTTGGCCACCTTTTGGCCACCTTTCTGACGTTTTACCTGTTTTTGTTGTATCAATTTTGATTTGTAAATAATTGTAAAGACCAAAATAACAAACAGTTAAACTTAATAGAGAACAATTAAAGCGTTCCTGTTCCGGGCACCAAAAATAGAAGACCAAGCGGTCTTCTTTTTTTATGCCCGAACAGTCCTTTTGGATGAGGTTGCCGGCATGCGCCGTCTCATACAAGTCCTGTTAGCTCACTCCATTAATTTGATTCAGTTGTGTTCGCTGGCCTTCGGCTCCGGGCACCAAAAAGAAATTGCAAGTATTTAAACGAATACTTGCAATTTCTTTTTTTGTCTTATCCCACTATATTTGGCCATATTTTTAAAAAACCAATAAAAAGTCTGTAAATAATGTAGCATAGAAAGGGGAATAATATGGGACGTACAAAATTGAAGTTTGATTATTTAGTAACGGTAAAAAAATAACATGATACAATCCTATCGTACAAATGAGGCAGTTTTGTTTTCAACAAAAACGACCACATCGTTACAACTTATTTTTTAATCGTTACTAAGTAACATGACAAACACGACAAAAGACAAATGCAATGTATCTGAATTGCACAATCAAAAAATGGATTACATTTATAAGATTAAATAAATACTAATATATATAATAATATCTAACTAAATATGCATTTCACACTAATAGCATTTGTCATTTGTCATGTTTGTCATCCCCGAAGTAACCTCGTTCATAACTCGTTGATTCTTCGCTACTATAGCAAACCTGCAACAAACCTATAACGAAGGTACTACGACCCTTCTTCGTACCGGAAGGGGGAAAAACAAAACTTTTTTAACAAATTTTAATACCGAAAATATCATGACTATATATCTCGTTCGTAAGAAAATGATGTTTATTTTTGCAAAAAACGGCCTCAACTACCAGTTTTTGAGCAATACGACTTATGAGCAAAAATGAGGTCAAATTGCTTCACGAATACGGACTTAACCCTAAAGACCGCCGTCACAAAGAGGAGGTGGAGGCGGCCTGTCCGATGCACATAACCATGCCGGAAGTGTACGAATTGCTCGTAAAAATGTACAAAATAATCGTCTCAATGTACGATTTGCGCCAAACGCTGGAGGAGTTCTTCGGCTCCATCAGCTGATTTGAGAAATCATCTGGGCAGTTGGGCGGAGCGATAGTAGACGAGTTGCAGCAGGGCTTGGGCATAGGGCTGCTGAGGGTCGGCGGGGGTCAGGGGCACCAAACGGTTGTTCACACACTCGTAAGAGGTTCTGGCAGCAGGGGTGATGAGGTTCATGCCGTTTTTGAAGGTATGGGTTGCCACGAGGGGCAGGGTGTCGGCTGAAAGCATGTTGCGACTAAACGGGTAGTCGTCGAAGGGCAACGAGAGCTGTGCCAGCAAGGTGGCAGCCATGTCGCTCTGATTCATCAGACGGTCCACTACCTTGGGCTGACGCACCGCTCCCCCTATCCAAAGCATCGGTATCTGCGCCGCGGCCACATCCGAGGCCCACTGCCCTTCGCCAAAGGGTATGCCGTGGTCGGGGACTATGATCAGCAAGAGGTTGTCCCATACAGGGCTTTTGCGCAGCCGTTCCACAAAAAGTCCCAAACACGAATCGGTGTAGGCAAAGGCATTCTGGTAGATATTGTCCAACCGCTGGTAGGGAACCTGCCACGGCTCGTGACTGCTGAGGGTGAGGTAGGTGTGGAAAAAGGGTTCGGCGGGATGACCTTTGGAGGCATCGAGCACAAACTCATCGTCGGCTCCCCAGCTGGCCTTATAAGGCACATCGGAAAAAGATTCGTCGCCTTGAATGTCTTGAAAACCGCCCTCAAACAGATAGTTGCGCATGTTGGTGAAATCGATGTCGCCTCCGTAGGTGAAACAGGTGTGATAGCCTGCCTTGCCCAGACTTTTGGCCAAATTGGGCAAAGATCGGCACATGTCGCCACGCTTCATGAGCGAGGCGGTGGGGAGCCCCGGCCAGCCACTCAACAGCGACACTACTCCCCTATCGGTGCGGAAACTGTTGGCATAACAATTGTCGAAGAACACCCCTTGGCTACGCAGCCGTGCATAGTTGGGCGCCACGGTATCGTTGCAAACCATATTGCGGCCACCCCCTTCCCAAATAACCAAGATGATATTGGGTCGAGAGGTGTTGAGCAAAGTGTCGGCAATGTCGGCATGAGGGTCGAAAATGCCCGCTGTAAGCTGTTGCATTTCCTCTACCGAATAGAACTGAAACTCCTGGTCGAGCACCTGTTTTTTGGCCAGCGAATAGCTCATATTGAAAAACGGGTTGAGGGCGGCATGATTGAGGAATTTGTTTTCGGAAAAGAAAGCTCTGCCAGGATTGGCGGTGGAGGTTCCCACACCGCCACGCACTCCCACAAAGTCGGCTCCCAGAAGCACGATCGTCAGGGGCACCGCAACCCACCATTTGCGTTGCGGCACGCTGCGAGGTGTGACCCATCGGAGCAAAGCGAAATAGGCGGCAGCCAACACCAGCACCACTATCACCCCCAACAAAGCCCACCCCAACGAGAGGCTGGCAAAGACATCTTTCGGATTTTGGGCATAGAAAAGGTCGGCAGCATCGAGTTTGGCGCCCCAGAAACTGTACAGCACTGCATCGGCCACAAACACCAGCGACATGAGCAACGCCACAGGGGCATACCACCAACTCAGCACCCGCTTCAAATCCACCTTGCGGCTAAGCATAGCCACCATCACCACCACGATGGGCACCACCATGAGATAGCAACTCATGGTGAGGTCGAGCCTCAAGCCATGCCACACCACCGAGGCAGCGTCGGAGAGCCCCACCCCTTCGGCATAGGCATGATTGAACAGCAAAAAGAGCACCTTCTGGCTGGCAAACAGCAATATGAATGCCAGCAAGATAATCAACAACTGAAGCATCAATCGTCTTCCTCCTCGTTGTCATAGTCCTCCTCTTCTTCATCGGCGGGGTCGCCAGTGAAGCCGGAGAGGAAACTCTGCATCTCGGAGCGCGAATTGACCACCGAGTAGCTGAAACCGTCAACCTTGCGTTTGTCGGACTTGATGTCGAGAATCTTGTCGTTCCAGGCGGCATTGCTGCTGGCAATGGAGAGGTGTTTGCTGCCCATCTGGTAGTGGAAATAATACCAGTGGTCGTTGGCCAGCTGCATGTAGATAATCAGATGGTTGTCGCCGCTACGACGGGTGAGCTGGGCTCTGAGACGCACATTGACGTGCAGCTGTTTCTTGCCCACATTGCACAGGGCCACGGTGCCGCTGGCGGTATAGCCACGCTGCACAGAGTACTCCCAATGCACTTTTTCGAAGAGGAGCGTATTGTTGATGCACTGGGGAATCTTGTCGAAAGCACCCGTGCTCTGATAGGTCATATAGGCATCCTGGCCCTCGTCGTGACCCATGCCGTACATGAGGGCATGTTCGAGCAGGTCGTTCTCACGGTCGGCAGGACCCGGACGCAAATCCTCCTCAATCTGTTTGGCCATCTGGGCAAGCACATCCTCGTTGATGGGGAAGTTGACACCGAAGACCGTGTTGAGCGAGAAATTGTCCAAATTGTAGGGGTCGTAGAAGGCCTTGCCGTAGGCATAAATCGAAGCAGGGGCCTCGGTTTGTCCGAGAGAGATGGGGCCTTCGCCCTCCAAGGTGCAATCGTCGCCATGCAGGGTGAGGTAATGGTCGACATAGTCGTTGTCGTCCAGCTTGTCCTGCGTAGTGATGGTATACGAGTTGGTGGCATTGTCGAAATGCAGCAGACCGAAGCCGCTGATAAGTTCGATGCCGGGTTGGTGCTTGGTGAGGAACGAGGAGGAGGGTTTCAGCGAGTTCTGATCCATGCGTATGCCGGCATTGATGGGATTGCCCTTCCAATCCACAGGATTTTGCGACACCGTCACACGGATGTTATCGGGATCGAGATAGTCGGCATAGGCCAGCAGACCCAGCTGCTCCACAGGTGCGCAGTTGTGCAGCAGACGCACACCGCCATCGAAATAGTAGTCGCGTTTCAGCGCCTCCACACGCACCTTTCCGGCAAAGCCGAAGGCCTGCGAGAGGGTGAAACGAGCCGTGTCGGACACAAAGCCGTTGGCCACGGTCATACCGTTGGCATCGGGGGCAATCTCGGTCATATAGATAGGCTGCTTCTTGTCGTCCTCGCTCACATAGTCGATATAGCCCTTGGCGCCATATTTCTTGCCGTCGGTGACCATGATGTCGCACTTGTAGAAGAGGTGGAAGCAGCTGTCGCGCTCAGCCAGCAGGCTGCCGTTCTTGATGAGGCTCATCTCGCCACCCTTGGAGATATGCAGCGAGTCGCCCGAAGGAGCGATGAGTGCGTCGGCAATGGGGAGGGCAAAGACGTTGTGGTTGGAGAGTTCCAAATCGTCGTAACGATAGTCGCTGTGGATAGCGCAGAAACGGATATTTTTGAGTTTCGGGTCGGTAGACTCGAAGCGGGCTCCAGGCATACGATCCATACGTTTGGCACGGTCGCGCAGGGCCACGGCCTCCATACCGCCGCTCTCGGTGCTCTTGCTATTGTCGAGGGCCAAGGTGCGGTCGTCCCAATCCCAGGTGTACTGGTCCACCCAAGCGGCATAGCCCAAGGCGGGCAACAGGGTGCGCTCCAAAGTGTCGTTGGAGGTGAACTGGCCCGTGTGCTCCTCATAATCGATATGCGAGCGCATATTGTCGGCCTCGAAAGCCACATTGTTGTACTTCATCGAGAAGAGCGAGAAGTGGGTCTGTTTGGCGTCCATCTCCTTGCTGCGAAGCTGGAACCAAGGCGAACGAAGTGTGCCCTCGTGCAAGGTGGCGGTACCTGTAGCGGCAGCACCTTTGGGCTGCAGGGTGACACGTCCTGCCAGCTGGGTCTCGCCGTGATACATCTGGAACTGCGACCCGTTGAGCATCTGCGACACCGTCATCGAATCCCTGTAGGGATACCAGCGGACGATGGTCTGCCCATTGTGTATGTCGGGGAAATCGTTCTCCTCCTTGACATAGAAAGTATCGGTCTGAGCCACGGTGGAGTCGGGCATAAAGATATATTTGTCGGTAGACATTACCGAGGTGAGGTATTCCAGACGTCCTTTGCCTCGCAAACCGCCATAGCTGAGTGCCACGGTGTCGAAATAGCGGCCCTTGCCGCCGTAGGTCTCATATCCTCCCTGGGGAGTGGTGTTGATAAAGCCCAACGAGTAGTCGCGCTGAACCTTGAGGGGCTGTGGGATGTCGGGGAAAATGCCGGCAGAGGTCAGGGTGCCGGAGAATTCCAAACTATCGGTCACAAAGTCGGTAAGCTGCTTAATGACAAACGGATTCAAGGTATAGTAGAACCTGTCGCGTTTATACACTCCGCCGAGGACGAAGGGGCGGTCATAATAGACATAGCTTGTCTTTACGCTGTTGAATATCGGGTAATCCTTGTTTTTCTGAAGGCCGCAATGGTTGTCGGGCTTGTCGATCTGGATGTCGCCAACCAAGCTGTAGAGAGGGGTGCGCACCACGTGCTGCTTGCCCTCTTCGGTGAAACTGGTGACCCAGAAACGCATCGAGTCGATCTGCGGCAAGTCGAAACGGAAATCGTCGTAGAAAAATGTGGCATCGGTGACGTTCATTTCGAAACGGCCCACATTGATATAGCCAGAGAAGATGATGTCGCGGTTGCGTTTTACGAGGATATTGCCGCCGTATGGTTTCACCACCACCAACTGGCTGTCGCTAACCACGAATTTTTCCACACCATGCACCCGCAAATCGTTGGTCGAGAGGTCCATCTCGGCGTTGGTGCCCTTGGTGTCCGACTCAAGCGTCAGGGCATCGTAGTCGTGGCCCTTCTGCTTGCTGATGGCTTTGTAGAAACCCAGCAGTTTGTCGTGCACATGGATGAACTTCGAGCCCTCGTCAAACGACACCAGACCCGACTTCGAGAGGTTGTGAATCATCAGTTTTGTCTGAGCCTCGTCCAAGCCTATGGCCTTCTGGAACGACACCAGGCCGAAATCCTTACGCATGTCGTGGTCTTTCATGAAACGGTACATACGCACCACAGGGCTCACCTCGTCGATACCCTGCACCTCGCGGGCCTTACGCACCGAGTAGTAGCGGTTCGACTCAAAGGTCACATTGGTCTCCGAACTGCTTTGTGCCACCATGTCGAACTCCAAGATGTCCTTGGCAATCCACCAGTTGATCGACTCACAGTAGATGTCCAGCTGGTGATAGCTGTCGGTGTAGGGGCTGTAGTAGTTGCGCTTGGGGCTGTTGTTGAGGTTCACACGCTGGTCGGCTGTGGTGTAGCGCACCAGCAAACCGGTGTTGCATATCGAGTCGTTGTCGATAAAAATCTTCACAGCGGCACGCTCGGAAGTGAGCATGTGGGGCAGCAAGGTGAACTTGGTCGAGCTCACCGTCATGAACCTCTTGCCGCCACGGTAGAACACCATCGAGGCGGGGCTCTTCTCGTCATTAGTCACAAAGCGGGGACCATACATCATAAAGCTTCCCTCAAAATCCACCCCGGGCATCACATCCTTCAGCTGGAAGTCCTTCTGATAGGAGCGGAACTTGGGGAAATTGTATTTGTCGGGCTCAGTCTTGGTGTTGAGGGCCTCCTCGATAGTGCCCTTGATGGGGCTCTTGAAATAGTTGGTGTTGATAAACAGCACCGAGTCGGCGGTGAACTTGGGGAATTTGGTCACCACGGTATAATACTGCAAATCGGCATAGCAGGCCCCTGCGGCCACTCCGCAGCGTTCCCACGTAAGGCGTCCCCCCTGCCCTTTCCACAGGTTGTCGAGGAACAGATAGGCTCCCTTGGTGCCGTAAATCGTGTTCTCGTCGGCATTGCTGCTCGTGCCCGAGGTGTAGCGCAGGTTGATGGGGGTATCGAACACCGTCTTCACATCCTTGTTGGTTGGCACAAACGAGAACACGCTATTGGGCTGAGCCTGCCACACACACGAACGGGTGCCGTAAAGTGTTCTGTCGGCCAGCAAGGCTGCGGAATACGATATGAAGCCTGTAATCTCTTTCGTCTTGGTGGTGAGCGACATGATGGCCTTGGTGGCTGCAATCCACTCGGCAAAGATGGTCGAGGTCACCGTGGCCTTTTGGTAAGCCATCAGCGTAGTGGTCAACTCGGCATAGTCGGGCAGAGGCGACATCTTTGTCTGCCTTGCGGCATTATAGAGGTCCACAACCTCCTCCTGACGACTGGCACCGAGACCGTTATACACCGCCGCGAAAGCATCCACAAGTTTTTTGTTGGCCTCCAGTTTGTCCTCATCCTTGAGGGTTCCGTTGAGAAAAGTCAGCAACTGGTCGGGCATCTCCTCCACGGTGAAGTTCACCTTCTGCTTCGACGGACGTTTCTGAGCATTGGCGGGCATGGCCATAAACACCACCGCAACCACCAGCAACACAATAGTATAAACGCGAGATTTATTCATAATTGATTATTATTTCTGAATTAATATATCAAAATGCAAAATTACTACTTTTTATAATAACGCAAAGCGCCAATAAAAAGTATTTATCAAACGTGAATTGTGAATTGTGAATTGTGAATTGAGGTAAAGGTTATTGGTTATAGGTTATAGGTTATCGATTTATAAGGGTTATTGGTTATAGGTTATCGATTTGTAAAGGTTATTGGTTTTTGAATAATACGAGAACCCACCTTAAGACTCTCCTGCCGAAAATGTCGATTGGTTTGTAATAGCGAATACAAATGATTGTGGACAGAGGAACGGAATCCTCTGCTCACAATCATCATGCGGCGCCTTAAGCACCGCGATATTGGAAGAAACGACCTTGCGGATCGCCTCTTATTTCACCATATTCTTGAACTCCTTGGAGGGCTTGAAAGCGGGAATATTGTGGGCAGGAATATGCACGGAGGTGTTCTTCGTGATATTGCGGCCAGTCTTCTCGGCTCTTCTCTTCAGCTCGAACGTGCCGAAACCGCGGAGATAGATATTCTCACCTTTTACCATATTGTCCTTAATGGTATTCATCAATTCCTCGATAGTGACATGAATAGCGTTTCTGTCGATACCAGTTCTGGAATAAATTTCGCTAACAACTTCTGCTTTGGTCATAATAAATCAATTTTTAATTATTTGGAGTTGCAAAAATAATAAAAAAATCGGACTTAACAACTCTTCTTTTGCAATATTCGTAGAATAAGCTAAAAATCAATCTATTGCAAACAACAATTTTTTTCATTACGTCCAATTTTAATAAAAAAACGCCATTCCAAACGGCCCAATTAAGACTGAATTACAATGTTTTTTGCAAAAAGTCGAACAATGAATTTTCGACATGAGAATAAGGTATAAACGAGAATGTTCGAGAATGCCTATGAATATTTTTATAAACGCGAATATCCGCAAATGCCCATGAATTTTCGAAAAAAATATTTACGATCATTCACGGTTATTCACGGTTATTTTCGTTTAAAAAAATATTTAAGGTCATTTACGTTTGTATTTTGTGGGGTAAAAAAGAGGGAAACGAGGGTCGGAAACGGCGTTTTTTGAATTAAGGTTGTTATTGGTTATAAACCAATATATTATGCCTAATTTTAACAATTTTGAATTTGTCCAGATTTAAGAAGTGACAGTTGACTTTGTATACCTTTTGATTTTTAGCAATACTTAACATGTTGTATTCT
>JAZUIX010000213.1:0-5251 GCA_045642445.1 Bacteroidales bacterium | reverse complement strand
AACGAATCGAGCATTTTGTCTCCGACAACTTGTGCCGACAAACAGATTGGAAGTAGGCTTATTGCGAGCAAAATGCAACTAATCTTTCTCATAACATAATGGGGTTTTGTCTACTTGTAGAGTTGAATAATGAAGTTCAAGAGCACGTTCAAGGTTTTCAATTTTAGGATTGCAGAGATACTTTTCATAATCTTTTCCATTGTAAATGGATTGATGCCTATCCGTATTCGAAATATGATTAGTTGATTGCAAACACCCTCTCTTCCCAACAGCCTTGTCAAAAAAAGAGTTGCGGAAGACGAGTGACGAGCAATCTGTTCTCTATGATAATTCATGTTGTTTTTTATTTCTGTTTCCCCCAGCAGCCCTACAGGGTACTACAAAAAGAAAGCGGAGCCGCTGACTTCGCGTTTCACTGTTGTGGGGTTAGGCTCCCGTAAAATATGAGGGCGATTTGTACGACTCCACTTGAAGGTATTCCGATGTTACTCGAATACACTTCAAGGAAGCTACTCTTTTCGCTCTGTATTTTACTTTTTGTGAGTGCCTAATTCACAGCAACAGAGTATCAAAAGTACGCTTTCGATAGGTTTACTAGCTCATAGTAAACGATTGCAAAAATACATAAAAAAAAACAAAATACAAAAAACTTTTTCTATTTTTTATTATTTATTTATACACAGCGAAACGATTGGCAGTTGTGGCATTAGTGGCACTAAGTGTCTTGATTAAATCTCAGGGTGTTGATATTTAGTTGTATATGTATTAGTATTTTGCGTTTTGTAGTGCCAAATTAGTGCCATTAGTGCCACAAATGCCATTTGCCTTTGCCTTTCAAATTTGTCAGAAATATTGCTATCAGTCCGTAGATTGTTCCTTCTCTTATCGGGGTCTAAACGGGGTTTTATCGGGTTTACCTCGTTAAGTCCCCGCTACGTGGCCGCTACAAACCCGTTTGGTCAAGGACGCTATAGGTATAGTGAATCAAGGACGCACCGCATAGCCTATTTATGGCCGATTAATCCTGATTCAGGGCTTTAGTGGTGGCGCGGCGTAGTTCGAAGTCGCGACCGAGGTATTTCTCACGCACGTCGGGGTCGGCGGCCATCTCCTCGGGGGTGCCGTGGTGTAGCACGCTGCCTTCGTAGAGCAGGTAGGCGCGGTCGGTGATGGAGAGCGTTTCGTGTACATTGTGGTCGGTGATGAGGATGCCGATGTTGCGGTCTTTGAGGTGTGCCACGATGTCTTGAATGTCTTGCACGGCTATGGGGTCGACTCCGGCGAAGGGCTCGTCGAGGAGGAGGAATCTGGGGTCGTTGGCCAGGGCGCGGGCTATCTCGGTGCGGCGGCGTTCGCCACCCGAGAGCTGTATGCCTTTGCTTTTGCGTATTTTTTCCAAACCGAACTCTTTGATGAGCGATTCCAGTTTGTCGGTGCGTTCTTGGGGGTTGAGGTCGTCGCGGAATTGGAGTATGGACAGGATGTTGTCCTCCACGGTCATCTGGCGGAACACGGAGGCTTCCTGGGCGAGGTAGCCCACACCGAGCTGGGCACGGCGGTACATGGGCATTTTGGTGATTTCCTGGTCGTCGAGGAACACTTTGCCGGAGAAGGGTTTGATGATGCCCACAATCATGTAGAATGTGGTTGTTTTTCCGGCTCCGTTAGGGCCTAAAAGACCCACGATCTCGCCTTGGCGCACTTTCACCGACACCTCTTTCACCACGGTGCGTGAACGATATTTCTTGACAACTTGTTCTGTTCTTAGTTCCATCGGTATGATTTTTTTGTGACTTGTGACTGGTGATTAGTGATTAGGTGGCTGCCGCCCTCCAAGTCACCAGTCACTAATCACCAGTCACTGAATTAAATTATTCCTTCGCGTAATATGTCGTGCAGGTGCAGGATGCCCAAATAGTTGCCGTCGGGGTCGGTGACGATGAGTTGGGTGATGGAGTTGGCCTGCATGAGGTGGAGTGCATTGACGGCAAATTCGCTGTCGACAACGGTCTTGGGGTTGGCGGACATGATGTCGGCTGCGGTGAGGCCGTCGAGGTTGTCGTGGGCACGCATCATACGCCGCAAATCGCCGTCGGTGATGATGCCCAAGATCTTGTCCTGCTCGGTCACCACGGTGCATCCCAGCCGCTTTGAGGTCATCTCGAGCAGTGTGAGCCGCAGCGAGGTTTCGGGCGGCACCTCGGGTTTCTCGTTTTGGATATAGAGGTCACTCACCCGCATGTAGAGTTGTTTGCCCAGGGCTCCGCCGGGGTGGAAGCGGGCAAAGTCGCGAGCGGTGAAGTTGCGGCACTCGATGAGGGCCACGGCCAGAGCGTCGCCCATGACCAGTTGGGCGGTGGTGCTGCTTGTGGGGGCCAGGTTGTTGGGGCATGCCTCATGGTCCACGGTGGTGTTCAGCACAATGTCGGCCTCGTGGGCAAGAAACGAGTCGGTGTTGCCCACGATGGCGATGAGTTTGTTGCCAAAGTTTTTGACCAGCGGAATCAGCACTTTGATTTCGGGTGTGTTGCCGCTTTTGGAGATGCAGATGACCACATCGCCCGGCTGCACCATGCCCAAATCGCCGTGTATGGCGTCGGCGGCATGCATAAAGATGGCTGGAGTGCCTGTGCTGTTGAGCGTTGAAACAATTTTTGTGGCAATGTTGGCACTCTTGCCGATACCTGTAATAATCACCCTTCCTTGGGCATAAAAAATGGTTTCTACGGCCTCGGCAAAGCTGTCATTTATGTGTTTTTCGAGGCTCTCAACCGCTTTTTTTTCATCTGCAATTACCTGAATTGCAATCTGTTTTATATCGTCTTTTGACTTCAATGTCACTTTTTTTTTGTCGTTTGAAGAATTTTTGCTAACTTTGAACTGCAAAATTACATATTTTTTTTGAATCATGACAGATTTGCGAACAAAGTTAAAGGAAGTGTTTGGTTTTGATAGCTTTAAAGGTGACCAAGAAGCCATCATCCAAAGTATTTTAGAGGGTAATGACACCTTTGTTATCATGCCTACGGGTGGTGGAAAGTCACTTTGCTACCAATTACCCGCCATGATTAGCAAGGGTACCGCCATTGTTGTGTCGCCCCTCATCGCTTTGATGAAAAATCAGGTGGATGCCGTGCGCTATACTTCCGGAAAAGACAATTTGGCGCATTTCCTCAATTCGTCGCTTTCAAAAACACAGGCAAAGGAGGTCAAGGACGACCTTATGAAGGGGCAGACGAAACTGCTCTACATTGCTCCCGAAACTCTCTCGCGCGAGGATACTGTGGAGTTTCTGCAGCATCTTCCCATCTCCTTCTTTGCCATCGACGAGGCCCACTGCATTTCGGAGTGGGGACATGATTTCCGCCCCGAATACCGCAAGTTGCGCGAAGCCATCGACCAGATCAACGGCCATGTGCCTATTCTCACCCTCACCGCTTCGGCCACTCCCAAGGTGCAGCAGGACATCATCAAGAATCTCCGTATGGAGAAGGCCAAACTCTTTGTTTCCTCCTTCAACCGTCCCAATCTATATTATGAGGTGCGCCCCAAGCCCAATGACGCTATGGAGCTGCACAAAGAAATTATCAAGTTCATCCGCGACAACGAAGGCAAAAGCGGCATCATATATTGCCTGACCCGCAAAAAAGTGGAAGACCTTGCCGAGCTCCTCCAGCTCAACGGCATCAAGGCGTTGCCCTATCATGCGGGCCTCGACAACAAACTGCGTGCCGAGAACCAGGACAAATTCCTCATGGAGGAGGTAGACGTCATCGTGGCCACCATAGCCTTCGGCATGGGCATTGACAAACCCGATGTGCGTTTCGTCATACATTATGATATTCCCAAAAGCCTCGAAGGCTATTACCAGGAAACGGGTCGTGCCGGTCGTGATGGTGGCGAGGGCCAGTGCATAGCCTTCTACTCTGAACACGATGTAGAGAAACTCAACAAATTCTTTACCGATAAAAATATCACCGAACAGGAGATGGCCAACCAGCTGGTGCAGGAGATGGTCAGCTATGCCGAATCTTCCTCTTGTCGTCGTCTCAACCTCCTCCGCTATTTCGGCGAAGATTACACGCAGGAGAACTGTGGCGCTTGCGACAACTGTCTCCATCCCAAACCCAGGGTAGAGGCACGCGAAGAGATGCAGTATGCCCTCGAGACCATCCTGGCCATGAAACAGGCTTTCAAGGTGCGCGACGTTGTGGATGTGATGCTCGGCAAGAGAAACCCCAACACCAAGATTTACCACCTCGATAGTTTGGAGCAGTTTGGACAAGGCACCGACCACGACGAATTTTTCTGGAAAGCTGTCCTGCGCGAGGCCATCTTCGAGCGCCTCCTTGTCAAAGAAATCGAAACTTTCGGTTTGCTCAAACTCACCCCCGCGGGTCACAAATACATCAAAAAGCCTTACGACATCACCGTGGCTTGCGACCACGACTACAGCGGAGCTTCCAACGATGACGACGACGAGGATGTGGCTCCAGGAGGTGGTGCGGCAGCTGTGGGCGACGAAGCCCTCTACACCCAGCTCAAGAGTCTGCTCAAATCTATCGCCCAGCACGAGAAACTGCCACTACATGTCATTTTTGAAGACCGTTCCATCAAAGATATGACCATCCAATATCCCTGCACCATCGAAGAACTCAGCCGTTGCACCGGCGTGGGTATCGCAAAGGCGCAGAAACATGGTCAGCCCTTCGTCGACCTCATCAAGAGTTATGTGGAGGACAACGAGATTGAACGCCCCCAAGACATTGTGGTGCATAGTGCCGCACACAAGTCCGAGAACAAGATCTATATCATCCAGGCCATCGACCGCCGCAAATCGCTCGAAGATATTGCCCGCGGCAAAGGGCTCACCATGGACGAACTTATGACCGAGATGGAGCGCATCATCTCTTCGGGCACCAAACTCAACATAGACTATTACATCAACGATAATATCGAAGAGGAACATCAGGAAGTCCTTACCGACTACTGGCGCGAATCGGAGAGCGGCGACTTGCAAGAAGCCTACGATGAGTTTGAAGACGACCCCGACTACACCGAAGAAGAAATACGCCTCATGCGCATCAAATTCCTTTCCGATTTTGGACATTAGGTGGGTTCTATAAATTCAACGTATGAGAATAATGAATGACAACATACTTTTCTGCGATTTCGGGCGCTTTTCGGCATCTTGCTGTTTATCACTCGGTCACGTAGCCCGCTACGCTCCCTCGTTCTGCGCAGCAACCTG
>JAZUIX010000212.1:0-15834 GCA_045642445.1 Bacteroidales bacterium | reverse complement strand
GAAACTCATTTGCAAAAAGAGTGGGGAAAAGTCAATGGCTATGTTGTGACAAACATGGGGAAAGTTGACTACGTTGAAGGTGACTCCAAAACAAGAGAAGAAGCTTTGGCAAAAATGACAAACAATTCAAAACAAGTTATTCTATGGATTGATGTCATATTTTGTCTTTTTTGGAAATATGCTTTTTTCCTTGGCGTAAGAATTTATTTGAGACCACCTTTCGGCTTATTATTTGAGATTGCTTTGATTGTGAGTTTGGTTATGCTCGTTGTTGAAATCATAAGGCTTAAAAGCGATTATTATGAGAAACAACTTGACAAAGAAAAGGACAATGTTGATTCTATGCAGAAACACGAAATGCAAAAGATACAAACAGAGAATGATTACTATAATCAACTTGCGGCTAAAATAACACCATCAAAGGTAATTAAATACGCAGACAGATATTATGTGATGGTGAACGAAGAGAAAGAACTCATACTGCTCAATGAGCATGTGTATGACTTCAAGGATATTATCAACTATAACCTCAACGATAATCCCACGGTCATTCAGCATCATGAAACGGGAACAGCAACAACGAAAACGAGCACAAAGAGTATGGTTGGCAGGGCTGTAGTTGGCGATGTTTTGCTTGGAGGAGCAGGGGCAATGGCTGGTGCCTTGACAGCAAAAAAGAACACAGAAATAAATCTCGGCGACACTACGTCAACCACAAAACATGACTATACGATTGTGGTCAATGTTAATAGCATCTCAAGTCCCGTGGAGAGGTTGCATCTTGGAGAAGATGGTGAGACGGCAAATGATATACTTGGAGTATTTTCCGTTATTATGATACGAAACAAATGATAGTCATTATAATGATACAATACCTCCGTCCTTGGGGATGTTCTGAGGGCGGGGCGTGGTGTCGGATTTGCAATCCGACACATATAAAAATAAGGGTTTGCAATCCGCATTAAATAATTCATTATAAAAAATGTATGATATGTTTGCGGATTGCAAATCCTTATATTAGACAGGCTCGGATTATAAATCGGATCCAACGTGAGTCAAAAAATGAATTTATAGAACCCACCTTAAAAAATCACATTTAAAATAACCCTATTACCATGAAACGGATATTCAAAAAAATTCTATACGTATTGTTGTATCTGCCTGTAGCAATTAGTTATTTTATAGTGTATTATATTATGTTTAAGGATAAGTCAGCAGGGGTATTCTTGGATGAAGTTACTAAAGATAGAATATCTCAATGTATTAGTGTTGCTATGATATCAAGCCTTATGATTTTGGTGATTACTATCATTTGTACTTTTATCAAAAAGATAGGTTTGCCTAAATCCATGTTATTTCACGTCTTTATTGTTTTTTCCATGTGGTTTTTCTACTTTACATTTGACCCTGCTGTTGGATGGTTCGCCGATTAGCGTATATACCATGTATGATTCGCACAGAATACCAATAAATGTATAATTTAAACATCAAAATTATGGGACAATCTTATCATACAAATGAGGCAGTTTTGTTCCATCGAAAACATCAACATTGTCCCAACTTATTTTTTAATCGTTACTTAAAAATTGAGAATGAAGAATAAATAGTACCGCGGCAGCCAATTCTCCATTCTCAATTCAAATCGGGCAGAAGCCTCGTTTTAGTTTTTCGTTTCGTGACGTATGTCATTCGTTTCATATCCGAATGTCGTTCCTAACTCCTAACTCTTAACTTTTAATTCGCTCCCACCTCCGGTGGGACAATATTGGGACAATATTGGGACGATATTGGGAGGATATTAAGACAATTGTCGAAGAAGTTTTTGCACCCTTGGGGCAGCTGGTGGTGCTCGAGGTTGGGCAGCAACTTCTGCAGCTTGAGGAAGAGTCGCTCGCAGGCTTCGTCGCTGTCGGGGAACATGTGGAAGGGAGTTGAGGAGAGATGCGGTATGCCACTTCCGAACCCTCTCCGCCCAGCCAGCTGCAGGCCTCTTTGAAATCCTTGTGCAGACACCGCATCACCAGGTCGATGGGGCCTCCGTGCACGCCGCACACGAAGCATCGATAGGTGTTCTTCCGCAGGTTGAACAAAAGGCTGGCATGGCGGTCGTAGATGTTGCGGAGCATCTGGCTGATCTGACGCTGCCACTCTACGAGTTTCTGTAGTTCCGCCTCATCGTGCCGACGGAAGTCGCGACAGATGGCCTCTACGAGAGTGGACAATTGGCCCTTGTTGCCCCCAGATTCTGCCACAAGGTTGGCCATTTGGCCACATGGCTCCTTCCAACTGAGGTCTGGGTACTGAAATTCCGCGCCGCTCACATGTGCTCCGAGGACGGGGAAAAGCATCGGAACGAGGGGTTCGTGCATGTCTTTTGAGGTCTGAGAGAGCAGAAGTTTGACACATTCTGTCCCGTTTCCAAGGGTCGGCATCTTTGGTGCTGAGTGTTTGGTGATGTCGTATTTCATTGATTTTTTGCTTTTTAGACAAATTCGAAATCTGTTTTTTTGCCGTTTCCGTTACAGCGTTACAGCGTTACAGCTGTTTTTTGAGGGGTACATTTTTTTCTTATTCCTTATCTATATATCTATATATTAATTAGTTATATATAATATAAAGGGATGTTGGTAACACATTTTTTCAACTGTAACGCTGTAACGCTGTAACGCGGCCATTGGCTTACTTTACTTTTTAGATCCTTTCTTTCCTACGAGGCCAGCCACCATCAGCAGTTCTGCGGCCACCCCCTCGCATCGGATTTGCAATCCCCGTTGCATCGGATTTGCATCCGATGCCTCCTAATATTAGGATTTGCAATCCTCACATACCACCCATTATTTATATGGAATAATTGTCAGCGGATTGCAAATCCTTATAATAAGTTGCCCCGGATCGCAAATCCGAGGCAACGAGAACATCCCCAAGAACGGAGTATTCTTATTTATTCGAAGGTAACGGCAAATCGTCCACAATTTCGCTAAACAAGTCACTCCAACCGTTGTAAGCCGCACTACAATTATGCGGAACATGCAGGACGGCTCTATCACTAAGGCTACCTTCAAACAACCCCCAACTATCAAAATCCGGACAAGATGTTGCACGGCAATTGACAGTAGTAATAAAATAATTACCCAGAAAAGCATTCGAACCCAATGAATTGATATTGCCACCCAAATCCACGAATTGCAAATCATTATCACTAAATGCACAACCCCCTATCGTCCGAATAGCAGGCAGTTTCACAGTTTGAATATCACAGGATTGAAACGCTCCCCAATCAATAGTTTGTACTCCAGGCATTGAGACGGATGCCAGATTGCTACAGCCGTGGAATGCAAACATACCTATAGAAGTAACACTTGCGGGCAATGTGATAGAGGTAATTGAGGTATTCCCTTCCTGAGTATAACTATCACAAAATGCATATTCAGGTATTTCCGTAATTGTTGTGCTGAAAGTGACGCAGCCTCTTTGGGTTACAGGGTCATAACGATGATTGTCAATTGTTCCAAATGTGAAGACCAACTCGTCCTCGGCTGTATAGCAAATCTGATTGCTCAGGGGATCAGTTGGGATACCATTCGCCTCGAAGGCACCGAGCAGGGTGACTTTGGAACGGCTGATAGTGACAGGGGTGTCAAACTCTTCGACAAAGTCCTCGCCGTGTGTGCCTGCAAGGGTCACAGTATATCTGTTCATGGTGCATGGGGGAAGCACAACATAGAACCACTTGCCGCCCTCCACCGAAACTCCATCGGTTTCGGGAGCAACAGCCTCAATATAATCAAAAGTGCCCTCCGAGGCCCACTCGATGGTCGGATTCTGCCCCATACTGAACAAATCCACCGAACCCCGACCCGAAAGGGTGGCACCCGAACACGAAATCTTGATGCTCTTCACTCGCATAGAGCCTCGCACGGCTATCTTGGCCAAACCGCCAAGGTTCTTGAACTCCATCGTGGTGGAAGGGCCGCAACCCACCGAGGTGTTGTTGCCCTTGCCGAAAGTGTTCTCCGTAAGAATCTGCTGGGTCTTGATGACCTCGCAGGTGACCACACCGTTGTTGATTGCAATATCTTGTGCGGGATAGACGGCATAATACGACCCTTCGGTAGCGGAAATATTGCCGCCGAACTTCGCCACACCGTTCTCAAGGCTCACCAACTCAAAAGGATTTTCGGCCACAACATTGCCTCGAGCCACACTTATTTCATCGTCGCTGTCCCACTCCACGCCGCCGTTGAAGGGGTTGTAGTGGGTCTTGCCATCGTTGCTCTTCACGGTGATGATGGTGTTGTAGTCTTTGCCCGCCAAGGGGTCGTCCTTTTTGCAAGCCACAAAAGCCGTGCCGCACAAGGCAGCCAGCAGGGCGAGAGAGTAGATTTTGCGTTTCATAGCCGCTGATTTTCGATTTTTTATTTGTTTTTTCATGACTTTTGTTTTTGTTTAAAAGTCATACTTTATGTTTTTTATCAATAAGATACCCCCTCCTCAGACAAGCCGCAAGAGGGTTTCATCGGCTGCAAATATACAACTAATTTTGAAATCGCCAAGAAAAATCTGCAATTATTTATGAAAATAAACACCCTGCCGACATTTCGACCAAGGCCTCATCGGCAACACCTACACACTTATATTTATATGCGGCTTCTCGGAAATGGAGCTATTGCTCACGATTCTTGCTGCGACTTTTGCCGAATCCGCCCAAGCCTGTGAACAGTATTCGCTATTATATCTGTCTTCATATCGAATCGAGGTTCCTCCTTCAATATCTTGCCGCCTTTCGGGGAGGGGGATTACTTCACATTCGACTCCAAGGCTTGGCGGATCATCTTCTTCAGCTCGAGGGTGCGGGTCTGCACCTCGTCGCGTTTCTCGGGCTTGTAGAGTTCGGCATACTGCACCTTGCCGAGGCCTATCTTGGGTTTGGAGAGGCTTCCGTTTACATCGACAGCCAGGCGCACAGGCAGCGGGCATTTGATGAGTTCGAGATGATAGTTGCAGGCGTTGTCGAGGGTGTGGCGGCCTCCCACACAGAGCTGATAGTTGTGGAGGTTGAGGAGGAAGGGATAAACCACGATTTCCTTGCGGAACACGGTGGCTTCCACGCTGATGCTGTCCACACCGATATTGTTGTCGTGCTCACGCCAATTCTTGAACTGGAGGAGCTTGGCGATGTCGGAGATGGTCTCGTTGTCGAGCACCACGAGGTCTTTGCCCGTGATGGCAGCCGCACCGAGGAGGGTGCTCATCTTGGGCTTGTAGAAGGCATCGAGGTTGCACTCTGCTGCCAGGTGGAAGTCGGCCCTGCCCTTGAAGGCCTTGAGCATAGGCACGAGGGTGTCGACCGAAGGCACCATGTCGATAAGTTCCTCAACGGTAATGTCGAGAAGGTGGAAATCGATGCCGGCGAAGAGGTGGTTGACACGGGGCGACTTGTAGATGGCGGTGAGCTGCATACGGGCGGCCTTGCAGGTGAAACCGATCTGGTCGAGCACAGCCACACCGTCGTTTACGGTTACGGTGCCTCCGAGCTGGTTGAGGTCGTTTTCAAAGGCTATACAGCGGTCGATATTGGTGTGGAGGGTCACGTTGACGTCTTTGGGGACGATGAAGGGGTTGGCCTCCTTGGGAACATTGTCCTCCTGACGCTGGAGGGCGAGGGTGTCCTTGTCGCTACCCATGCCGCTGAGGATGCCGAGGAGCTGGTCGATGTCGGCATACTGCGAACTGAAATAGACATCGCCGCGAAGCATGGCCTTGTGGCTGAGCCAGTCTTCAACGCCGTAGACCTTGCCCGAGAGGTGGTAGTCGGACACACCCCAGCGAATATCAGCATCGGCTATTTCGCACACCTCGGGCTTGTAGTTGAAGCGGAAAGAGGGCATACGCACCGCCTCGGACATGTTGTCCATGGCCAGGACGGCACGATGGAGGTCGATGTCGACATCGGGGTGCCATTGCTTGAGGGGGTTGTCCTGCGACTTATCGTTGCGGACACTTCCTTTGAGTTTGAGGGTGTCGGAATAAACGGTCATGGAGTCCATATCGGCGTTGACCTTGCTGAAGGAGACATCGAAGGCTGCTGCCAAAGGCTGGTTCTTGTCTAAAATATTAGGAAGGCCCACCTTGATGTCGGGGTCGGCAACGCTGGCGGTAAGGTTTTTGTTGACCATCTGGACATCCAGTTTTCCGCCCTGAATATGGGCACCAATGAGTTCTTTGACATTTTTGTTAGATGGATTTGCGGGCAGTTTGACAGCCATATCCAAGAGGCGCGATTGGGCATGGATGCTGTCGTAGGTGACATCGAGGTCGGCAAACTTGAGGGTGCCGTCAGCATGCACCTTTGCGAGGTCGAGCTTGGTGATGGCCGAGAGACGGCTCTTGACCTTGATGTCGGCCTTGGTGGTGCCCTGCAAAGCTATGGGCATGGTGTCGGGCAGGAAGGCCTTGAGGTCGGGCAGATTGATATCGCCCTTGACAACTGCATCAACAAGCATATCTTTGCCCAAGAGGTCGTCCACGGTGCCCGAAACGGAGAGGTCGGTGTTCTCGGCACGGGCGTTGAGGTAGTCAATCTTGACCTTCGAGGGGCCTTTGTGGGCAGCATCGGAGGAGAGGTTGAGGTTGGCAGTCATCTTGGCGCCAATCTTCTTGACCGGCATGGGGAGCATCTTGGGAGCCGAGAAGGTGCCTTTTTCAAAGAGGACATCGGCATTTACGAGGGGCAGCTGGCCTTCAGCCACATCACCCACAGCTTTGCCGTCGAGGCTCAGCCTGCCATCGACGTTCATTCCTTTGAGGCTCTTGGTGATGAAAGGAGGCAGCACGGCGATGAGGTCGGCCACCTGCCAACGATCTGTGCGATAGGCCATATCGACATGCATGGGGCGGCCTTCGTTGGGTAGGCTCACGGAACCGTCGAGGTTGATGGCATATTCCAGCAGACTCACCACAGCATCGGCAAGGCTGAGGGATTTGTCGTCGAGGTCGGCATGGAAGGGAAGCTGCATGGCGAGGAGGTCGTGACGCGAATTGTTCATGGCCTGCGTGGTGTAGGCTTTGCCACCCAAGGTCACATTGCCTTTGGGCAAGGTAAGATCCAGACGACCCTCCATATTGTTCTTGGGTCCCTGGCCTTTGAGGGCAAGATCAACCTTGTCCACATCGGCGGTGAGGGTGGAACGCCCGAGGCTGTCGTTCATGCCGAAAAGCAGGTGGGCCATATCCAAAGAGAGCTTCGCATCGGCCTTGGAATCGGTCCAATCGCCCTTGGCGGAGAGGTCGAGGTCTTGAGCCGCGACGTGCATATTGTCGTGCATATCGACCAGGAGTTTGGCCACCTCGAGCGAGAGGTCGGCATCGATGTCCTTGTTTACCATATCGCCCTTGAGGGTGAGGTTGAGGTTTTCGGCAGCAGCCTGAAGCGACTGCTGGAGGTTGCAGTAGCGGGCTGAGAGGTTGTTGATTTTTACCTTTTCAATCTGTATGGTGTCGGGGAGCCTTGTTTCGCTCTCGGTGGTGTCCTTCTCGCTTTTGGGAAAAATGTCGAGGTTGCTCCAGCCTTCGGGCGAGGTGTAGAGGTTTGCCTGTGCATCGTCGAGGCACACTTGGCGAACCACGATGTTTTTGTTGGAAAGGAACTCCTTGACATCGATGCCCACGGTGAGGGTGCCCACAGAGGCCAAAGTGTCGCTGAGGATCATGCCCTGGGCAACACCGCTGTCGGGCTTGTCGTAGGGGTTGATGAGCACCACGTCGTGCACCTCCAAACCCACATTGGGGAAGGTTTTGAAGAGGGTGAGATCGACATTGCCAAAATGGTTCTCACAAAGGATATATTTGTCGGAGAGTTTGTTGACTATGGAGGTGAGTCGTGCGGGGGTGAAAATGAGCCAGCAGGCCACTACCACGACTATGATTATCAACCCCAACAGCGAACCGAGGCTGATGAGGGCTATTTTCCAACCTTTTTTCATAATGACACTTTTGAGAATGAACGAGTATTGCCATAACCGTCACGCCAGGTGAAGGTGCGATCGGTTTGGGAGGTGAAGGTGTAGTCGTAGGGAACTACCTGGCCCATGGTGCCTTGAAGAAGAATGGAGAGCCTGTCGACAGAGACGGACCAAGTGTAGTGGGTGCCTTCACCCTCCTGCACATCTTCCGACTCGTCCCACGTTTCGCCCTCGTAATTGGCATCGAAACGCCAGTACTCCTGGGTGCCATCGGCACACCATTTGCCTATCAGCAAGGACTCGTCGATAGTATATTCTTCTTTCTTACAGCCGGTCCACATCATGGATCCGACAAGGAGAAGCAATATTGGGTAAATGATTTTTCGTTTCATACTATATTATGGTAAACGGTGTGTTATTCATCAAATATATAGACATCGCGGTAGGTGCGACCTGCGTCGTTATAGTCAAGGCCATAGCCTACAATGAAGTCGTTGGGTATCTCTTTGCCGATATAGTCGATCTTGAAGTTTTTCACAAAGTTGCCTGGTTTGAAGAAAAAGGTGCACACGGCTATGCTGGCAGGTTCCAGGGCCTTGAGCTGCTCGATCATATACTCCATGGAGATGCCGCTGTCTACAATGTCTTCGACGATGATGACATCACGACCCCGACACATCTCGGAAAAACCCATGGTCTTCTTCACCTGTCCTGTCGACTCCATCCCCTCGTAGGAGGAATAGCGGACAAAGGAGATTTGGGCATCTATGTCGAGTTCGCGTGAAAGATCGGCGGCAAACATGTAGCTGCCTGTGAGCACGGGGCAAAGAATGGGGTCCTTGTCCTTATAGTCGCTACTGATTGCAGCGGCCACACGTTTCACAGCCTCCTGAATCTCCGCATTGGACATGTAAAGCTTGAAAGTTTTGTCTAAAACACGGATTTTCTGCATAAGAGATTTTTATAATGGAAAATGAAGAATTGAAGAATGAAAAGTGAGGCGCCAGCCATATTTTTAATTCTTAATTCTTAATTTTTAATTCTAAACTATTCCTCCTCTCTCTCAGCATTGTCTATGGCGAGACGGAAGCCGTAGAAAGGATAACCGAATTCGGGCAGATACCAGCTGCGCTCATATACGCTGCACCCCCAGGTGGGACTGTTGAAGCAGCCGCCACGGAGTATGCGGTTGTCGCCCTGCTTGGGACCTTGCGGATTCACCTGCTCTTCTTTGGTGTAGGGTTCCATCCAGTCGGAGCACCACTCCATGACATTGCCTCCCATGTCGTACAATCCCAGCTCGTTGGGTTTGAGTTGTCCCACAACATGACTGTGTCCATGGCTGTTGTTGCCGTACCAGCAATACTCGTCAAGTTTGCCCCGGGTGCCCGGATAATTGGTTTTGTGGCTCCGATTGCCTCCACGGGCAGCAAACTCCCACTCCGCCTCGGTGGGGAGACGGAATCGATAGCCTGTAAGCTGGCTGAGACGGGCGATGAATATCTGCACATCGTTCCACGTCACCTGCTCGACGGGGAGGCTGTCGTTGCCCTTCCATTTGGAAGGATTGGTGCCCATCACGGCGGTCCACAACGCCTGTGTCACCTCGTGCTGTCCGATATAGAAGCTGTCGACGGTGACCTTGTGGGTGGGAATCTCATCGGTATAGGTGTTGTGTTCGCCACGCGGATGAGCACACCCCATAACAAAACTCCCTCCCGCCACAGGCATCATGCGGAACAGCAGGCTGTCCAACTGCACGAACACCGAGCCGTCATCCACCTCAACCACAAAGGCAAGGTCGGCAGAGTCGATGCCGCGAATTTCGGGAAGGCCTACAGCAGTCATAACCAAGCCGTTGCCCGCCTTAACCTTTTCGCCCACAGCACCTGTGAAGCCCTGCAGGGGTTCGGAATAGCGGCCACTTTCGACAAGCCGGACCCGTATATCGGCCGACTTGTCGAGGCTATAGGTTATCTGCAAGGTATCGGCCCGCAGCGTGAACGACACGTCGCTAACCTTCTGCGCCATAGCAAAGGCACAGACGGCAACCATCATCCCTATGGCAAGCAGTCTTTTCAATGGATAATCTTATTAATTATTCATGTGAGCATCGCTCCAAGCTTCGGGATTGAGGCGCCAGTTGGCCAGCGACTCCTGCTCGGAAGCATGGATATATTCTTCTTTTGCAGCCACATCAATCAGCGTGTCGTAGTTGGTGAGGGTGTGGAGTTCGACCTTGGCGTCAGCAAAGTTCTTGGCAGCAACATCCAAGCCGTAGGTGAAGATGGCGGCCATACCTTTCACATCGCAACCCTTGTCACGCAAAGCGTGGACAGCGATCAGGCTGCTCTTGCCGGTAGAGACAAGGTCCTCGATCACGACCACCGACTGACCCTCGTGAATCTCGCCTTCAATCTGATTGGTGAGACCGTGCGATTTGGCTTCGGAACGGACATACACAAAAGGTTTGCCCAACTCTTGAGCCACCAGGGCACCCTGGGCGATACCACCTGTGGCAACACCGGCTATCACATCCACGCTGCTCCAGTTCTCGTTGATCACCTCAACGAAACTCTGACGGATGAAAGTTCGGATTTCGGGGTACGAAAGTGTGATGCGATTGTCGCAATAAATAGGCGATTTGCGGCCAGAAGCCCATGTGAACGGATGTTCGTTATTCAGCTTTATAGCTTTGATTTGTAGTAAAAAAGCAGCCATTTGAATGGCCATATTGTTGTTTGTTTCCATACGGCAAAGATACAATTTTTTTTTATAATGTAAAAATATTTTTTTCTATCTCGCGTTATTCTTGCATATTTTCACCCCCAATGAAACCGCTGACCATATCTTTTTGCGACAATTTTTTGCATTTCTATGATGCGAAATACCGTGACGAAATCGCCCTCCCCGACACCTCCCTCGTCTTCGACGACAACGATTTGGGAAAATGTTTCGACGCCCTTGTCCACAATCACGATGTCATCGTATTCTGCACCCATGGAATCAAACACTTAGCCAACTATTGTTTCACTCATTACCGCTATGTGAAAGCCGCTGGAGGGCTCGTTTCCGCCCCCGATGGTGACCAACTTCTGATTCTGCGCGAGAATCGCTGGGACATCCCCAAAGGGATGATCGAGCCTCACGAAACGACCGCCCAAGCCGCCATACGCGAGGTGCAGGAGGAAACAGGCATCCCCCACCCCGTCATCGACCGCCTGATTTTGAAGACATATCATATATATGACAAATATGGGGGCTGGCACCTCAAGCAAACCAGCTGGTACGCCATGCATTGTGCCTCCAAACCCGACACCACACCTCAAACCGAGGAGGCCATCACACAGGCCGTCTGGGTGTCGCCCCAACGCTGCCTCGAGCGCCTCTCCCATTCGTTTGCCAGTCTCAAACTTCTTTCTAACAACCTATAGACATGAATCCTACACAGATTGCCCTCACCATGTTGCCGGGTCTCGGATGCAAAAGTCTGCGACAACTGTTGGACATCTACCCCAACACCGACGAAATCTTTGCCCTGTCGCACAAACAGCTCAAAGAACTTTTCGGCAACCACAACGACATCATCCACGCCATTGAAAACAAGACCACTATGGCCGAAGCGGAAAAGGAGGTGGAAACCCTGATGCAGCATGGGGCCGACACCCTCTTCTGCACCGAACCCGAATACCCCCAACGGCTCAACCAGGCGGGTTGCGAAGACACCCCCGCGTTGCTCTACCGTATGGGCAAATGCGACCTCAACGCCAAGCGTTCCGTGGCCATGGTGGGTTCCCGCAAAGCCACCGATTACGGACGCACCATCACATCTCGACTAATACAAGAGATGAGAACCGATAATGTTCTTGTTGTAAGTGGTTTGGCATACGGCATAGATACCGCCGCACACAAGGCTTCCGTGGAAAACGGAGTCCCCACCGTAGGCGTTCTCGGCCACGGTCTCGACCAGCTCTATCCCGCCCAAAACCGCGAGCTGGCACAGCGCATGATCGACCAAGGCGGAGCCCTCATCACCGAATACCGCACCGGGACAGCCATCAACCCGGCCTATTTCCCTGCCCGCAACCGCATCGTGGCCGCCATGTCCGATGCCACCGTGGTGATAGAGGCCGCCGAACGTGGCGGGGCCCTCATCACCGCCAATATCGCCAACAGCTACCACCGCGAGGTGTTCGCCGTGCCCGGCCGCCTCGACGACCCCTATTCTGCCGGATGCAACAACCTTATTGCCAACAACAAGGCGCTGATTATCCGCAATGCGGGCGACATCCTCTTTCAGATGGGTTGGAGGAGCACACGGAATCTGCCCTCACAGAAAGCCCTGCAACAGGAACTCTTCGCCACCCTCTCCAAAGAGGAGCAAACAATCATCGACCTGCTGACCCAAAATAGGGAGATGACTTTCGACGATTTTGTGACCAAAAGCAGCTTCTCTCATCCCAAAATTGCCTCGCTGCTCATGGATTTGGAGCTAAAAAAGGTTATTCGCTGCCTTCCTGGACGAATATACAAGATCATTTGAATCAATATATTATGATTTAATTTATTCTTTTTTTTGTTAAAAAGTTTTGCTAAATGGGATAAAAATCGTAATTTCGCAATTTCAAATACAAATTAAAAAAAGTGATAGTGAATTGTTCATAAGTGGCAAGTGCGAATGACAAGTGGGGCTGTTGCTCCCTCGTTTCGCAATGCTCATTTTCCAATTCACAACAAACAAAAACAACATACATGGAAAACACGCTTAAAGGTAAAATTTCCCAAATCATCGGTGCTGTTGTCGATGTGACTTTTGAAGATGGTGACAACCTGCCCGACATCTACGACGCCCTCAAAGTTGTCCGTCCCGACGGAACGGAAGTCATTCTCGAATGCCAGCAAGATATCGGAGAGAACACCATGCGCACCATCGCTATGGACAGCACGGATGGCTTGCAGCGTGGCACCGAAGCCGTTGCTATCGGCGGTCCTATCTCTATGCCTGTTAGCGAAAACATCAACGGTCGTCTCTTCAACGTCATCGGCAAAGCCATCGATGGTATGCCCGACCCCGAACACGAGAAACGCTACGGCATCCACCGCGAACCTCCCAAATTCGAGAACCTCGCCACCAGCCAGGAGGTGCTCTTCACCGGCATCAAGGTTATCGACCTCATCCAGCCCTTCCTGAAAGGTGGTAAGATCGGCCTCTTCGGCGGTGCTGGTGTCGGCAAAACCGTGCTTATCCAGGAACTTATCAACAATATCGCCAAGAAATACTCCGGCATGTCGGTGTTCACCGGTGTCGGCGAGCGTACCCGTGAGGGCAACGACCTGCTCCGCGAAATGATCGAGGCAGGCGTTATCAACTACGGCCCCGAGTTCGCCAAGAGCATGGAGGAAGGCGGCTGGGACCTCAGCAAGGTCGACAAACAGGCCGTCAAGGATTCAAAATGCACCATGGTGTTCGGCCAGATGAACGAGACTCCTGGCGCCCGTGCCCGTGTGGCCCTGTCGGGTCTTACCTTGGCCGAATATTTCCGCGATGGTGACGAGAAGACCGGCGGTCGCGACATCCTCCTCTTCATCGACAACATCTTCCGTTTCACCCAGGCAGGCTCCGAGGTCTCCGCACTTCTCGGCCGTATGCCTTCGGCTGTGGGTTACCAGCCCACCCTCGCCACCGAGATGGGTATGATGCAGGAGCGCATCACCTCCACCAAACGCGGCTCCATCACCTCCGTCCAGGCCGTCTACGTGCCTGCCGACGACTTGACCGACCCCGCACCTGCCACCACTTTCGCCCACTTGGATGCCCAGACGGTGTTGAGCCGTAAGATCTCCGAGCTCGGCATCTATCCCGCTGTCGACCCACTCGACTCCACCTCCCGCATCCTCTCGCCCGACGTGGTCGGCGAAGAACACTACGAGACGGCTCAGAAGGTCAAGCAGATTCTTCAGCGCTACAACGAGTTGCAGGACATCATCGCCATCCTCGGCATGGAAGAACTCGGCGAGGCCGACAAACTCGTCGTCTCCCGCGCCCGTCGTGTGCAGCGTTTCCTCTCCCAGCCTTTCCATGTGGCCGAAGCCTTCACCGGCCTCCCTGGCAAATTCGTCAACATCGAGGACACCATCAAGGGCTTCAACATGATTCTCAACGGCGACGTCGACTACCTGCCCGAGCAGGCCTTCCTGCTGGTCGGCACCATCGAAGAGGCCATCGAGAAGGGCGAGAAAATCCTTGCCGAAACTAAATAAAAGGTTTAATACCGAGAGTGTAAAGTCTTAAGTCTTAACATGAAAGTCAAAATCACAAAACCCGACAGCGTGCTTTACGAAGGCGATGCCAAACTGATCCAGCTCCCTGGCACGGGCGGCCTCTTCGAGATCCTTCAAAACCATGCACCTATCATCTCTTCTCTCGGCAAAGGATGCATCCGCCTCCTCTCCGACAACGACCAGGAGCACACCTTCGACATCCGCGGAGGCGTTGTGAAAGGACAACAAAACGACATTCTTATTTTGGTACAATAAATCTATTTCAATATGTCAACATTGTTCATTGAGGGAGCCCTCCTGAACGACGCAACTACCAATATTCTAATAGAGAACAACCACATTGCAGGCATCGGTAACAATATTCCGATGCCTGCAAATGCTATTAGGATCGACGGTAGCAACAAGGCCGTGTTCCCCACATTTGCCAACCTCCACACCCATGCCGCCATGAACCTCTTCCGCGGCTACGCCAACGACCTGCCGCTGATGACGTGGCTCAACGACTGGATCTGGCCGCGCGAGAAACATCTGGACGACGACATCATCTATTGGGGCACCCGCCTGGCATGTCTCGAAATGATCAAGAGCGGCACCACCCTCTTCAACGACATGTATTTCTTCCTCCCCTCCGAGGCAAAAGCTGTGGCCGACGCCGGCATCCGCGCCACTCTCGGATTCACCTCTTTCGGCGATGGCGACGAGGTCTCCGACACCCTCGTTGAAGACCTGCTCAACACTTTCGCCCCCTGCGACGATCGCGTGCGCCTCGCACTCTCACCTCACGCCGTCTACACCGTGAGCGAGAAGGGGCTGACCCACATCGCGCAGCAATGCCGCAAATACGGCCTCACCTACCACATCCACATGAACGAGACCCAAAACGAGGTCGACGACTGCATCAAGGCCCACGGCTGCCGCCCCTACGAGCTGCTCGAACGCCTCGGCGTACTCGACATCACCGAGGGCCGCTTCATTGGTGCCCACAGCCTCCACCTCAGCGACAACGAGATAGCCCTGCTGGGCCGCCACCACGCCACCGTGGTGCACAACCCCTGCTCCAACCTCAAACTCGGCTCCGGCCATTTCTTCCCCTACAGCGAGCTCCTCGCCGCAGGCGCCAACATCACCCTCGGCACCGACGGCTGCTCTTCGAGCAACAACCTCGACATGATCGAGGCGGGCAAAATCATGTCCTACCTCCAAAAAGGCATCCGCCAAGAGCCCACCGTGCTCCCCGCCAAAGAGCTCCTCGAGGTCACCACATCACATGGCTTCAACGCCCTCGGCATTGCTGGAGGAAAGGTTGAGGTGGGATGCGTTGCCGACTTGATGCTCATTGATTTAAACAACATCGCATTCATACCCAACAACGACACCCTCGCCAATCTTTTCTACGCCGCCCACGGCGATGCTGTCGACACCGTGATATGCAACGGCAGCATCCTCATGCAGCACCGTGTCGTCGATGGCGAAGAAGAAATCATCAGCCAGGCACGCCGTGCCGCACAAAAGCTCCTCAACGCCTGAGTGGTGAAACGCAACACGTTCATATTGAGCCTCATCATCCTGCTTTTCGCCGGTTGCCGCATCC
>JAZUIX010000211.1:0-3491 GCA_045642445.1 Bacteroidales bacterium | reverse complement strand
GACCGCTGCCTCCGACTTGTAGATAGGTTCACCATCTTTTGAGGTGGCTAGTACTATTTCCTCGCGTGATGCAATATTCATGCTATACTCACCCCCTTCATTCGGGATAATATGATAGAATATAGACTGACGCAGGTTGTATCCTGGTTCTTCCTCTATCTCGGCATGGTATAACTGATCCTCTGTCACCACAATGGGCTGACCATTTGGCTCCACTCGAACAGTGCATTCACAGGTGCTGTCCATATAATAGAAGGTAACGTTAACGGTGCCAGGAGCGTTGGCGCTCAATCGGCCATTACGATAAGTGACAACATTCATACCTCCAGTCATCTTTTGAGGGACCGCCATTGTTTGTGTTCCGTCTGACCATCCGCATCGTGCCTTTATGTGTATCATATCACCTTCTGCCATCTCGACATTTTCCACCTCAATATGGTCTAATGTAGCACGTGAATCCGTGATAAAGAGCGAATCGTTGGCCACATGAATTACACCGTCATCGTTTCTACCTAAGGAGATAACGTCAATTCTACCAGAGAAAGAGGATGGAATAGGACAATGGAAGGAAGCGTCTCGGAAATAAAGGATGCTATCTGTGCCAAGACCCACGCAAGTCAAACCATATTCGAAATTGTCACGGTCTACAAAATGAACATATAGGCTATCTACGTCGTGATCGACATGCAGTTCAAGGTCATCTGCCACTGTCTCTGGCAACGAGTTTGTTCTATGGCGATTGCTACTATTCTTCGCATCGTATACCAGGTCAACTGGATGAAATCCCGATGTACAGAAACGTCTGTCGTCTTTGGATGCTAAGAGCAAATGATGCAATGCGATGTGCGCACCGGCATATTGTGGACTGGAGCAATGCCATTGATGGGGGAAAGAGGTAATATAACCATCAGGTAAGCCTCCTTGTTGACTGGTCGTAGTGACAATAAGGTCCGAACTATCCATATCCATATCTGCCCAATAGCCAAGTTCAATATAAATAACGACTAGATCTAACAGTGTAGAAATCAGTCCAGAAGGAGCGGATAAGGCAATAGATCCAATCTTCCAGACGTCTTCCCATGTGGAAATGGCATGCACGGGTATGCCATTCATTTTGTCGAGAACTTTTGGATTGTTCAGATAGAGGTCTGTTGCCGCTGAATTAACACCCAAGTCTTTTATGGCATCAGCGGTCATGTCGGAATGACGATTGAAAAAGGCTTTTATTTCCTTCCATTTATTGGCAAAATTTACCGTCAAATCACCAAACATGTCTCCCAACACGCTCCCTGAATGGGGCGTGTTGACAGTGATAATTTTGTTCACCGTCGAAGCACCATTAGCATATTCCACATGAAGCCGAGCCAAGATTCCACCCATGCTATGGCCTATCACATCACATTTTGTTGCAGCATAGCCATTCGTTCGGCAATTTTCAGTAGCACATGATATGGCATCCTTCACTACGCCTACATTAGTCATGAACCCAGCCGTATTTGTGTCTTCGTAGTTCGCCACAAAAACCTGGAAAGGCTGGTAGTCGCGCGTCATTGTTAACAAGTATTTTTTGAACTTATCCCAAGTTTCGTCATTCGCATTAAGCCCGTGAACCAACACTACGGGCACACGTATAATTTTAATATCAATGCTATCTTTTCCATCCCATCGAGGATCTCCATTGCTGTAGTTCACATAAGCGGTAATGGTATGTGAATAGTCAGTACCCTCCCATTCATATTCGGCAGGAGCCGTGTATATTAGTTGATTCGGTATGTCTGTGTTAGACAAGGTACCGACTGGCTCGCTGAGCGTCCATTTGTATTCGAAGCCCATGCTTGCAGGGGGCAAATATGAACCGCTAGTCAGTTCAATACGTACGCATGATACACCATCGGCTGCAACACCTTCCATTTTGTAGGTTTTTCCTTCATTCAGACTGACTAAGCAATAATCCAATTCTGGTCCTCTATCGCACATACCTCCATCTACTAGCATATAGTCCGACATGGCAGTCGGCCTCACGTTCTGTTCTTCCACCACTCCATCGCGATTCGAATATATGTTAGACATGGACGGCCCATCTATCTGTTCGGCATATGGGTTTAATGGATTATGCCCAACGAGAGGAAAAAAACCGTCACAATGCCCATTCCATCCCCAATTGATGGCAAAAAGGTTATATTCTGAATCGTATCCATGGATTATGAAACTATGTCCCACCTCGCCGTCAGCCGATTGTCGTGCTCCGCTATATAATATAGGACGGCCAACGGACAGTTCATCATATATAATCTGTTCCCAATCCTCGTCACTGAAATACTCTCTGTCTGCTGTTTGTATGCTCTTGTCGTAATCAAAATTATTAATCAGTGCCTTGGGACCATCGTCCGTATAAGCAGAACTACCATTGCCACTGTATATGGTTTGTTCTGCCACACCCACGTGATACATCAAGGTCGCCACAGCATTTGCTTCCTCTTGTGTATAGTCTCCTCTATAGTCGTCACGCATGTGCTCCCAATCATAATGTGCCTGACTGAAATCGGCGGTAAAGTTCAACTTCTTTACACCGTAATCAATGGTGTAACTGTTTGAGCCAATGCCATGTACCGGGTACTCATAGTATTTCATTATTTGAGCCAATGACGTAGCTGTGCAACCTGTTGAGAACGGGTAGTACTCAGGACCAACAGATGGGATAGCGTTATTGAATGGTTCATCTTGACCCCACTTGGTAGACAGAAGCGGGCTGATGCTGACACGGTTAGTGAGCATAGTTTCTTGGGATGCTGACCCCGATTTCTCGTATTCTTTCATCCACCACTTTAAGGCCTCCGGCACATGATTTACGTCATAGGTGTTTGTTCGCGAATAGCCGACAATAGTTGGATTGTCATCAGTTCCCCCGACGACAACGAACCCTCGTGGAGAGTTATTAAAAACATAAAGTGCCGCCCCATTAGACACCTCTCCATATGTACTCACCAACGAAGGCGAGTTTATATTAGTTAAATGTTGAGAGACTGAATTTTTTGGAGTAGCAAAGAACTTCGACGCAATGGCCTGTGCATGGTCTTTGTCAATACGCTGAGCAACAATGGCATTAGAAAGGAAAAGTGCACATATAAATAAAAGACCTTTCTTTATTGGGCTGTTATACTTCATGTCTTAATATTATTATGCTTTGTGAATGGTTCGTCATTTGTTTACAAAAACAGAAAACGTCTTCTTATCATGTTGCAAAAGTGGCAATCAAGGATGAACGTGAAATCGCTATCGCTATCTGCTGACAAAACGGTAGTTGAATCGGCGGTTGGGGGCGGTGTCGCCGGTGGTGATGAGGGTGATGATGTCGTTGGTGGCTGAGGGGTTGTCGGCCCACTTGAAGTCGAAGGTGACTCCCTTGCGGCCTTTGTTGCCCAGCCAGCGTCGGGGAATGGACAGCTCGAGTTGGTTCGTTCCCGTAGCCGAGGCGATGGGCAGGCGACGGG
>JAZUIX010000210.1:0-1969 GCA_045642445.1 Bacteroidales bacterium | reverse complement strand
CATTACCGTCACCAGATTCTCCGTTTCGCTCAGATTGATTATGTTGTGTGTATATCCCGGCAACATGTGTATGCACTGGATATTGTCACCACTCACCTCAAACTCAATCACCTCATCGGAGTCTATCCTGCGTTCCTGTATCAGGCCATGACCTGCCACAACAATGAAAAACTCCCATTTGGTGTGATGCCAATGCTGGCCTTTGGTGATTCCAGGTTTGCTGATGTTGATACTCACCTGCCCGCACTTCTCCGTGTGAATCATCTCGGTGAATGATCCTCTTTGGTCAACGTTCATCTTCAGCGGGAATGCAATTTTCTCCTTGGGCAAATACGAAAGGTACGTGGAATAAAGTTTCTTGGCGAAGGAATTGTTCGGAATCTCGGGAATGGTCAGATTCTTGGGCTGATCGGCAAACTTGTGCAACAAATCGACCACCTCGCCCAAAAGCACCTTGTGGGTGACTGGGCAATAGCAGTATTTAAATTGAGAATCGACAATTGACAATTGAGAATCATCGGGCGTATATGGTACAACCGTCAACCCTTCGAAGTAACATCTGTGTTCCTCGCCCTTCAACGCACCTATCATCTCTGCAATCAAATCGTCAATATAGAGCAATTCGAGTTCCACCGACGGGTCGTTCACCTGTATCGGCAAATCATTGGCGATATTGTTGCAGAAAGTGGCTACAGCACTATTATAGTTGGGTCTGCACCATTTGCCGAAAAGATTCGGGAAACGGTATACCAGCACCTTCGCACCTGTCTCCTTGCCATAGTCAAGGAACAAGTCTTCTCCGGCCTTCTTGCTTCTACCGTATTCCGAGTTACCGAAACGACCAGTGAGGGATGCCTGTTGGCTCGAAGAAAGCATCACAGGGCAGGTGTTCTTGTGTTTCTTCAGCGTATCCAGCAATGTGGAAGCAAAGCCGAAGTTGCCCTCCATAAACTCGGAAGTATCCTTTGGCCGATTTACCCCTGCTAGATTGAACACGAAATCGCATTTCGAACACCACTCGTCCAATTCTTCTTGTGTGTTTCCGAGGTCATACTCATAGACCTCCTCTACTACGACATCACCCCAGCACTTAGCTTTCCCGTCGCGTATATTCTTCAATTCCGCACAAAGGTTCTTACCCACAAAACCTTTTGCTCCTGTAACAAGAATTTTCATAACAAACAACAAATTTCACGAATTGAACGAATCTTTATCTAATGTTTATTATCAAACAATACATACATTCTCAATTCGTTATTATTAAATATAATTAGTGTTTTTTGTGTAATTCGTTGTTTATATATTCCAACAACAAATCAGAATCTTTCGCATTCGTTGTTTACTTAGCCAAGTTTGCCACCCCGTTCAATTCATTCTGTATATACTCCAACGAAGCTATTTTCGCCTTGGTCTCTTCAAGATTCAGACGCTTGGTGTTATCCGAATTAAACTCCGTCAGCGTGACACGTTTGTGGTCGCCTTCGGTAAAGAATTTATCATAATTCAGTGTACGATTGTCCGCTGGCACACGATAAAAGTCACCCATATCTTCCGCTTTGGCACATTCCTCATTGGTCAGCAAAGTTTCATACATCTTTTCTCCATGGCGTATACCGATGACCTTGATTTCCTCTTTCTTGCCTCCAAACAACTCACACACCGCTTCGGCCTGGGTCTGGATGGTACAAGCAGGAGCCTTTTGGACAAGAATATCTCCATTCTGACCATGTTCAAAAGCGAAAAGCACCAAATCCACCGCCTCTTCAAGCGACATGATGAAACGTGTCATCTTGGGCTCGGTAATAGTGATAGGATTCCCCTGACGGATCTGTTCAATCCATAAAGGAATAACGCTACCACGCGAACACATTACATTGCCATAGCGAGTACAACAGATCTTGGTATCCAAACTATTACGGCTCTTTGCAACAGCTATCTTCTCCTCCAAAGCCTTACTGATACCCATAGC
>JAZUIX010000209.1:0-13690 GCA_045642445.1 Bacteroidales bacterium | reverse complement strand
AACGTATGAAGATAATGAAAAATAAAATACTTTTCTGCGATTTCGGGCGTTTTCCGGCATCTTGCTGTTTATCACTCGGTCACGTAGCCCGCTACGCTTCCTCGTTCTGCACAGCAATCTGCTCGAAAACCACTCCGAAATCCCAAGAAATCAATTTATAGAACCCACCTTGAATTGAGAATTGAAAATTGAGGCATCAAAAAAACGTTTGATTTTTACTCCGAGCATTTTAACAGATATGTTAGAATGAGTTAAATTAAGGTGTCGATGTGGCAAACAGATTCTCCCAATATTCTCCCAATATCCTCCCAATATTGTCCCACCAATAGTGAAGAAATAATGAAAGAGCAAAGAACGCAATAATGGGATAAAATGTTAAAATGGTAAATTGAGAACTTTATGAATTGAGAATTTGGCGTCAGCCACCTATTCACATTTCACAATTCACAATTCACTTTTTTAAAAAAAATGTGAGAAAAAGGATTTTTTTTGATGTTGTTTTAGAAAAAAATCGTATATTTGCATATTCTGCAATATAGTATATTGTGGGTGAAAGGCGTTGTTTGACAGCGTCTAACATTTAATTTTAGAATATGAATGAGAATATAGATAATAAGAAAACCAAGGTAAATGTCTCGAGTGAGTACGGTCATTTGAATGCTGTGCTGCTGCATCGGCCAGGGGTGGAGATTGAGCGCATGACGCCCGCTTCGGCCCCACAAGCCCTTTATAGCGACATTCTGAGCAAGCATATCGTGGACAAGGAGTATGCCGCTTTCAGCGGTGTGTTCGAGAAGTTCACGAAGGTGTATTATGTGGAGGATGTTTTGGCCGAGCTTTTGGAAGATGACGATTTGCGTGCGAGCTTGGTAGTGGGCAGTTGCAAGGCCGAAGGGTGCATGTATTTGGTGGATCAGTTGGAGCAGCACGACAGTCGCAAGTTGGCCAAGGAACTGATTGAGGGTGTGCCGTATCATTCGGACACCGACCCGAGCACTTTTGCCGAGTCGCGCTATACGCTCAAGCCGCTGTATAATCTGTTTTTTACCCGCGACGCTTCGTCGTCGGTGTATGACAAGGTGTTGATCAATTCGATGTCGTTTGCTGTGCGTCAGCGCGAAACGATGATTTATAAGGCCATCTTCGAGCAGTATTTCCATGCGGAGACCTTCTGTGTGAAGGATACCGTTGCAGGTGCCCGTACCGAGGGTGGCGACGTGCAGATTGCCGCGCCTGATTTCCTCTGCATTGGCGAGGGTATCCGCACCAACCATAAGGGCATCATGGTTTTGGCCGAGAGATTTGCCCAGGAGCGCCCCAAGTTCCGCATCCTCGTGCAGGAACTGCCCCACAAGCCCGATTCGTTCATCCATCTCGATATGGTGCACACGTTTTTGGGCAGCCACACGAACATGGTGTATGCCCCGATGATTGAGAAACAGGGTGTTTTTGCAGGTAAGGCCACCACGATTCTCGAGTGCGACAATGGCAAGGTGCATGTCAAGGAGTGCAAGGATTTGCTTGCGGGATTGAAATTGTGCGGCATGGACATGAAGCCGGTGCTTTGTGGTGCGGGCGACTATGTGTATCAGGACCGCGAGCAGTGGCACAGCGGTGCCAATTTCTTTGCGCTTGATGACGGCAAGGTGATTGGCTACGAGCGCAATCTCTATACCATCGAGGCGTTGAACAGGGCCGGTTTTGAGGTGCTCGACGCCGATGATGTGTGCAGCGGAAAGGTCAGCATGGACGACTACAAGCAGTTTGTGGTCACCTTCAAGGCTTCGGAACTGCCTCGTGGAGGTGGTGGAGCCCGCTGCATGACGATGCCGATTAACCGAGACCTGGTTTAGAGTTTAGGTATACTGATTTAATTAATTGAAACATTATATTAATCTAAATACACTACAATGAAAAAGTACCATCTGATGAACAACATTATAGGCTGGCTGGTGTGCATAGTGGCCTGTACTGTTTACATCTTGACTGCCGAAGCCACAGCATCGTGGTGGGATTGTGGTGAGTACATCGCCACAGCATTCAAACTGCAAGTGGGACATCCTCCGGGAGCACCTTCGTTCCAGCTGATAGGACGTCTCTTCTCGATGTTCTCTACGCCTGAAACGGTGGCACATGCCGTCAATGTTATGTCGGCAGTGTGCAGCGGTTGCACCATCCTGTTCCTTTTCTGGGGCATCACTTTGTTGGGCAAGCATCTGCTTCCCGACCCGAAGAATCCCGATATCAAAGACCCGCGCACTTGGGGCGTTTTTGCTGCCGGTATCGTGGGCGCTTTGGCCTACACCTTCAGCGACACATTCTGGTTCTCAGCTGTCGAAGGCGAGGTTTATGCCATGTCGTCGTTCTTTACGGCGGTGGTGTTCTGGGCCATTTTGAAATGGGAAGAGCAGGCCGACGACCCGCGTTCGCTGCGTTGGTTGGTGCTGGTGTGCTTGTTGGTAGGTGTGGCTATCGGCGTGCACCTGTTGAACTTGCTTACCGTGCCCGCCATTGTGTATGTGGTGTATTTCCGCAAATGGCCCCAAACTACGGTTAAGGGGTTCATCTGGAGCGGAGTCATCTCGGTGGTGCTGCTGGCCCTCATCCTGTGGGGCATCATCCCGGGCATTGTGAATGTTGATTCGGCTTTTGATGTGTTCTTTGTCAACACGTTGGGCCTGCCCTTCAACTCGGGCACCATATTCTTCTTCGTATGCTTGGCCGCATTGATAGTGTGGGGCTTGTGGTACACTTCGCCCAAAAAGAAGAACCGTCCCGTGGTCAATGCAGCCGTGTTGGGTTTCTTGATGCTGGTTATTGGCTATTCCACCTTCTTCGTGCTGGTGATTCGCGCCAATACCAATACCCCGCTCAACGAGAACGCCCCTAAGGACGCTGTGGCTATGCGTGCATATCTGGGTCGTGAGCAGTATGGCGACACGCCGCTGTTCTCGGGTCAGTACTACACCGCCGGCGACCCCATCGATGCCGAGCAGGGCTATACCAAGTATGTCCGTGGCAAGAACGCCAAGGGCAAGGATTGCTACATCCCCGCTTCGTATCAGCAGAAATTCATCTACCGCAAGAACCATACGGGCACCTTCCCCCGCATGTATAGCAACGATAACGATCGCCGTCACCCGCAGTTTTATGAGTACTGGGCCGGCAAATGTCGTGGCGACCATAAGCCTACTGCAGCTCAGAACCTGAAGTATTTCAACGGCTACCAGATGGGTTGGATGTATTGGCGTTATTTCATGTGGAATTTCGCTGGTCGACAAAACGACATCCAGGGTCATTACTTCAACGATGACGGTACGCGCGACTATATGAATGGTAACTGGATTTGCGGCATCAAGGCTATTGATGAGGCCCGTCTCGGACCTCAGGACAACCTGCCCGACCACATGAAGCAGAATAAGGCCCGCAATGTCTATTATCTGCTTCCGTTGCTGCTGGGCATCATCGGCCTCATCTACCACATCAAGAGGAACAAGAAGGACGCCTTCATCGTGTTCATCATGTTCTTCATGACCGGTATTGCTATCGGCATCTACCTGAATATGCCTCCGCGCCAGCCGCGTGAGCGTGACTATGCCTTCGTGGGATCGTTCAGCTTCTTCGCCATCTGGATTGGTTTGGGAGTTATGGCTTTGGCCGACTTCATCACCCGTCTGTTGAAGAAAGAGAACCTCTACAAGGTGGTCATGCCTGTGGTCTTCGTGCTCTGCATGTTGGGTGTGCCGGTGTTGATGGCCTCGGAGAACTGGGACGACCACGACCGCTCGGAGAAGTATGCCGCCCGCGACTTTGCCAAGAATTATCTTGCCTCGGTCGATGAAAACGGCATCCTGATTACCTTTGGCGACAACGATACCTTCCCCCTGTGGTATGCCCAGGAGGTTGAAGGCTTCCGCCCAGATGTGCGCATACTTAACTACACCCTCTCGGGCATGTATTGGTATGTCGAACAGTTGTATAACAAACTGTACGAATCCGACCCCGTGGAGTTTACTCTGCCCAAAGACTTCTACGGACTTGGCAAGGATGTGGTGTATATGCAGGACCGCACCAACGAGTATCTCGAAGTATCGGATGTGCTGGCATTGCTGCGCGACCATCCCGAGAAATTCAAGGCTCGCGACAATCGTGGCGAGGAGGTGATAGTGCTGCCCACCAGCCATTTCAAGATTACCCTCGATGTTCCCGACCTCGTGAAACGCGGCGTTATCCCCGCCGAGATTGCGGACAAGATTGACCCCGTGATTCGTTGGCAGATCAACAAAGGATCGCTGTTCCGCCACGAACTTATGATGCTCGACATCATCGGCACCAACAAGTTCCGCCGCGACATCAACATCATGAACCCGAGCTACATCCAGCGCGTGTTCACCCCTGTTCGCGAATATGTCGTTCAGGATGGTATGAACTATAAGATTATCCCTTATCGCGCCAAGGAAGGCCAGCCCGTGCTTTTCGACAATCACGAGAACCATTATACCCTGCAGTCGTTCACCGAGGAATCCTACGACTATTTCATCAATGGCTACAAGGATGCTTCGGGCGAGATGCAGCCGTTGGCATGGGGCAACCTCAATGCCGACATCTATGTTGATCCCGTGAGTATGAATATGGGCACCGTGCAGCGTCAGACATTTGCTGTGGCTGCCAAAGAACTTGTGTTCAAAGGCGACACCGCTCGCGCCCGTCAGATGCTCGACCTCAGCGAGAAGTTCTTCCCCGCACCCAATTTCGTATACGACAAGTATAGCGTCATGATGATTGACATCTATTATGATGTTTACGGCAAGGAAAAGGCCGCCCAACTGTGGGATGCAATCTTTACTTACTACAATCAAGATATGGCTTACTATACTCAGTATGCCAAGACCAACAAGTCGGCAGGTGTGGCAGGAAACTTGCAGGAGACAGCCCAGATTGTTTACGGTCTCCACGAGATTGCTGTCAATGTGCTCAATGACAATCAACGTGCTGAGCAGACGATGAGCCTGCTTTCGCAAAATGGTTTTCAACTCTAACACCATGCAGAAGTCCAAGACGCATAAAAATAAACGCATCAGCATCGCCCTCCCAGAGCGGGAGGGCAAACTGCTGGCGTGTTATGCCAAGGAACACGGCCTCACACGCCCTGACGCCATGCGACGCATCTTGCGCGAGTATTTGCGCGAATACAAGTTGCAGCTATCCAATGCTGAGCCACAAAACCAACTTGGACTTTTCGACTCGTTGCAGATTGATATCTTCAACAGCACATCTAAAACAACAGAATAGTTTGACAAATAGATTACACTATGAAATGTAAAACCATCTTATTGATAGCCTTGACGCTGTTTATCGGATTTTCGACTCAAGCTCAGAAAACTGTCGAATTGGCAGCAGATGAGAATATCTCCCACAACTGCGTGGCTGTCGACCAATTGGAGGTTGACGAGGCGTTTCAAGACCAAGTGGCTGTAGACCTTGATGCCGAAAACGAAGAGGGATCCTTCAACCCGGGCTCCATCATCATCGGCCATGTGACCGACGCTCACTCCTGGCACCTCTTTGACTATTTCGACAAGAGTGGTGAGGAACACGCTGTGGCTATTCCGCTGCCGATCATCTTGGTCAACAATGGTCACCTCGATGTCTTCATGTCCTCGCGTTTCCACCACGGTCATGCCGACTACAAGGGCTACCGCCTTGTGGGTGGCGGCATCGAGAAAGAGGAGATTGTGTGTGTTGATGAGAACGGTGAGGTTATGCTCGATGAAGCAGGCAATCAGGTCAAACCTCTCGACCTTTCCATCACAAAGGTTCCTGCTGCCATCATGATTATCTGCATCCTGCTTATCGTCATTGTCATGGCTGCAAAGAAAGCCTACCAAGGTCATGAAAACGAAGCCCCCCACGGTATCCAGTCGCTTGTGGAGCTCTTGGTGGTCTTTGTGCGTGACAGCATTGTCCGTCCCATGATAGGAGAGAAGCACTATGAGAAATATCTGCCCTACTTGCTGACGTTGTTTTTCTTTATCTTCTTCAGCAACTGTATGGGTCTGATACCTTTCTTCCCCGCTGGTGCCAATGTTACCGGCAATATTGCCGTTACGGCTACGCTGGCTTTCATCACCTTCTTCATCACCAACCTCAGCGGCAACAAGCATTATTGGATTGACATCTTCAACACCCCAGGTGTTCCTGCATGGTTGAAAATCTTCCCCTTGATGCCTCTCATCGAGGTGGTGGGTGTGTTTACAAAGCCCATCGTGCTGATGATCCGACTTTTTGCCAATATGACCGCAGGCCATATTGTCATCCTCGGATTCGTCACCCTGATTTTCATCATGAGCAATAGTCTTTCTATTGGTGTTGGTGCAGGTGTTTCTGTGGTCTCTGTGCTTTTCAGCGTCTTCATCGACGTGCTGGAATGCCTTGTGGCTTACATCCAGGCCTTCGTCTTCACCATGCTCACCTCGCTCTACATCGGCATGGCTGTTGCAGAGCCTCATCATGCAGAATAGTGATAGCCGAACATTTGTCAATTCACGATTCACAAAAAGAATAGAAACAATTTTAAATTAAACGATATGAAATCCATCAAAGACATCAACTTCAACGGTCGCAAAGTCCTGCTTCGCGTTGATTTCAACGTCCCTATGGACGATAAGAAAAACATCACCGACGACACCCGTATGCGTGAGTCTCTGCCCACCATCAACAAACTCCTCGCCGACGGTGCTTCCATCATCATCATGGCACACTTTGGCCGTCCGAAGAAGGGTGGCTTTGAGCCCGAACTGACCCTCGAACCCGTTGCCAAATATTTGGAGACCCTCATCAACCGCCCTGTCCAGTTCACCCAGGCACTCCTTGGTGAAGGCAAGGTCGAAGAGATGGCCAAGAACCTCAAATCCGGCGAAGTGCTCCTCCTCGAGAATATCCGTTTCTATCCCGAAGAGACAAAGGGTGGCGTAGAATTGGCAGAACAGCTCTCCAAACTTGGTGACTGCTACATCAACGATGCCTTTGGTGCAGCACACCGTGAGCACAGCTCCACCGCCGTTATCGCTCGTTTCTTCCCCAACGACAAATACTTTGGTTTCCTCATGGAGAACGAGGTCCGCAACCTTGAGAAACTGATGCAGAATCCTCCGCGTCCCTTCACCGCCATTATCGGTGGCAGCAAGGTCAGCAGCAAAATCGGCATCCTCGAGAACCTTATCGACAAGGTCGACAATATGGTTATCATCGGTGGTATGCGTTACACCTTCACCAAGGCCCTCGGTGGCAAGATCGGTAACAGCATTTGTGAAGACGACAAGATGGACCTCGCCATCGAACTGATGAAGAAGATGGACGCTCATGGTGTGAAGTACTATCTCCCCACCGACAGCGTTATCGCCGACAAATTTGCCAACGATGCCAACACTCAGATTGTCCCCTCCAATGCAGTTCCCGATGGTTGGGAGTCGATGGACTGCGGTCCCGAGAGCTGCAAGATGCTCCGCGACGTCATCATGTCCTCCAAGACCATCCTTTGGAACGGTCCTGCAGGTGTGTTTGAATTGCCCGCTTTCGCAAAAGGTACCAACGAAATCGCCAAATGTGTGGCCGAAGCTTGCAAACAGGGCTGTTTTGCAGCAGTTGGTGGTGGCGACTCCGTGGCCGCTGTCAAACAGATGGGCCTCGCCGACCAGATGAGCTATGTCTCCACTGGTGGTGGTGCCATGCTTGAATACCTCGAAGGCAAAGTCCTCCCCGGTATTTCTGCTATCAAAGAATAACAAGTGTTTTTTCATTTTTCAATGTAGGGCTGCCTTTCTGGTGGCCCTACTTGTAATTAGAGACACAAGAATTAAAGATACAAGAGATGAAGACAAGACCAATAAAACAACCGATCCTGCAGCGTCTCCAACCTTTCTTTGCCATAGCAGCCCTCTTTTTGGTGCTCATGTTGGTCATGAAGGTGGTGGAATTATCTTTCTCCACCATCGACGATCATGTTGGAAAAGTTATTGTCAACACTTTGGTCTACAACCTTGTTTTCTCCTCTTGGTCTATCATTATTGTCGGATTTCTCTACCTGCTCATCAATCGTTTTGCTCCCAAAGCGGCACAATATGTGGCCTCGGTGATCTTTGCCATCCTTCTTATCTCAGAATTAGGATTGACGCTGTATCTTTTCCACAACGGATTCCTTTTAGGCAGCGAACTTTTGGCTCGTCCTTTGTCCGAAACACTCATGGCTGTAGTAGGAGCCGTGGGGGTGGTGATGCCGATTGTGGCTATTGTGCTCTTCTTGGCAGTTATGCTTGTATTGGGCAATTGGGTGGTACGGCACCATTGGGGCGGCTGGCCCATAGGAGTGGTGACGCTGCTCTTTTTCCTCCTCTCACTCTTTTTCCAGATGGAGAACCTACTCTATCATCAGTACGGCAATGTCATTATCACCAAGACCCACTACCTTCTTTCCGACAGTCTTGTCTATCTCCGACAAAACCGTTACACTCGTTCTGACGAGTTTCTCCAAAACGAAGTCAGTTATGATGCCGACAAAATGGCCCGTCTCTTGGCCTCCCATCCCGAGTTCTCGCCCGACGACCCACAATATCCTTTGGATCGCACCGATGCCACATCTAACTTCTTAGGCGAGTATTTCCCACAAGGCGATAATAAGCCCAATGTGGTGATAATCCTGGTCGAGTCGATGGGTTCCGACCTTATGCAGACAGGTCTTATGCCTTTCATCGACAGCTTGGCTGGGAGTGGCCTTTATTTTCCTAATTGTCTCTCCACAACAGTGCGCAGTTATGGCGCCGTGCCTGCTATCACAGGCTCTGTGGGTGGCCCCAAAGGCTTCCAGTTTGGCACAATGCCGCAGCACAACTCACTTCTCTCCATTCTCGGCAACAATGCTTATCGCACCAATGCCTTCTATGCGGGTTATTTTACCTTCGATTGCATATACGAATATCTCACCGCCCAGCGGGTCGACTATCTTTCCCCTTTCTTCGACGAATATCGGGCGCACGAGAATAAGATTGACGGCAACTATTGGGGTTATCACGACGGCAAACTGCTCCAGCGCACCTTAGAGGTGATCTCTGAGCAACCCTCTCAGCCGCAATGCAACCTCATCACCACCCTCACCATGCACGAGCCTTTGGATTTGGGCGATAAAAATCTCCAGCAGCAATATCTCGCCCGAGCACAACGCATCCAAGGAAAAGAGAATGATGGCCATCATGCCGCAGCTTGTTACACCGACGACTGTCTCCGTCGTTTCTTTCGTCAGTACAGCCGCATTCACGACTTCTCCAATACGATCTTCGTCATCACTGGCGACCATGCCTACGGCACGGGTCGACGCGATGCCCTCGACTTCCACCATGTCCCCCTTATTATCTGGTCACCTATGCTTTCCGCTTCCCACACTTTCACCCATCTCGTCACTCATAACGACATTGCCCCCTCTTTGTGTCGTCTCATGGCCGACAATTTTGGTATTACGATGCCTCCCACCGTTCATTGGTTAGGTAGTGGCTTGCAACCCGACCCCAAGACCATGCTCATCGTCAACTATAACCGGGGCATGGACGAACTTGTGTGGCACAACTGTTATTACAATGGGTCTGCAGACCGCCTTTACACCATCGGAGAAGGTCTTCGTCTCACTCCATGCGACGATGCCGACCTTCGCCAACAATGTGCTGAGCAACTCGGCCTCATGCGCTATCTATACCAATACACCTATTATAAAGACCGCCTCACTCGTCATCCTCTACATCCTCGGAATCACTACGACCATGTCCAAACCTATCGCCACACCACAGCCGTGCAATGTGTCTCTCCCAACCGAAAACCCAGCGAGGCAGGGTATGCCTACTTCGACTTGATGCCTCTCACCAAATTGCAAAACACCGAAGGCTGTTCTCATGTTCGGTTGACCCTCTCTGCCGATGTTATTTTAGCCGACACTCTCCAACCAAACCAATATATGAACCTTGAATTTTCATTGCAAGGTGAAGACACTTTGTGGAGCAGCGATAAGATTGTCAAATTTATCAATACAGGAGAGTTAAAGCCCAATACGCTATACCATATAGATATGTCCAAGGAAATGCGTCTCTCCACACGTCATGCCAACTATGCCCAACTACGCATCGTCACCCCTATACACGATGAAGATTGGGTTCCCTCGACCCGCCTCACCTGTCAAAACATCACCGTCCGTTTTGAATACAGCAAAGAATAACAACACCCGAAAGGAGTGTGTTAAGGTGGGTTCTATAAATTCAACGTATGAAGATAATGAAAAATAAAATACTTTTCTGCGATTTCGGGCGTTTTCCGGCATCTTGCTGTTTGCTTTGCAGACCTGTCTTGGCCTCGGCAAAGTCCAAGCGAGCTTGGCCTCTGCACTCAGCTTTGACAGGTTTATCACTTTTTGTTCACCGCTCGATTTCGCTTCGCTTATCGTCCTACGGAACGCTATCGAAAGCCACAGGCTTTCTTCTCATAGCCCGCTACGCTTCCTCGTTCCGCTCAGCAATCTGTTCCAAAACCAACTCAAAATCCCAAGAAATCAATTTATAGAACCCACCTTCAAAGCAGAGGAAGTTTCAAACCCAAAACTGATTATGATCGCACTATTCCCAGGCTCTTTCGACCCATTTACAACAGGACACGAAGTCATAGTACGCCGTGGATTAAAACTTTTTGACAAGATATATATTGGTGTGGGTGTCAACAGCGACAAAAAATATATGTTCACCACCGACGAGCGTATTGCCCGAATCCAAGCAGTTTTTGCCGACGAGCCTCGTGTTGAAGCCGTTGCCTACAGCGACATGACCATAGATTTATGTCACCGAATTGGTGCCGAGTGTATACTCCGAGGTGTCCGCAATGCCGAAGATTTAGCCTACGAGCAGACTGTTGCCGCAGTAAACAGAACCCTCGACCCTGCCATTGAGACAGTCATCCTGCTCTCCGACCTGGAACACCAAAACATCTCTTCCACCTTAGAAAGAGAACGTATCAGTCACAGCAATAATCATAAAACATCAATTCAATGACCAAAAACATCAAAAAACTGACCGTACTGCTCTTTGTGATAGTCGCAATGTCACATGGGCTATCCCTGCGGGCACAGACGCTGATAGACAATTACCGCTTTGCCACAAGGGTGGATGAGACGGCGTGGATTGACATCACGGGCGTGGACTCGGCACTGGTAACGCCGCCAGCAAGCGGATGGACAACAAGTGGTGGGTTCGGCTCTCTATTGACCAACATTGGTTTCACTTTTCCCTTTGCCGGAACCGACTACACCACCTTTGGCACCAATCTGATGGGTGCAGTGCGGTTGGGTGCCAGGATTACGGTTACTCAGAGCGGCACCAGTATCCTTTCGTCGGCCTCAGTGATGCCCAAGATTGACGGCCTCGGTTTGCGTGGTATGGCAGACACGAGCTGCTATATCCGCTGCGCCATCATAGGGACGGCAGGCAGCCGTGTGTTGGTGGTAGAGCACCGATTGGCGATTTACCAGCATACCAACACATTCGTTAGCTGGCAGACGCAGTTGCATGAGGCTACAGGCGAGGTGTGGTTGGTCTACGGTCCGTCGGAAGGCATCAGCGAACTGCCGACTACGCAGCCCGGCCTGGCCAAGAGTAACACCGATATGCTCTTCCTCGACTTTGCCAACCACTCGGTGCAGCGCTTTGCTTCCACGCCGGTGCCGGTGAATGCAGCTGGAGTGTGGCCCGAGGAGGGACGTTGCTACATCTTTACTCCCGACAGTGCGGCTTGTCCGGCACCGCCGACGGTGACGGCTCTCAGCAGCAATCCCGACAGCACGATGCTCAGTTTGTCGGCTGGTGGCTTGGTTTGTCGGTTGTGTATTCCTGCCATGGGGTTGGATACGCTGGTGAGCGATACGTTACTGCTGTTCAGCGGCATCAACCCCACCACCGTTTATAATGGTACCATTCAAACCGTCTGTGGCGTGGGTGACAGCAGTTTTCGAGTGCGCCCGTTCTCCTTTACCACGGGATGCGGCACTGTGCATTTGCTGCCGTGGGCTGACGACTTCCAGCTGGCAGCCAGCGACAACTGCTGGCAGAAAGCCTATTCGAATTATAGCCTCAGCTGGCAGCGACAGACGGCCAGCAACAACAGCTACATGCGCACAGGCTACAGCTCTTCGTCGTCTGCTATCTACAATGAGTGGCTGATTACGCCTCCGGTGGAACTGCCCGATGTCGAGGGAATTACTATGCGTTGGGATTACCAATCCAATGGGGCCCCGAAGGTACGGGTGCGCCTGTTGGTGTGCGACACCACTGATGCGGTTGACACCAACGCGGCCTGGGTGACGCTGGCCACGATAGAGGACCATGAGCAGAACTTCCAACGCCACCAACTGCAGCTCTATGCCTACGCGGGCCATCGTGTACGGGTGGCCTTCCAACGCTTTGGCAGAGGTGGTGTTTACGCATACATAGATAATGTGGGCATTGAGGTGATTACTGCACCCAGCGTGGCAATACAAGTGCCAGGTAATGTCGATGCCGGCGACACAGTGGAGATGGTGGCGGTGTCCACTGCCGGCGTGTTGAGTAATCCGCAGTGGCAGTGGACGTCTGCGATGGAGGCCCGAGGCGAGGCAGTCATAGTGAGTGCCGCCGACACGCTGAAGATAGTCTATCTGACGGCTGGCAGGGACACCGTCAGCGTGACCCTCACCACCGATTACGGCACCGCCACCGCTACGGTCAGCTATATTGTTTGCGGCCAGATAACCACCTTCCCGTGGCGCGAAGGCTTCGAGCAGGGCTTCACCTGTTGGGAGATGCCTACGAGTGGACCCAATGTGTGGGACCTGCGCACCACCGGCGCCCACAGCGGCCAGCGGGTGGCCTGTGCTACCACGCACGATGTGTACAACCCATTTGACACGTTGGTATCGCAACCCATTGTGGTGCCGGCCGATGCACATGGACTGACGCTATTGTGGTGGATGAAGCGGGACAACAGTTTCTACACGAATATGAACTACCGCCATATATTGATCAAGGCCCTGCCTGCAGCCAACCCTGTATGGGCTACAGCCGACACGCTGTTCTATATCAATGGGGCAGGGTTCTCCACCGCCTACCAGCAATATACCGTCGACCTGGAGCCGTTGGCCGGGCAGACCATCCGCCTGGCGTGGACCGGTAGCAGCTATGAGAGTGGGAAATACATATACATTGACGACATAGAGATACGCTATACGAGTGAACTGGTGGGCAGCCTTGCCACCTCGGCGGCGCGGGTCTATGAGGGCGACACCGTCACCGCCACGGTGAACCTCACCGAGGGCGATACCGTAGGGCTCAGCTACCAATGGGAGTCCACGATGGCCACCCTCGGCATGGCCAATATTATCGGTAGCGGGCCACAGGTGAACATCACATATAGTGGCGTGGGAGTTGATACCATTATCGTTACCGTCAGCAACACCTACGGCTCCTTCACCGATACTGTCCATGTGCGGGTATGTCCCGTGCAAGACACGCTGCCGTGGGTGGTGGATTTCAGCAATGATTTTTCCTGCTGGCAGGTGCTCGATGGAGCGTGTGAGGTCAACAGCAACGGATACTTGAGCTTTAACGATTGGCCCACTGCGGTGGCGTCACCG
>JAZUIX010000208.1:0-13354 GCA_045642445.1 Bacteroidales bacterium | reverse complement strand
GAAAGCAAGCTTTCCCTCTGCTCTCGGCTTAACGAAAACGTTGGTTTTTGAATCATATTTGATGGTTTCAGTTGCATTTTGAAGGGTTATCGTGTTCGATTTTGGCTATTTTGGGGCTTGATTGAGGTTGTTTTTGTTACTTTTTTGGCATTTTTGGAGATACTACCAGAATTATAATATACTATGGAGGCGTTTTGAATCAGGTGGTTAGATGCTATAATGCATAGTCACTTTGCAATGTAACGCGATTTTTGAAAGTTGAGAATTGGCTGCCGCTATACTCTTTATTCTTAATTCTACATTTTGCTCTCGCTTGCTTACGCAAGCATTAAGACTGGGCCTTTCAAAAGTGTGTGCAGCTCGGCATAACCAAAGCAAGCTTTGTTTCTGCTCTCGACTTTTGAAACGCCCAGTCTCCAAAGTTGGCGAAGCCAACAAGGTGCAAAGGCACAGTTCTCAATTCACTAACTCGTACTTCGTTTTTATCTCAAGCCGAGTTTGTCGATGTAGTTTTCCAGGTGGTTGCGGCGGAGGGCTTGGCGGAGGGCGGGTTGGCACTCTTTCTTGTAGTAGAAGAACATGAGGTTCTGCTCTTTCTTGTCGTCGGGTCGGGTGGCGACATAGACGGGTTCGAGGGTCTCGGGGTTGAGACCGGTGTAGTACATCTCGGTGCTGAGGGTCATTGGGGTAGGGGTGAAGTCCTGTATCTGCTCAAGACGGTAGCCGAGGCGTTTCATCTCGACGGCGAGGTCGGCCATGTCTTTGAGCTGCGACCCTGGGTGCGAGCTGATGAAGTAGGGGATGAGCTGGTAGCGGAGGCCGTTTTGACGACAGATGGCGTCGAACTGTGCTTTGGTTTTGATGAAGAGGTCGAAGGTGGGTTTGCGCATGAGGCGGAGCACTTTGTCGCTGGTGTGCTCGGGGGCCACTTTGAGTCGTCCGCTGACATGGTGCAGCACCACCTGGTGGAAGTATTCGTGGCCGTGGTTGTCGTTGGTGAAGAGGTCGCAACGAATGCCGCTGCCGATATAGACGTGTTTGATGCCTGGGACGGATTGTACTTTGCGGTAGAGTTGGAGCAGCGGGGTGTGGTCGTCGTCGAGGTTTTTGCATATCGAGGGCTGGATGCAGCTGTAGCGGGGGCATTTTTGGCAGAGGGCTTTGTTGCGGCCGCTCATGCGGTACATGTTGGCCGAGGGGCCGCCGAGGTCGGTGATGACGCCGTTGAAGTCGTCGCGTTGTGCGAGGGTGCGCACTTCGTTGAGGATGGAGGTTTCGCTGCGCGAGACGATTTGTTTGCCCTGGTGGGCCGAGATGGTGCAGAAGGAGCAGCCGCCGAAGCAGCCGCGGTGGATGTTGACGGAGTTTTTGATCATCTCGTAGGCGGGGACGGTGCCGCGTTTTTTGTATTTGGGGTGCGGCAGGCGACAGTAGGGCAGGTCGAAGGAGGCGTCGATCTCGTCGGTGGTCATGGGTGGCTCGGGCGGGTTGATGACCACTTGGAAGGTGCGGCTGCCGATGGTGTGTTCCTGGATGAGGGTGGTGGCGGCTATCTTGTTGGACTCTTGCTCGATGATGTGGAAGTTTTCGGCTTGGGCACGTTTGGATTTGAGGCATTGGACGTAGGTGTGGAGGATGATGGGTGCCTCGGATGTGCGGTTGGGGACTTGCTCTTGGCAAAAACCCACTTGTGGGAGCTGGTGGAGCTTGTAGAGCGGCTCGCCGTCGGCGAGGAGGTTGGCAATCTTCACCATGGTTTTCTCGGCCATGCCGTAGACGAGCAGGTCGGCGGGACACTCGGCGAGGATGGAGGGTTTGAGGGTGTCGCTCCAATAGTCGTAGTGCGCCAGGCGTCGCATGGAGGCTTCGACGCCACCGATGACGACAGGGGTGTCGGGGTAGAGGTCTTTGAGGATTCGGGTATAGATGTAGGTGGCGTAGTCGGGGCGGAAGCCGAAGGCGCCGCCAGGGGTGTAGGCGTCGTCGTGGCGTAGGCGTCGGGCGGCGGTGTAGTGGTTGACCATGGAGTCCATGACGCCGCTGGTGACGCCGAAGAAGAGCCTCGGCTGGCCGAATTTGCGGAAGTCGCGCAGGTCGTCGCGCCAGTTGGGTTGGGGGATGATGGCCACACGGTAGCCGGCATGTTCGAGCACGCGGCCTATCACGGCGGTGCCGAAAGAGGGGTGGTCGACGTAGGCGTCGCCGGAGACAATGATGATGTCGACCTGGTCCCAGCCTAAGCGTTTGACCTCTTCGAGGGTTATGGGGAGGAATGTCATATCGGGTTTATTCAATGATTAGTTTTTGCACACAGCTGCCCTGTGTGGTGACAAGAGTGACGAAATAGACCCCTGAGGCGAAGTCGCTGAGGTCAAGGGTGAGATGGGTTTGCGAAATGGGTATTTGCTTAATTTCACGTCCCGCGGCATCGCAGATGCGGATGTGGCTGTTGGCAAGGAGGGGTGAGGAGATGTCGATGGATGCCTCGTTGTGGGCAGGATTGGGTGTGATGGTGAAGAGGACAGAGGCCTCGGGGGCGTTGATGCTGCTGTAGGGGGTGGTGAAATAGATGGGGTTGGACCAAAGCTCGCTGTACCAGTCGCGGTCGCAGATGCTGCGAACATAGAGCTCGTAGCTGCTCTCGCCTGTGAGGCCGCGGAGCACGAAGGGGTGATGGTCGGCGATGCAGGTGGTGCCATAGCCTTGCGAGAAGCCCGGTATGCCGTACTGTATTTCCCACAGCGACACATTGCTGTCGCACTCCCAATCCAGGGTGACGCTGTTGCCTTCCAAGGAGCTGTAGGTGACGTTGCTGACATCGGGGCAGGTCTGGGTGGTGAAGGCGATGGTGTCGCTCCATTCGCAGGGCTGGTCGTGGTTGACGCAGTAGGCTCGCACGGTGGCGTAGTAGGTGAGGCCTATCTGGAGGTCGCTCACGCTGTCGTGGGCGAGGGCGCTATGGGTGATGGTGTCGAACCAGGTGTTGAACACATGGAGGTCGTAGGAGATGTTGTTTTGGTCGGGATCCCAGGAGAGAAAGGCTTTATGGTTGGTGACACGATCGACCCGGGGATTCTCCAAAGGCAGACAGTCGCTCTGGATGCGAGTGGCGAAGGTGCCGAAAGTGTAGTTGGAGACAGTTCCGTCGGTGCAAAACTTTTGCAAGCGATAGACATATTCGGCTTCGGGGAGGAGGTTGCGGATGACGAAGGTGGTGTCGTAGACGGGGGCGTCGAAATCGGTCCAGCTGTTGCTGCTGCGAAGACGGTAGGAGACGGTGTAGTGGTCGGCGTGTTCGTTGCGCCAGCGAAGGCGTACACGGTCGGCTCGCACGATGGGGGCCAACAGTCGGGGTTGCCCGCAGAGCTGGTTTTGGCAGAATTGGAACACCATTTGGTTGCGAAGGGTATAGGCGGTTTTGGTGCCAGAAAATTCCTGGAGCTGTTCGAGCGAGAAAGGCATGGGGTTTTCGGAATTGTAAGAGGAGCTTTTGTAGCAGATGGATTTGTAGTCAGGTGTTTGGTCGACGGCAAAGGTGATGCGGTAGCTGGAAGAAGTGCCGTAGTTGTCGTCGATGGCTACCACCAGGTTGCTGGATCCGTCGTATTCGAAAGGACTGTCGAGCATGATGGTGGTCCAGCCGGAGACGTATTGTATGGCGCCGAGATAGACCAGTTCGAGTTCGCCGGGGTCGATGCAGTCGTATTGGTTGTTGAAATGATCTTTGTTGGTGTGGCCGAGATAGATGGCGCAATTGCTACGGTTGACAAGGTTGAAGCTGGAGGGACAGCGGAAGGAGATGGCGTGGATGGCCCCCGCGTCCCCCACCTCGGAGGATTCGAAGATCTGCTGAGAGTAACTGTAGGAAGCGTTTGTGCTGAAGGGGATGTTCTTGGAGGTGGTTGTGGAGGAGGTGTTGGCGATGGTGTCGGTGCGGCCATCGTCGCAGACGAGGGTGCTGAAGGGGTAGTCGATGGATGGATTAGACACCGCACTGCCGCAGAGTTTGCGCACGCTCATAATGTAACGTGTGCCGGCAGCGAGGTTGGTGAAATGGATGCGGTTGGTGTGGACGGTGTCGAGGTAGGTGTGGCCGTTTACAAAAGCACGGTAGGTAACCTCGTAGTCGGCATCGGAGGGACCGAACCATTCAATGTCGGCGGTGTTGGTGGTGACATCGGTGAGGGAGAGGTTGAAGGGACGGTGGCAACCTTCGTGGGAAATATCGATGTCGTCGACGGCTATAGGTTTGCCGGTGTAGATGGTGCCGTAGGAGTAAATTCGGGTGTCGTACCAGAAGAAGGCTATGCGGTGGATGCCGTGGATGGTGTCGAGGTCGGCGGTGAAGGTGTACCAGCCGACGTTGTTGACAGGTTCAATCAAAGGATCCATGCTGCTGATGGGGCCCCAGGGGGTCTCATCGTCGCGGGTGACGGCGGTGATGTATTGGTCACGGTCGACGATATAGACAACCAAGCCTTGGGCTGTGATATTCATGTTGTCGACAACTTTGGAACGGAAAGAGAGCAGCCAGGTGCTGTCGCTGTTGCCAAAGTCGATGTCGCGATAGATGGCGGCATTGGCAGGGCCTTGGGCGGGAACGGAGGAGGTGATGCCGTGGTCGGTGGAGATATAGATGGAGTGGTTACCGTCGTAGTCGGGGAAAGTGCCACGGCACCAGTCGGCCTGATAGCTGCAGGTCTGCCAGTTGTGCCACTCGGTGGAGTCTTCAAAATCGTAGTGGTAGGGAGTAGGGGCTGGAAATTGCAAGGTGGTGAAGGTGCAATAGTCGAGCGACCACTCGGAGGTGTCGGTTTCGGAACAGATGCTGCGGATGTAGCAGTCGTAATAGGTGGCATGGCTGAGACCGGTGAGTTGGTAGGGGTTGCTGGTCACGGTGATGCGGGTGCCCGATCCCAGGGCGAAGCCTCGAGGGCCATATTCTATCTGCCATTCTGGTGCCTCGGAGCGGTCGTGCCAAGCAATGTCGGCACTGTTGGGTGATATGTTGGAGGCGGTGATATGGATGGGGCGTGCACAAATGGGAATGTTTGTGAGGGCGATGCTGTCGATATAGATTTCGTGATAGTAGTTGTTGTTTCTACTTTTGACCAACAAAGTGACGTATTTGCCTGCTGAGGGAGGAACATTGTCGAAAGAAATCTCGTATAACCTCGGCACTGTGTCCAACAACAGTGTGTCGACTGGGGTGAAAAGGGAACCATCGTCGGTGACACTGACACCTACCACCAACAAGGGATAGTTGTGGTTGTCAGAGAGTTCCTTACGCCATCCGTGCAAGTACAACTCTGTGTTGGAAATTGATAAGGAGGAAGAGTCGGTTTGAGGAAGTGAGACGTAAGTGTCTTGATGATAGTGTTCGTTCATCAGACGAAGAGCAGGGTGGCTCGTCGCTGTGTCGGTAGAGGTTTCTAAGATGATGGGCTGGCGGGACACAATGGTGACGTTGGGCAGCGTCCAGTTGCTGCCCCAGCAGGCGGGCATGTCGTGGTTGACGCTCCATCGGCGGAAATTTTCGATATACGGGAGCGAAGTGATGGACATGCAGCCAGTGGTGAAGAAAAAGGTCTGCGACCATTGCGAGGTGTCGCCGCCAGGACAGTGCGACCTCATTCGAACAGAGTAACGCGTGGCGGGTTGTAGGCCTGTAAGGACGACGCTGTCGTCGATGTAGATGCCCCAAGTGGTGATGTTTGTGGTGTCGTAGTCGGGCCAAAAATCAATCTCGAAACTGTAAGCATTATGGTTCTGCCAAGACAATTGTGCGGTATGGGTACCCACATTGTCAATATGAATGTTGAGAGGTTGAGGACATTCGGGAATAGAGTCAATGCGCAAGTCGTCGACACGGTTGTCGTTAGAACTTGAAATAATGACAAAGCGGTTGCCTGTGCCGGTATAGTCGGCTGGTGTCAGCGTGAATAATCGCCACTCCTGGTTGCAGTCGAAATAGAGGGTGTCGATGATGGCCACATTGTTGGATTCAGTAGTGTCCCACACTCCGATGATGAAATAGGTGCCGGAGGTGCGCGTATAGCCCCAGAAACTAAGCATCTGTTCGTTGATGGGGAGGTCGGAGGAGGAGGGCGCTACCAATTGTTGGAACCCTACCGAATAATGGCCTGAGTGACGGATGTCAGAGAGAAGGAACGAAGTCCTTGTCCAACAAGGTTTGGAAACAGAGGATATGAAGCCCTCGAAATTCTCGACAATGGGTAGGTTGTAGTCGCCACATTCGGTAGAGGCGGAAATGCTGGCACTTTGGGTATGGTCAACATTGAGAGGCGTGACCCGCAGATAGTATAGGGTGCCAGGGGTGAGGTCGGTGAAGGTGTATCTTTGAAGACCTGAATCAATGGTGTCGGCAATAACCCATTCGGTTTGGTTGTCTTCTTGATAGGCCAGTTCCCACTGCGTTTCATGGAAGGCTTTGGACCAGAAGATGCGTATACTGTCGGACCAAGTGCTGTCTACATATACCAAAGGCTTTCCTGGAATTACGCGTATATTCCCGTCAATATAGAATAATATCTTTTGAGTAAAGAAAGTGGTGCTGTCCCATCGTATTGCGGCGCTGTCGTTGCACACTGTCCCTACGAGGGTGAGGTAATCGGTGTTGGTGTCCAGGTCGTCAATCAGTGCCCATGGGTGGGTGGTATACTGAGTGTCAACGAGGGTACGGCTGTTGCGTTCGATGGTCCTGACGTGGTAGCCTTGCGCAGAATGGTATGTATTGGAATCGATAGTCCAATTAACGTAGGCACTGCCCGAACCTGCGGTGGTGATGAATGTGTTGACGCTGGGGCATCGGTTTATCACATCCACTTCCACATTGTCCATATAGGCCAGATAAGAAAAGTATCCCGAGATTGGCACAATGACGAAACGGCCGTGAGGACCATTGTAGTTGTCGAAATATACGGTGTATTTGGTGAAGTTGCCGTAGTTGCCGTGAATATTTACGGTGTCGTAATAATTTATGGTAGAGATTTGTTCGTCATCAGTGATGACCCCGATGGCAAAATCCATTTCGCCGAAAGCCCAGAACGAAAGTTCCAGTGTGTTTATGGGGTGGAGGGTACTGTCGATTTTTGGGAGCATGACACAATGAAAAGGCATCGTGTAATCTAAATTCCAACCAAGACAGATGTTGTCTATGTTAGTGATATAATTGGTGTTAGAGATAAAGGGTGGTGATTGAAAAGTGATGTTATCAGTATATCGTTTCCAGCAGTTTACGGGAAATGCAGTGTCATAAATATTCGCTCGATAATCTTCAAAAGTTTCGATGTAAGGTAGTGTTGTGATGGGCGGACAAGAGGTCTGTGCAAAAACAAATCCTTGCATCGAAAATGCTGCAAATAACAATAAACCAACGCGTTTCATAGCACTATATATTAAATTCGTATTTACAAAAATACGAAAAAAATATGAGATGTGAATAGTGACTTGTGATTTGTGACTGGGAGGGCAGTGCCACCTAATCACAAGTCACAAGTCACTAATCACAAGTCACTAATCACAAGTCACTCTTCCACGAATTTCTTGCCGATGGCTTCGCTGACGTTGATGACGTAGTCGCCGAGTTTTTCGTAAAGGGCATAGAGGCTACTGTAGGCATTGCCCACACCGAAGCCGTAGGTGCCGTTCTTGAGGGCGTCGAGGTGCTCGATACGGAGCTGGTCACGATAGTGGTTGATAGATCCTTCGGCCTCGTTGGCTGCGGTGAGGTCGATATGGTCATAGTCACCGCAGAGGTTGGTGTCCATCACATCGAGCGACTTCTGCACGAGGGTGGAGATGTGTTCGAGGTTGTCGTTGAGGTGTTGGTCGAAATGCACGGCGGTTTCACGCTTGTTCTTACGGGTCATGGCTATCTGGTAGACAGTGTCGCCGATACTTTCAAGGTTGTCGACAATGCGAAGCATGGCACTGATTCGCTGGGAACCCTCTTGTGAGAGGTCGCCCTCGGAAATCCTGGTGAGGAATTGCGAAATCTCCATCTCCATGCGGTCGGTGATTTCTTCGTATTTCTCTATCCGCTCGACGGTTTTGTCAAACTCTTCATCGTCTTTGGCGGTGCGTAAAGAGGGAAGGAATGTATACATTCGGAGCACCCGTTTCGAGAAATCTTCTATCTCCTTCTTGGCGGCCTCCATGTTCAGCTCGGCGGTGTTCATCCAATGTCCGCTGATATAGCGTAGGCGGAACTCTTCCTCGTCCTCGTTGGCTTTGACGGGCACCATCCAGTCAACAATTTTCAGAATGACAGGAATGAACCAAGCCAGGATGAGGGTGTTGACAACATTGAAGAAGGTGTGGAAAATGGAGAGGGCCATGGGGATGGCTTCGGGGCTATAGCCTTCGGCACCGACAGGGAGGTTGGGGTCAAAGCCGAAGAGGCCGTTGGTCATGTTGGCAATGAGGTTCATTAAGGGGTGGAAGACGCATAAGGTGAATATGACGCCTACCACATTGAACACCAAGTGGGCTCGGGCGGCCTTTTTGCCGTTGGTGTTGGCCACCATGGCGGCAATGTTGGCGGTGATGGTGGTGCCGATGTTCTGACCCATGACCAATGCTATGGCCACATCAAGGCCTATCCATCCGTTGTAGCACATGACCAAAGTGATGGCCATCATGGCCGAGGAGGATTGCACCAAACATGTGAGCAGCGCACCGATGACTACGAAAAGGAGTATGGACCAAAATCCAGCATCGGGCAGGTTGCCCACAGCGGCAAGGAGTTGCGGATACTCTTCGAGGTTGGGCATGGCATGTTGCAGAAAATCCATACCCACGAGCAACAAAGCGAGTCCGATGACGAACTCTCCGATGGATTTCATTTTGTTCTTCTTGGAGAACATGAACAACAGCGAGATGGCTCCCAACAACATGGGCAGGCTGAAAGCACTGCCGCTCTCTCCAAGGCCGAAGAGGGTGATGATCCATGCTGTCACCGTGGTGCCGATGTTGGCGCCCATGATGACGGCCACGGCTCCCGCCAGGGAAAGAAGGCCTGCGTTGACAAACGAGACCACCATGACTGTGGTGGCCGAGGAGGACTGGATGACGGCGGTTACTGCCGCACCTGTGAGTATGCCTTTCACGGGGCCGTCGGTAACTTTGCCCATAATGGAGCGCATCTTGCTTCCAGCTATTTTTTGGAGGCCCTCGCTCATCAGTTTCATACCAAACAGAAACACTGCCAGTGCTCCTGCAAAGTTCAAAAGAATGATAAAGAAATCGATAATGTTCATTGTTTCAGTATTTTGTTTTGATTGTGGTTATCCATTGTTTCAAATGCAAAAGTACTGACAAAAATCTGTTCGTTGGTTACACTTTAGTTACATTGTGGTTACACTTTTGTTACAAATGCGTAAAGTGCATATTATCAATTCTTTCTCATCCAACCAAAGGCTTTTCTCCAGAATGTGAGGTTCTCGGAATGTTCGTCTTTGTAGGCGGCACGTTCAAAGGGAATGGAGAAATAGGCTTTGTCGCGGTTGCGGTAACGGATAATCCCGACGAGGTAAAAGATAAAGTAAAATAGATAAAATGGTATCCACAACAGGGCGAGTTGCTGATACCAATGGATACTTTCGTGTGTGCGTGTGGTGCGGTTCATGTTTTTGTAGAACACAAACGGCCACAGGGTGATGGCGTTGTATGGCTCGGGAGGGAAATGTTTGGTATGTATGAATATGGGTCCCAAAATACGCATCACACCGAAAACCTTGTAAGGCAGGAAGAGGGGAGAGGACTAATCGTCGACGTGGGTCACGTTGCCTCTGAGGTCGAACTGAATTTCAAGACCGTTGGTGAGCTGCACTTCGTAGCCGCCTTTCATCTTCTCGCAGTCGATGATGAGCATCTTGGGGTAACGGTTGACCACATAGCGGGTGATATACACCGGCACTAAGGTCACGGGAAGTCCGTCCATGCACTTCATCTCTTTCCAAGTGCCTTTGTTGTCGAACTCGATGAGGGTGCCGTCGGTGAGGAGGGCCTCGTATTCTTTGCCGTCAATCCAGGCACTTTCTATGTCGCACGAAGGCCAGTGCTTCTGGATGAGTTGTATGGCGGCCTTGGGCAGATTGTCGGGGTCGATGGCTTTTTTGCGGCCTGTTGCATTGGCGGCTCCTGCAATAAGGATTACGGACAGAAGGGTGAGAATGAATTTTTTCATCATAGTATTTGTTTATTTGTTCGTGAATAAAAGTGGTGCGGGGGTGCTTTGGCTGGCGGGCATACCGTTGAGGAACACCTGACGGATACGGGTGTGGAAGGTTTGTCCTTCGAGGGGCGACCAACCGCATTTATACATTATATTATTATGCTCTACTTTTGTTTCGCCAGGCTCCACTACTACGAGGTCGGCAAAATAATCGGGGCGGATGAATCCGCGGCGCATAATGCCGAAGAGGGTGGCGGGGTTGTGGCACATCTTGGTTACGATGAGGGGGAACCATTCGTTGACCACCTCCTCGTGGTCGTTGCGTTGTGTGGTGGCGGGGTTGAAGAATCCTTCGAGCATCATCTGCAGCGAGTGCTGTATGGAGGGGATGCCTCCTGGTGCGTCGAAATAGCGCTGCTGTTTGCTCTCCAAGGTGTGGGGGGCATGGTCGGTGCCAATGGTGTCGATAAGTCCGTCAAAGAGGCCGCTCCACAGGGCCAGCCTGTCGTCGTTGCTCTTGATGGCGGGGTTGCACTTGATGAGGTTGCCGAGGCGTTCGTAGTCACGGTCGTCGAACCACAGGTGGTTGGGTGTCACCTCGGCGGTGACGTTCTTCTGGTCGAGGGGGAGGTTGCTGAGCAACGACAGCTCCGTGGCGGTGCTGATGTGGGCGATATGGAGGCGGGTGCCGTATTTGCGGGCGCGCTCGATGGCCTTGTAGGTGCTCACAAAGCAGGCTTCGGTGTTGCGAATCTTGGGGTGCAGGGCGGCTGTTTCGCCCTCTTTGCCCGCAAATTCGAGTTTGAAGTTGCGCAGATTGGCCTGTATGATGCCCTCGTCTTCGCAGTGTGCCACGATGAGTTTGCGGCTGTCGCGGAAAAGGTGGTCGAGGGCTTCCTGGTTGTTGACCAGCATGTTGCCGGTGCTGCTGCCGAGGAACAGTTTGATGGCGGCATAGCGTTCAGGGGAAATGGCGAGCAGCTGGTCGATGTTGGTGTTGGTGGCACCGATCATAAAGCCATAGTTTACCGCACTTTTTTCAGCGGCTATGCATGCCTTTTCCTTCAAAGTCTCCAACGTGGTGGTCTGCGGATTGGTATTGGGCATGTCGATTACCGAGGTCACGCCTCCTGCCAAAGCGGCACGGCTTTCGGTGGCGAAATCGGCTTTGTCGGCAAAACCAGGGTCGCGGAAGTGGACATGGGTGTCGATGACCCCGGGCATGACGTAGCACCCCTCAGCATCGAAAATCTGCGGCTTGCGGAGGCGTGACGCATCGGCTACAAAGCGTCCCTCATGGATATAGAGGTCTGCTTTTTGCAGCGATCCTTCGTTGACGATAATGCCGTTCTTAATAATATAGTCCAAACTTTGTTGAATTGAGAATTGAAAATTGAGAATTGAGAATTGAGAATTGAGAATGGTGCGGCAGCAATAATTTTCAATTCTCAATTCTCAATTTTCAATTTTTATTAGAATTTCTTCTTTGCTCCCCAGCTGCGAGCTGCCACGTAGGCGTCGGCGGAGTTGTTGTAGATGGGTTTTACCACAAACTGGCCGGTGTGGTCGATGCAGCCCCAGCGGCCTTCCTGTTTGGCGGGAGCCACGCGGTTGTTCCAGGTGTTGATGAAAGGCTTGGCGTCCTCGAGGCGGGGCAGGATGACCCAGTTGCCTTCAAAATCCACATATCCCCAGTGGCCGGTGTTCACATCCTGTATGGGGTGCAGCCAATGGCCCAGTTCGGCCTCCTCGATGCCCTTCTGGTTGTCGTCCCACTCCTTGCCGGCCTTGGCGGCTTCGCTGGAGAGGATGAACACAGGCTTGGAGAGCAGGCGGCCATCGGCGTCGATGCTGGCCCAGAAGCCGTTGTCGCACTTGGCCGTGGCGAAAAGACCCGTGTCGTTGGGGAAGTTGGACACCTCGAGGTATATCGGCTGTATGGCCCATTCGCCGTTAGGTTTCACCCAACCCCAGAGGTTGGTGTCGGTGCGCATCTCGGGCAGACGCCATTCGTCGAGGGGGCGGCCATGCTCTATTTGCGACAGAGCATACACACAGTCGGACTCTTTGGAGAAGATGAAGTCGCTCACTACGCGGCCGTTGCGGTCAATGTTGCCCCAGCGGTTGCGAATTTTGGCTTGGGTGTAGACATAGTTGTGCTCGCCGGCAAACTGGCGGATCATCTGATATTCGGGCTGGACGACCCAGCGGCCGAGGTAGTTGACGATGCCGTAGCGGCTCTCGTTCTTGGGGTTGGTTACCACCATGCGCCACGTGTCGTAGTGGCGGCCCACAATCCACTGCTGGCCGGCCTCTATGGCGTCCTCTTCCGATTCAAAGACATTGTTGATGACCAAGATGCCCTTGGCGTCGATGCAGCCCCAGCGGCCCTCCTGTTTCACAGGGGCGAAACTCATGGGGTCGGTGCCGTAGTAATGGCCGGCACGCTGATAGACGGGCTCGAACTTCCACTCGCCGTAGTAGTTCACAAAGCCCCACAGGCCGTCGTGGTTGTTCTGGGCGGGATAAATCCACTTGCCGGGTTCCTCGGCGGCATACCACTGGTTGCCGGCCTCCTGGGCCTCCTCCTGGGTGGGGAAGATGTTGCGGACAATCATGTTGCCGGCAACGTCGATGCAGCCCCAGCGGCCATCGTATTTCACCACGGCAAATTTGCGGTCGCTCTTCTGAAAAGCGAAGGCCACCTGGTATTTTGGAGCAATTTGCCAGGTGCCGTTAGTGTTCTTGTATCCGTACTTCATGCTGATGTCGTCGAAAGCCAGTGTTTGTGCTAAAACGCTGGAGGACAGCAGGCAGACTGAGGCAAGTAAAAAGAAGAATCTCTTCATATACGGTAGTTTTCTTATTTAGTATTTTATAATTATTCCAAATTGCAAAGATACGAAATTTTTTTGAATTATTAGAATAATATTTATGTCCGCGAATATTTATAGTGTGATGATGAAAAAATAAGTTCGTATCTTCGCAACAGACGTTTTCTCGCCTCGGCATAGGGAAAGCAAGCTTTCCCTCTGCTCTCGGCTTAACGAAAACGTTGGTTTTTGAATCATATTTGATGGTTTCAGTTGCATTTTGAAGGGTTATCGTGTTCGATTTTGGCTATTTTGGGGCTTGATTGAGGTTGTTTTTGTTACT
>JAZUIX010000207.1:0-3136 GCA_045642445.1 Bacteroidales bacterium | reverse complement strand
CAGGTCAGATGTTTGCCTCGGGCTTCCTTCAGATTCCACCTCACGATGGACACCCTTGCCTCTGGCTGGATGCTTCCCGCTATAAGGGTGCATTAGGGACTTCCACCCATTAGAACACGTTCGTGCTGGACGAACAAAAAGGCCACAGCGTAACCCCCATTGGTTACGCTGTGGCCTGAAGTCAATACTGCCCAGGGCAGAAGATGTAATTGTTTTTTCAGAAATCTACCTCTTTACCAACTTGACATACGACACCTTTTCATCGGTTGCCGACAAAGTCTTCAAGCGGACGATATAGAATCCTGCGGGAAGGTCGGACACGTCGAAACGACTCATCTGTTGGTACTCGGCCATCTTTCTGCCGTTCATGTCCAGCACCAACACCTCCGTCACTTTATCTGTGGTGCCCACCACTTCCACCTCTCCAGTGGTCGGGTTGGGACGCAACTGTGGCTCTCCATCGGTGACAGTCGTTCCTGCCGATTGGTCTTCTGCACCTCCACGAGCCGACTTCATCCCATTTAGCAAGGTTCTGGTCTCCACACAGTATGTATAGATGCACAACTTGCCTTTGACGCACACCAAGATGTCTATACACACCGAGTCCGCCCCATCCAGGTCGTTTATATCAAAGGCACACAGCCCGTCAAGACGTTGGATGCCGTCATAGGTGTAATTCAACACCTGTTGCGGAGTGCTCCACACCGCAAAAACACTCTGCACCCCTGACAATATAATGCTGAAGTCGTAATAATAGACTCCTGATCCCGACATCATACCGTTGGGGTCAATATCTCCGTCAGACACCTCCATGTTGCAATCAACCTTGGGGGTCAGATCCAACCCAAAGTCCTTTGTGCAGCCGGCACAGTCGTTGTCCTCCAACTGGAAGGCCACCGACATGGGGTCAAGGGTCAACGCCGTAAGTCCGATGATGAAATTGACACAGCCTCCTGGCGGAAGCACTGTGGGGATGAAAGTGTTTGTGGTTATCGTGATGTTGCCCGATGTGATGTCAAAGAGTGGCACCAGTTTGTCAAAACATATCGTGTTGGACGAGTTGTTGCACACCGTCACATCAAATGTGTATTCCAGTTCGCATTTCTCCGTACACTTGTATTCCTGCTTTATCTCTATGCTCACACTGTCGCACTTGCATTTTGTGTCTTCCTCCAGCACCAGCGGCTTCGACTGTTCCACACAGTCCTGAAAATATGTCACGTCAAGTACGTACTGGCCATAGCCGCCCAATGGCAGCCACCGAGGCAGAGTAACTCCCGCATCGTTGTCAATCAGCGAATTGTCCCTGTACCAATTGTAATCGAAACGCTGCCAGTATGGAAACAATCCGTACACAGGCAGCATGGCCTCCATCTTTGCTGGGCACACCTTATAACAGCCCGTCAGCAGTCCGTCGAAGTCGGGGGCGGCAGGTATGTATATTCGAGCCATGTCCGAGCGGCAGCCCGACTCCTCGTCATAATAGTACGCATTGGCCGTGGTCGGATAATAGTAGGTCGCCCCGGGGCCGTAGTCGCCATTGCTCCAATGCACCCCTGTCACGGGGCCGTCGCACACCAACTTCACTGGTTCCTTACCTATGCAGTAATGTTCATCACTGAAGTCGATATGGGGGGCTTCAAGCTGCCCGACGGCCACTATTTCCACCTGCTCGGCATCGTCCGGGCAGTTCTCTGAATTTGTCACTGTCAGGTCTATGGCGTATATCGTGCGTACCGCGTCATCGACTGTGAAACTGACCGACTGACCCGTATAGACACTGACGGCGTTCGTCGCGGTGTTCGTCACGGTCCAGTTGTAGGTGTACGTGTCGCCGAAACTCGGCTCGCCATACAGTTCCACTGTCTCGCCTAAACAGTAGTAGTATTTTGAGGGAATGATGATGGCCGTAGGCTTGTTCTTGAACGGCACGTTCGTCGCGGCCTCTGCTATGCAGGAGTTGTCGTTGGTCACAAACACGCTGTAATCGCCCGTGGATTGCACATAATGCGTGCTGCTCTGATTGTTTACGACTGGGTACCGCCAAGTGTAATAGTTATTGGCACCCGCAGGAACCGGACCACCATTCACATAATATTCTATAAGTTTATCTGCGCCTGGACAAACGGTCTGGTTAGAAGTATATAACGACGGCTGTTCCAAATTGTTGGATGATGACCTTATAGATACATTGCCTATACTTACGCATCCATTCTCATCAGTAACAGTAGCAGTGACAGTATATGAAGAACCTCTTTCGAATGTGTGATAGACATTACCGCCTGCTGTCAAATAGTGACTGTGGTCGCCAAAATGCCAATCGGATGCGGTGATGTCGGCTCCGCTGGAAACAGAGGACCTCAGCAGCACAGCGGTGTTGTCGCACGCCTTGGCGGGATCCACATTGTCCGACGTTATCGTCACCCTGCCCTCGCTGTTCACCGTGGTCAGCGTCTCGCTGATGCAGCCCGTCAGCGGACGTCCGTCATACATGGATAGCGTGACGGTGTGCGTGCCAGTCGTCGACGGTCTGACAATATAACTTCTGTCGCTGACAGGGAAAGTGCAAGAGGTTCCATCCACAAGGAACGTCACCGTCCTACTGCCGTCCAAATACTGCGAATAGTTGCGTATGACTATGTCTGTGCATTTCCTCTCAATGGTGAATTCGGGAATGAAGTCCACCGTGAAGTAGGTGTCTGCCGAGTAGCAAGGGTTTCCGTCCACATGGGCGAACAGGGCGTATGTCCCCACTTCGTTGACGGGAATGAATATTCTGCTGTTGTTGGTCCCAGAGTAGGTCGGCGTGCCGCACGGACTCCCCACTATGGTCCAGTCCACCCTGCCCGTGGCACCCACCACATGAAACCGGGCCTCCCGTGTGCAGTAGTCATAGCCGTCGTCCACTATCGTCATCCTGTCGCACCCGCCACATTCGGTCGTGAGGGTGGTGCTGCATCCCGTCGTGCGGTCGGTGACCGTGCAGGAGTATTGCGACTGGCCCGAGGCCACCCGCACCTTCCAGTTGTCGGTGCCGGTGTGCGACCACCGGAAACTGTAGTCGCCCGTGTTCAGCGGCGGTATCGTGTACACTTCGGTGCCGTCGCAGCCCAACGCCAGCACTGTCGGCAGCGGG
>JAZUIX010000206.1:0-8540 GCA_045642445.1 Bacteroidales bacterium | reverse complement strand
ACGATAACTATACCATTACGATACCATAAGGATACCATAACGATACCATAACGATAAAACAAGAGAGGGAGAATCAACGGAGCAACTTGTTCATCTGAAGCGGGCAAATATTCACAAATATCGCCACAAGTTATGTTTTTATCATCACATAATCAAAATAATTTTGTAACTTTGCATCGCAAAAAAGTGTATTGATGGCTGACAATAAAAAGATATACATGTGTTTAGCACACATGTCGGGTCGCGAGAAAGGCTTCATCGACGAAGCCTTCGACACCAATTGGGTGGTCCCACTGGGTCCCAACGTGAATGGTTTTGAGCAAGATTTGGAAGAGTTTATGCGGAGCACCCAATGCCCTCAATTGGAGCAGAAAAGGGTGTGCGCCCTGAGTTCGGGAACCGCAGCTGTCCACCTCGGACTTATCAACCTCGGCGTCCGCCCTGGCGACGAGGTCATCTGCCAAAGCCTCACCTTCTGCGCCAGCGTAAATCCCACCGTTTACCTCGGTGCCAAGCCCGTCCTTATCGACAGCGAACCACTCACTTACAACATGGATCCCGACCTTGTGGAGGCAGCCATCAAAGACCGCATTGCCAAGACGGGTCGCACCCCAAAGGCCATCATCCTGGTGCACCTCTACGGCATGCCCGCCCAAGTCGACCGCATCATGGACATCGCCAACCGTTACGACATCCCCGTCATGGAGGACGCCGCCGAGGCCCTCGGGTCGAAATTCGGCGGCCAGATGTGCGGCACTTTTGGCCAGTACGGGGTTTGGAGTTTTAATGGTAACAAGATGATAACCACCAGCGGAGGCGGGGCCCTGATTTGCCCCGACGAGGCAGCCAAAAAGAACGCCATTTTCTACGCCACCCAAGCCAAGGAGCCCACCCCCTACTACCAGCACGAGGTGGTCGGATTCAACTACCGCTTGAGCAACATCTCGGCAGGTATCGGTCGCGGTCAGATGACCGTTTTGCGCGACCATATCGCCCATCATCAGCACCTCCACCAACTTTATGTGGAAGCTTTCAAAGACTTCCCCGGATTGAAGGTGCACAGCGCCCCTTCGGATCAATTTGAATCGAACTATTGGCTCACCACCATACTGCTCGACCCCAAAGCTCAAATAATCATCGACGGCAAGCCCTCGACCGTGAAAACGGTAGTATCAGAGGGAGGTCAACCCAACGACAATGTGGAGCAGCTGCGAGTTTATTTGGACGAAAAAGGCATCGAAAGCCGCGCATTGTGGAAACCCATGCATTGTATGCCGGTATATCGCGATGTGCCCAAATACCTGAACGGGGTCAGCGAAAGCCTGTTTCAACGCGGTTTGTGCCTCCCCAGCGGCCCCTGCGTAAGTGAAGCGGATGTGGCCCATATTGTCGATCTTATCAAGAAATCTGTCCGTTTTGACAGCTAAAACAAGAACAAATTGAAAAAATATTTCGCTGACAATCAGCACATAAAAAAATATTATCAAAAAAAACTTTGTCAATTGCAAAAAAATTAGTACTTTTGCACCCGCTTTCGAGAGAAAAAACAAGCATTGTCCATTGGTGTAATGGTAGCACATCTGACTCTGGATCAGCCAGTCTAGGTTCGAGTCCTGGATGGACAACAAAAAAGCAACTGAAACACATCAGTTGCTTTTTTTATAGCCGATTCCTATCCACACAAAACACCTTGCAAAACACAAATCAACGAGAAAATCATCCAATCACACAATTATTATGTGATATTTGCGTTATTAATAAAAAGTAATTGTTATGGACAGCAAGATATCTGAAATCATCAGCAATTATTGCAAGACTAAACCTGTCTTGCGGGCTTGGGTATTCGGCTCTTTCTCAAGAGGCGAGGAACGAGAGGACAGTGATATTGATATCTTGGTGGAACTCATGCCTGGAACTATGATGGGGTTGGGGTTCTGTGAGATGATTTGCGATTTGGAAGATTCATTACAACGCCCTGTTGACCTTGTAAGAGAAGGATGCATATTGCCATTCGCTCGAGAAAGTATCGACCATGATAAAATTCTAATTTATGAGAGAGCCTGTTAGAGACCCCATCCGATTGCAACATATTCTGGATGCAATCTCAAAAATCAAAGAAATGCCTATTGCGTCAAAGGCAATCCTTCACACTCTTTGAATAATCAATATGAGTCATCGCGATACAGCAATTGCCACATCACGATGACTCATCAATTCTGTAAAGAACTTAGAATTTATTAATATCCACCTTCTCTATACGAGGGATGGTGATACGCTTACGTTTGCGCTTGGGTTGCTCCGGAGTTGTTTCTATATTCTCAATCACATCCTCATCTCCCAGCTTAGGCACAGGTGGGATATCCAAAGGTTGTTCCAAAAACGCTATTGCCTTTTCAGTCCTCTCTCTTGCTTTGGCTGCTTTCCTTGCCACTGCTTCCTGATGAATTCGCTCCTGCTCTTCAATGTTGTGCCGCTTGCGTTCAGCCTTCAAACGTAGATATTCCTGACGTTCGGCCTCGCGTTTTGCCTCGGCCTCTGCTTGTCTCTGACGCTTACGCTCCAAATAGATTTCCTCAGGTTCTTCGAAATCAGAAGTACGACAGTCAACGATATTATGATCCGCCACAAACAACTTGCCATACTCGACTGAATAGAGCAAAAGATATCTGCCATGGCACTTCGTACCTTTAACAATATACTCATTGCCATTCATAAGTCTGACAAAATTACCACGACGCCAATTAATGCTTTTGAATTCTTCTTCGGTCATATTATATTTCTTTTTGGTGATAATTTAAGGAATCCAAGGATATCCTACTGGTTTTATTCAATGTGTTAATTACATATTATTCTACGCCACCAAGCAACTTTCCAAAAAGTTGAAGGATGGAAGCCACAGATTCTTTGTTCGCAACAGGTATCTTGACATTTGTCTCTCCCGTGGTTTCATCGACTTCCACTATGCTGTCAACCAATTGCCGTGTAGCTTCAGGCGACTTGAGCGTTTCGGCAAGTCCGTTAAAGAACGAGATGCCCTGATTAATGAGCTGTTTGGGCTCTTGGAGCGGGGCTGTTTTCTCATGGTGTTTTTCTCCTTCTTCCTCATTATCGGAAATTGCAGACGTATGTTCTGTTTGATTTCCCGAGCAATCTTGAGAACCAATTGATCCTTCTTGTTTCTCTTCTTTGTCGGATGGAACATTGTCCTCTTCCGTCACATTCACATCTACAACATTTTCCGGCTCTGGTGTCTCCATCATAACCGCATTGAGGTCGTCCATAAATTTCTTGAACTTGTCCTCACCCACGAAGATGGTATCAGCACCCCCATCCAACACCCCCTCGAACATAGAACTTTTGAAACGGAGTTTGCCTATCATACCCTCTTCGATAGAGTCCATCGAAACAAGGTTGAGTATCTGTACAGGATTTGCTTGACCGATACGATAGATACGGGCAATACGTTGCTCGAGAACAGCCGGATTCCAAGGGAGGTCAAGGTTTATCAATGTGCTTGCCACTTGCAGATTGAGGCCTGTGCTACCTGCATCAGTGGAAAGAAACACCCTACTCTCGGGTAAGGTTGTGAAATTCTGCACCAGTTGTCCTCGCTGCTTGGAGGGCACACCTCCGTGAAGATACTCGTAACGAATTCCTCTCGAATCAAGTTCTTTTGCCACAAGACGGGTCATTCGCTCCCATTCGCTGAATATGACAACTTTTTCTTCCTCGTTATCAAGAATATTGTTCAGCAGGTTCATCACCTCTGCAACCTTCACGTCGTAATGTCGTTTGGGGTCTTGATCCAATATGAATGTACTGTCGGACACCATGCGCATTTGTGCGAGAAGCAGCATCATACGCTTACGATCTTTCTCCGACATGAAATGATACTTTTGATATTTCTGAAGGATTCTTGACAAATCCGACCTAAACTCAGCATGAATATCAGCCTGTTCTTGGGTCATAGGAACTAGGAGGAACTGGTCGTTGCGTTTCGGAAGTTGCAGCTGCACCTCCTTTTTTGTCCTGCGGATAAGACGGCTCTTGACTTTTTCTCCTACAGCATTCAGGTTCTTATATCCCGCTATTGCCCCTGTTTCACTCAACACGATATGGTCGTTGCGGAACTTGTAATAAGGGCCCAAGCAGAACTGATCGGCCAACTCCATAGTAGAATAGAGTTCCTCTATTTTGTTTTCCAATGGGGTACCCGAAAGCAATACGGCATATCTCGATTCAATCTTTCGCGCAGCCTTCGCAATAATGGTATCCCAATTCTTCATGCGCTGTATTTCGTCCATGATGAGCACATCGGTTTTTAGACCGTTTCTCAACCGCACATCATTGGACATGGCATGATACGACACAATCTTATAAGGGGCTCTTGCATTATATAGTTGCTCCCTTTTTGTCGGATTGCCCTCAATCACAATCACCTTGGGGCAAACACGCCCCTCCTCCATATATTTTTCCTCACATTCCAAAGTATCACCCCCTGTAAACCTCTCAATCTCCCGTTTCCATTGATACTTCAACGATGTGGGACAAACTATCAGCACACTATCCGCCAAACCCTCACGCAGATATATCTCAGCCGAAGCTATGGCTTGCAAGGTTTTGCCCAAACCCATTTCGTCAGCAACAATAGCTTTGCCTACCTGAATTGCAAATCGCACACCCTCTTTTTGGTAAGGGTATAGTTTAACCGAAAGCAGCTCATCTAAATGTTCATCCGAATATTTAGTATTCAAAAGTTCTTGTCTTACCACCTTCTCACGCTGCTCGATAACATACTCAAGTGCATCGTCATAACATCGAAAATTTCCATCTAAGGACTTCGCCTTTACGAGAAAAGTATCAAAACAAGCATACGATTCCTCCTTTATCGAATAATCAGCATTAAAGTACTTTGCTGCAAGAGATTCAAACTCACGCTTATGATCCTCACCAATACGGATTCGAACCATTCTACCACCCTTGTAATCCACATAAACCGATGTGTAGGCAGGAATCTCACGACATACTTTCTTGTGCTTACGCTTAATCCATTTTTTCACACCCTCAATATGCTTGCAAGTACCCAACTGCGATGTCTTAAAATCATAGCAAGAACAATAATTCCAAGGGCTGTTCTTTCCTCGGTACACCACCTTATACTCTTGACAGGTCACATCATTCCTCACCTTGTACGCTCCTGATTCCGACCAATCATCTTCCTGGCAAATAACGAAAGACTCCTTCTCTGCTTGCTGTTGTCGAAGAGCCACCTGCCATTCTTCCAAAGACATATCCTCCGGCTTAAACAAATTGTTCAGCTTCGGAGTCGCCTTTTTATTTTCCTTTTTCCGAGACAAATCACCTCCAGCAGTTTTCTTTTTATCTTCTTTCGTATTCTTCACCATGATTATTTTATATTTCTCAAACAGCTATATTATTCAACAACTAAAACGCCAACCATTAAAATTGATAATATCCCTCAAACACATTCTAATCTCATTTAATTTGCAAAAATACGATTTTTTCTTAGTCCAAACAAATTTTCCATCACATATTACTATAAATAACTAATAATCATTTAGAAAACCAACACCAACCGACAATATTAAAGACACCAATATTAAAGATTTGCCAACGATTTGGACCCCTTTAGTCACATCCGAAAGGCAATTCACATATTCCGTCATCCTTTTGCTCTTCCTCATAAATGACATCCATCAACTCATTGGCAATCATTGCGTCGTTGAATCGCATTGCGTTGTCATCTTGGCTCATGCGAATCCACCCTTGGGCTTGCCATTTTCTCGGTTAATTGCACAAAACGAGAGCGTAGCATTCTACACACCCATCCTACAATGCACACAGCACCATGTCACAATCTTGCCAACACCATTTCTGGTATATAACTATTCTTTGCAACCTCATCTACCAATCCCAAACGAGCATATACCATGCCACCAATACCAGGAACGACCTCTCCGTTGTCAAGCCTGTCCTCATCAACAGCAAAAGTCTTGACCTCAAACTTATTGGTAATCGATTCTGGAAATTCTCTCATCAAATTAGCCACACCATCCTTATACATCACAGGCGCAAGAATTGCAATCCTCTTTGGATTAGTTTTTCCAATCAATCGGGTCAGTTGCGACTTAACGACACACGAAGAACTGATAATAGATTTCACAATTACCAACCATTTACAATCCTCAATGGGTTCCTCGTAAGCCTTCACAATGGGCGAAATTTCCAATCTCTCACCATTTTCACCCTTATATACTGTCTCACGCGTGCTCCAATAAACCGACTTTCGCAGATTGCCTTTGCCTATGCCCGACTCAACACCTGTTGCCAACCAATCAGCATCTTCCGACGCACACACCAGCATAATCTCATCAGCATTCGCATCTAGCAAATCACGCGCAAGAACCCGTCCTAGTTCAACACCGAGTATCCTGAAAGCATCTCTATAATCTTCAACACCTGTTGACTTGTCCGCTAATTTTTCCAATGCACAGCGAACTATCCGTTCGTCAGCATTCTGTAGATTCTCATATCTTCTCATAAAGCATCACGTCATTTCAGCAATTCAGCGATTTCACGCTTTGTTGTCGGTTTATTATTGATTATTGTGTTTTCAAGTTCGTCTGTCCACTGGCATGTACCATTCAAAAATCCAAACGTCCACACCAACTCTCGACCACAAATCTTGTATTCCAGACCCTTTATCGCATTTAAGACCGACCTGCATTCTTCCCTCATAACCTTATCAGGATAGATGGCAAGATTGAAGTTGAATATTTTACCGGCTCGATTAACGATATCCGATAAAGCGACACGTTTATTAGAACTTGATCCTCTCCAGACACCTAAAAATACAACTGCCATATTCGCAAGTTCATCATCCGTTGACATCTCACCTTTGCTTGAAATCAGTCTTAAAGCCGCCTTAAAAGGACTGCTAATCATTACCAATTGGTTGATGTCATCTGCATGAGGAAAGTTCTCAACACTCGTATAGTCTTTGATTGATGCTGGGATAGATGTGACTGCACTCCCCGAAGCCGAATACACCAACTTCAACGCGAACGCTTCGTCTCGCTCCTTACAATCAGAAATCTGATGTTCAAAATCCGATTGAATAGTACGACTGCTGCCATTCGACCAATTCAAGTCCTTTACACCTTTCAATTGATGGTAAATATTGCTACTTGGAAGAGCCACCAACAAATCGTCAACATACGTATCTTCAAGTTGAGACTGGAAGGCAATCGCATCAAGCGAGCTCTTGAATCTCGCCAAGCAAGACACAATCTGATATACGGCATAATAGTCCTCATACAAACCACCTTTTAGATTGCTTTCGCCTCCCCTATGCTTCTTTGCCAAACTTGGCATCATCCTCAGTTCTCAAAATATCCTCTTTCGTTATTTCCTCAAATCGCTCCACTTCGACACCATCTCTCAGTACCTTGCCATAAAACATATCATACGGACGAACCCACACCCTCATATCGCCATATAGCGCCTGATATACGACAACTGGCTCTAAAGTCTCGCTATCTTGACCGACAGCCAATAGCTTATACTTTCCACCTTTGAAATGACGATAATATTTCACCCGATCATCCATGCTTGTATACAATTCACCTATGATAATAACGACACAAACTTACTTTTATTTTATGATGTAAATAAATTTTCTCAAAAACAATCCAACTCAAATTCTAACCACCAACCTCACCTAAGATCTTGCTTATGGAAATCAATAACCGATTACTGCGACCATGCCGAGAGCAATGTTATGCTTGATCGTGTTATTCCGAAACAAAAAGCAAACCAATAATCCAACCAATACAATCCTTATTAACCACATACAATAAAGGCCAGTCCTCACAAACTGGCCTTTATTGTTTAGCAGGCAGATCTCTATCATAATCTTTCTGATAAAGAAAGAGGATCTACGAAAACCATATCAAATTCTCCTCAAAATTCCTAAATCGAAAGGATATCATCGTTCGATATTGGCACATACGGACCCTCCTTACACTCCAGAATCACAGTTCCGGATTGGAGAGACTCCAATCGATGCCATTGACCTTTCTCCACTACCATGCCAGGCGTACCACTACCTGCCTCCATGACAATAGCATCAACCTGCCGTCCCTGCTCATCATAGAGAAACTGCACAGCCTTGCCTCGAAGCAATACCACTACTTCGGAACATGATGGATGGCGATGGATAGGCAGCACTGTGCCTGGTTCCAAAGCATTCAACATCTTCTGCGACTTATCGTCTGCAGAATCCCTCAAATCATAATTCATCCTCAGCCGAGGAGACTTTTTCGCCTGCTCGGTAATCGAATCCAATAAAGAGCCATCTATAGTCATTGATAATTCATTTTAGGTGGGTTCTATAAATTGATTTCTTGGGATTTTGAGTTGGTTTTGGAACAGATTGCTGAGCGGAACGAGGGAGTGTAGCGGGCTACATGACCGAGTGACAAACAGCAAGATGACCAAAAACGGCCAAAATCACAGAA
>JAZUIX010000205.1:0-1553 GCA_045642445.1 Bacteroidales bacterium | reverse complement strand
GGCTACAAGCACATCCCGTGCCGTTTTTGACCGAATTAAAGAAATCGAAAATCATGCGCGGTCCTCCATGTTTTGGTTGCCAAAGGTGTCGAAGTAGTGCTGCTGGGCGGCTTCGAGGGCCGTCCACAGTTCGCCGCATTTCTGGGCGAAAGCCTCCTGGGTGCAGAGGTCGTAGGGGGTGATGTAGGCGGAGAGCATATAGCAGCGCCCGGGGCGGGTCATCACGCGGACATCGTTGTCGCGGTACACGCAGGCGTTCCGCTTGTAGTTGCGACGGGGGCGCGGCGAGACGTGCACCAGGCCTCGGCCAAACATCACGCGGCAGTCGGGCAGACGCAAGCCGTTGAGGGGTTTTTCATTGTCGACCAGCACGCGGGTGTTGTCGATGAGGTATTGTTTCAAAAGATTCTTTGCCATGATTCAAAAATTTTAAAGGTTTTTACTGTTTTGCTTTCCGTGTGCCGCCGAGAGACAGAGGTTGCCGTGGGGCTCATACACCGCCACCTCTTGAGCCCGTCGCTCGGCTGCTGTGGAAATCACCGGCAAAGATACGGCAAAAAAAATGAAAAACCCCTTACGTAGGGCTTACGTAAGGGCTAACAATTTTTTTATAAGATTATGAATTACAAAGCACTAAAAAATACAAAAAATTTTATCTATGGCGTTTTTATCAGATTCTTTTGGCTCGCCAAGAGGGCATCGGAGGTTCTGTAATCCCCAAAATCGTTCGAAATGCGACCACTCCACCCTGTCGGAGTTGGTGAAAAAACTCCTTGCGATATACTGGGCAGCCACCTTCGTGGTTTTTTTGGCCAAAGTCTTGTCGTCGTTGAGGAATCCTGCCTTCACAAGCCTGATCCATACCTCGCAGAAGAGGCCCGTGCGGAGGTGTTCGGGGATGGCATCCTCGAAGGAGAGGGGCTTGTTGTCCTCTTCCTCTTCCACAATTTCGGCCTCGGGGATGTCGTCAGTAGGGTGCTGAGGCAGAATAATGGTGTAAATGTTAATTACGGTTCCAACATCGCCGTAGATGTTGATGGTTGAAAATACGTCTTTCATGGATTTATTTTTTAAAACTCTTTTATTCATTTTCCCCCCCGGCAATGATAGGTGAGAAGAGTAATTGACGCATTTCCAGATATGTCACGGCAAAAATACACAAAAATTATCTATCATCAAATTTTTGAGTGAGAAAAGTTATCAACAATAATAGTAACAGGGTGTTCTATCTGTTTTAATTCAAACATTTGAAATGTAATATTATTTTAAAAAAAACGACTCCGAAGAAGAAAAAAACGAAAAAACAACAATAAAAGGGGGTTAAATCACAGTGATGCGGCATGTCCCGAAGGGACATCCTCACCGACAGGTGCTATAACCCCACACATCAGGACGAAAGTCCGATGTGTGGGGTATGTATGACGAGAGAATCGCGTCCCGAGGGGACGCTCTATATTGTCTGCCACATTTTGGAGCGTCCCCTCGGGACGCGATTCTCTCGTCACACATACCCCACACATCGGACTTTCGTCCTGATGTGTGGGGTTAAAGCA
>JAZUIX010000204.1:0-2915 GCA_045642445.1 Bacteroidales bacterium | reverse complement strand
TATGGAGTGCATCTGGCTGGTCAACCACGGCAAGATCTACAGTGCGGCACAGACCCTCCGTTTCCGCTCCAGTCACCCACGTCCCACTTTCGTGTGGGCCATGCCGCCCTACAACCCCTGGGTTCGCGGACCTCACCCTGTAACCTTCTACTACAGCTATCACTACGACATCCATCGTCCGGGCTGGCACTATCATAACTACCCACACATCCACCCCTACTATCGCCGCATACCCAGTCATCCTGCCCCCATGCCTCCGGCACCCTTCACTCCCGGCAGAAATATGCCTGGCTACCACATGAACAACAATGGCGGTTATGAATACGACCCGATGCCTGTGACCGGTGACATCACCTCCAGCCGCTCGACCACAGCAGTACAGAACGACCCCACCTCACGCTCGGGCAACCGTGTGACCAGTACTCGCGGAACCAACAATGTGACCACCACCGACCGTATCTCCGGCAGCCGTAGCACCACCACTGCACCCGCAGTGAGCCGCAGCAACGCCAACACTAACGGCAACTCTCGCAGCAATGCCAACACTAACAGCAACTCTCGCAGCAACGCCAACGCTAATAGCAACTCTCGCAGCAACGCTGCCACCACTCCTACCAATAGTCGCAGCAACGCTGCCACCACTCCCACCAACAGCCGCAGCAACGCTGCTACCACTCCCACCAACAGTCGCAGCAACGCAGCCACCACTCCTACCAACAGCCGTAGCAACGCTGCCACCACTCCCACCAACAGCCGCAGCAATACTGCCACCACTCCCACCAACAGCCGTAGCAACGCTGCCACCACTCCCACCAACAGCCGCAGCAATACTGCCACCACTCCTACCAACAGCCGTAGCAACACTGCCACCTCTTCTTCCAACAGCCGCAGCAATGCTTCGTCCAGCTCTTCACGCAGCAGCGCTACTTCTTCGAGCAGCAACAGCCGCAGCAACACCAACAGCCGTAGTGCTGCATCTGCCACCAACTCCCGCACCTCGCGCTAATTTGACAACCTTCAAAATGACGGCAAAAGCCATCAAATAAAGAAATGACACAAATAAAAGAAAGCGAATTGGTATTGGCTCCCGATGGGAGCCTTTACCATATACACCTCACAGGCGAAACCCTTGCTGACGATATATTCCTCGTAGGCGATCCCGAAAGAGTGAACATGTTTAAGGACATCTTCGACCATGTGGAATATGAATCGTTTAACCGTGAGCTGCATGCCCTCACAGGTACTTATCACGGTCATCGTTTCACAGCCCTCTCCACCGGTATGGGTTGCGACAACATTGACATCGTAGCCACCGAACTGGATGCTGCAGCCAATTTCAACCTTGCAGAACGTACACCGCTCTCAAGTCATCGAACCCTCAACATGATTCGTATCGGCACCAGTGGTTCGCTTCAGGCCGAGATACCTTGCGGGAGCCTTGTGGCATCACGCTATGCCGTAGGAATGGACGGACTGCTCAACTACTATCGTCATGACGAAACGGCTTTTGAAGGAGACATGCAGCAAGCCTTCTGCCGACACATGCAACTCGATCACCGCTTGGCTGAGCCCTATTGTGTAAAAGGCAGCTTGCAATTGATCAACAAAGTGGCCGAAGGAATGCACCAGGGCATCACCGTTACTGCACCAGGATTCTATGGACCGCAAGGACGCAACATTCGGTTGGCCCCAAGCATCGACATGCTGAACGAACGATTGGCCGAATTCAGCTGGGACGGCACACCTGTCACCAATCTTGAAATGGAGACCTCTGCCATCTATGGCTTTGCCAAAGCTCTCGGACACGAAGCTCTCACCGTATGTCTCATCATCGCCAATCGCCCAACCGGGGCATTCTTGAACGATTATCATCCTCAGATGAAAGAAGCCATAGGAACCATTGTGGAACGATTGGTATAGTCCAAAATTTTTAATGACCGAAATCGCATTATGAAAAAAACAATAATCGTCCTTATCACCATACTCTTTAGCGGTGCTGCAATTGCTCAAAACCAGCCCGACTACATCCCTGAACAATTAGGCAGAGATGCGCATCACATCATACAGGCTTTAGGGGCTTTCGTAGGCAACGAACGGGCTGAGAGCCAAGAATTCGACATCACCTATATGCCCGCAGGCAACGGAGTTGAAGGGGTGATGATTATCAACACTGCCGACTACAGATGCACATTCAAACTTGATGCACAATATGATATGTGCTATGAACTGACTATCGACATTCGCTCCAAAGAATTTCTCGCACTATTCTACGACCTCTTTGCCATCTACCCTACCGAGAATCTTGATGACCACAGATTGATGCGTTTCGGAAACGAAAAACTCATCGTTACCGAAAATCCTTCTACATCCACAAAATACCGCACTTTCAAATTCACGCTTGAATAGAGAGATTAATGAGAATTGAGAATTGGTGACTTGTGATTAGTGACTTGTGATTAGGTGGCTGCCGCCCTCCCAGTCACTATTCACTATTCACTATTCACTATTCACATTTCACATTTCACATTTCACATTTCACATTTCACTATATCAGATTTTTTTCGTATATTTGCAAGTTTAAAATAAATATACAATTTGATGCAAAACATTAGAAATATTGCCATTATTGCACACGTCGACCACGGAAAAACCACCTTGGTTGACCGAATGTTGCACCAGGCACAGCTTTTTCGCGAGAACCAAGAGACCAACGACCTTATTCTTGACAACAACGACCTTGAACGCGAACGCGGTATTACCATCTTGTCCAAAAATGTTTCCATTCGTTACAAAGGAAGCAAAATCAACATTATCGATACCCCTGGCCACAGCGATTTCGGTGGTGAAGTAGAGCGTGTGCTCAATATGGCTGACGGCTGCATCCTGCTTGTGGATGCCTTTGAGGGTCCTATGCC
>JAZUIX010000203.1:0-20797 GCA_045642445.1 Bacteroidales bacterium | reverse complement strand
CTTTTCTGTGATTTTGGCCGTTTTTGGTCATCTTGCTGTTTGTCACTCGGTCATGTAGCCCGCTACACTCCCTCGTTCCGCTCAGCAATCTGTTCCAAAACCAACTCAAAATCCCAAGAAATCAATTTATAGAACCCACCTGAATTAATATTTCATCAACATTCGAACTATTCGGGACCCCAAAAAATCCAAAACGTCCGGGCAATTCGCATAACTTGTACTATTTGTAACCCCGTAACTAAAATTGAGAATTGAAAATTGGCGGCAGCCTCCTATTCACTAATCACAAGTCACTAATCACTAATCACACTTATAGGGCATCCCCTCGGGACGCATTCTTTATACGTTCACTAATCACTGGTGACCGGAAGGCGGAAGAGGGTGCGGGCTGCTGCGGTGGTGGCGTCGGCAACGGTTTGTAGGGGGAGGTCTCTGAGGTCGGCGATTTTTTGAGCTATGAGGGGGATGTAGGCACTCTCGTTGCGCTGGCCGCGATGGGGCACGGGCGAGAGGTAGGGGGCGTCGGTTTCGAGCACTATGCGGTCGAGGGGTACGGCTTGGGCCACTTGGGCGAGGGTGGCGTTTTTGAATGTCACTACGCCGCCGATGCCTATATGGAAGCCCATCTCTACGGCTCGTTGTGCCTCTTGCACACTGCCTCCGAAGCAGTGCATCACTCCTTGGAAGGTGCCGTAGTTGAGGTCGCGCAACACACCGAAGAGTTCGTTGAGGGCCTTGCGCACGTGGAGGCATACTGGCAGGTGGAGTTCGTGGGCCCACTGCATTTGTTGGCGAAGCACCTCTTTCTGCTGTTCGAGGTAGGTTTTGTCCCAATAAAGGTCGAGGCCTATTTCGCCTACGGCGATGTAGGGGGCATTGGGGGCGAAGAGTTTTCGCCTAACGAGGGCGAGCTCTTCGTCATAGTTGTCGGTTACCGAGGTGGGATGCAGCCCCATCATTTGGTGAAAATATTGGGGATAAGCAGCAGCCAGGGCTTCTTGGCGAGAGAGGCTCTGGCTGTCGATGGCTGGCAGAAGCATTGTGTCGACTCCTGCTTGGAGGGCACGCTCTACGGCTTGTTTACGGTCGGTGTCGAAAGCTTCGTCGTAGAGGTGGCAGTGGGTGTCGACCATTATTTGATGTTCTGAATGTATTTGGTCATGAAGTCGTAGAGTTCGAGCATGGCCTTGTCGTTCTTGAGGAGGTGACGGTGGTTTTTAATGGTCTTCTCGTCACGACGTGCGGCGGGGCCGGTGATTTGGTAGCGTACATCGGCGTATTGTGTGCGCTTGGCAGTGGTGGTGACGATGGGCACTAAGAGGTCGAAGGGCATCTCGTGTTCGCGGCATATTTGCTGTGCTGTGGCGTAGAGGCCGTTGGTGAAGTTGTTGACCATCACGGCTGCGAGGTGGAGGTATTGACGTTGCTCGTAGCTGATATGGTAGATGTGTTGCGAGGTCATGCCGATAAATTCGTCGATGGTGGCTTCGGTTTCGGGGTCGGAGCCTTCGATGCAGAAGGGGAGCTCGTTATATTCCATGGCCACATCGATGAAGAACGACTGGGGCGACCAGATGACTCCATAGCGGGTGCTGGTGGATTTGAGCACGTCGATGGAGGTGGAACCCGAGGTGTGGAGCACGAGTGCATCGCCTAATTGGAGATCAAGAGCCACATCGAAAAGGGCATCGTCTTTGACGGCCACAATATAGATGTTGGAACTTTTGTCGAGGTTTTCGAAGTCGTTGATGGGTTGAGCTTCGACGCGACATGCCAGACGTTGTGCGTGTTCGTAGTTGCGCGACCATACCTGATTGATGACATGGCCACGAGTATAAAATGCCAATGCAAGGTGTGTTGCCACATTGCCAGAGCCGATGAACGTGATTTTCATTAGTTAGTTATTTGTGAATAGTGACTTGTGAGTAGTGATGGTCACGATATGAGTTATCAATATTCGTCTTCTTGGAAGAAAAAGTCTTCCTTGGTGGGGTAGTCGGGCCACAAATCCTCAATGCTTTCGTAGGGGTCGCCTTCGTCTTCTATCTCCATAAGGTTTTCAATCACTTCCATTGGCGCTCCTGTACGTTGGGCATAATCAATCAACTCGTCTTTTGTGGCGGGCCACGGAGCGTCTTCTAATTTTGTTGCCAGTTCAAGTGTCCAATACATAACGGTATCTCAAAATTTTTTGCAAAAGTACGAAATTTTTTGAATTTAGAATTAAAAATTATAAATAAAAGTTTTGAGGCTGTCTACTCTCCATTTTTTATTCTTCATTTTTCATTAAAAGTGTACATGGATTCTGCATCGCCTTGGGATAATACCAAGTGGCGTGAGAGCACGAAGAGGTAGTCGGATAATCGGTTGATATAGCGTATGATGCCAGGGGCGACAGCTGTTTGTTGCGACAGTTCCACGATGCGTCGTTCTGCACGGCGGCAGACAGTGCGGGCTATGTGACATTGAGCTCCAAGTTTGTTGCCTCCGGGTATGACGAAACTGTGCAGCGGGGGCAGTATTGCCTGCAGGTGGTCGATATGTTGCTCTATCTGTGCCACGGCATGGTCGGGGAGAGGTGTCAGCTTCAGCGAACAGTCTTCTTCAGCAGCCAGGAGTGTCTGGATGGTGAAGAGGTCGTTCTGTACGACTTTCAGGAGGTCGAACTGCTCGTTGTCGATGTTGCGCACCATTTCGGCCAGCAGACCGATATGGGCGTTGAGCTCATCGACGGTGCCGTAAGCTTCTACGCGAACATCGCATTTGAGTACTCGTGTGCCCCCTATCAGCGAGGTAGTACCTGTGTCGCCCGTTTTGGTGTATATCATACTCTTTCGACAGATTTCACTTCGGGGATGACACGTTTGACGGCGGTCTCAATGCCTTGTTTGAGGGTTTGGAGGGCATGGGGACATGTGCCACAATGGCCTTTGAGGCGCACCATGACGACACCTTCGTTGGTCATGTCGACATATTCTACATCGCCACCATCCTGCTGGAGGTAGGGGCGTATTTGCTCGAGGGCGTTCTTGACACGCGCTTCAATGATGGGTTTTTCTTGGTCGGTCATATCGTTGTTGTTATGTGATTTGTGATTAGTGACTTGTGATTGGTGACTGGGAGGCGGCAGCCCCTATTCACTATTCACAAGTCACTATTCACTATTTTTGTAATTTGCATATTTCACGGATGGTGTTCTCGGCCACCTGCATGAAGGCTTTGCTTTCGGGTGTCTCTTGGTCGGACCACAGCGACACGGGACGGCCATTGTCGCCACTTTCGGCGATGCTCTGCACCAGGGGTATCTCGCCCAGCAGGGGGACGTTCATTTCGGCAGCCAAACGTTTGCAGCCTTCTTTGCCGAAGATGTAGTATTTGTTATTGGGCAGTTCGGCAGGGGTGAAGTAGGCCATGTTCTCGACGAAGCCCAGCACAGGGATGTTGAGGTTGGGGTTCTGGAATAGTTCGACACCACGCACCACGTCGGCCAGGGCCACCTGCTGCGGAGTGCTGACGATGATGGCACCTGTTACGGGCAGGGTCTGTGCCAAGGTGAGCTGCACATCGCCTGTTCCCGGAGGCATATCGACAACGAGGTAGTCTATCTCGCCCCACCAGGTCTCGGTGGCAAGCTGTTTGAGGGCTCCCGAAGCCATAGGTCCGCGCCAGGCAAGGGCCTTGTCGGGGTCGACGAGGAAGCCTATAGACATCAGTTTGATGCCGTAGCGCTCAACGGGCATCATATATGTCTTGCCGTTGTGCTGCTCGCCATAGACGTCTTCCTGTCCGATGTTGAACATGATGGGGATGGAGGGGCCGTAGATGTCGGCATCGATCAAACCTACCGAGGCACCCGTCTTGGCCAAAGAGACGGCCAAGTTGACAGCCACGGTGCTCTTGCCCACGCCGCCTTTGCCGGAGGCCACGACGATGACGTTTTTGACGCCAGGGACATATTCGTGGGGGTCGGTACGCTCCACTTCGCGGGCTACGAGGTTGACGTTTACTTCGGCCTCATGGTCTACATATTCGTGTATGGCATTGATGCAGTCGTCGCTCATGCGTTTTTTCATGGGGCAGTTGGGGGTGTCGAGCACCAGGTCGAACGACACTTTCTTGCCGTCGATGGCTATGTGTTCTATCATGCCCAGCTCGGTGAGGCTGCGCCCCAGGTCGGGGTCGTTGACATGGCTCAGAGCCATTTCTATTTGTGTGGTAGTAATCATACTTTATTTATTTTGTGAAATGTGAGATGTGAATTGTGATTAGTGACTTGTGACTTGTGACTGGGTGCGGCAGCCCCTATTCACTAATCACTAGTCACTATTCACTTAATTAAATATTTCTTCCAGTTTTTGTTCCAGTTCGTTGCCGCGGAGGTTGCGGGCAATGATTTTGCCGTCGGGGTCGATAAGCACGGTGGAGGGCACCGACATGATGTTGTAGCTTTTCCCGCCCGAGGAGGTCCAACCGTTGAGGTCGCTCACATGATTGGGCCATACGAGGCCGTCGTCCTTGATGGCTTTCAGCCATGCTTCGCGCGTTTTGTCGAGCGATACGCTGTAAATCTCAAATCCTTTGTCGTGATATTTGTGATAAAGGCGCACCACGTTGGGGTTTTCTCGGCGGCAGGGGCCGCACCACGAGGCCCAGAAGTCAATCATGACGTATTTGCCACGCAGGTCGGACAGTTTGCGGATGTTGCCCTCGGGGCCTTTCATGGCAATCTCGGGAGCCTCCATGCCTGGGGCGAGGAGGCCGCGAAGTTTGTCGCTGAGGTGCAGCACGAAGGGGTCGTTGGGGTATTTCTTTATCAAAGCATCGCGGATAGCGGTGTAGAGTGCGGCGTGGTTGTCGAGGTCTTGTTCAAAGAACGTGGCCAGGAAAGCACTGATGAGCACCTCTTTGTTGGTCATGAGCAACTGCTCGATCTGATAAGGTGCCAGTTGCTGAAGGGTGGGGTTGACGGCACCCAGCATAATGTCGTTGAATTGACGGTAGACCTCAAAGTTCTGCGACCCTTTGCAAGAGTTGATTTTAAATGCGTGGCGGTCGGGCAGATAGAGGAGGTCGATGCTGGCCTTATCTTTAGGGGCGAGCATCAGGTGGCACATACCGCCTTCACGGATGTTGGTTTGCAGCACATAGAGCGAGGGCTGTGTCAGGTCCACGCTGAAATGGAAACTGCCTTTGCTGTCGAGTTCGAGGGTGTCGATAGGCATCAACAGGTTGCCGTTTATGCCACAGAGGATGGCCGAAGTGCCTTCGGGCATACCGTTCAAGGTTCCGTTTACGGTGGCTTTTTGTGCTCCTGCAGCCAAGGCCGCGGTGAGCAAGAGGACGATTATGAATGCGTGTTTTTTCATTGTCTATTATTTTAGGGCTTTCTGGAGTTCGTCGTCGAAAGGCAGCATAATGCGGTAATAGGAGCTTGTGCCGTAGAGCGACTGGGCCAGGAAGGCTTTGTAGCGTGCTTTTATTTCGTTGCCGTATTTCTTGATGCAGGTCTCATCGCGTTTCAGCCCTTTTTTGTCGGCCAGGGCCAGCAGACGGTTCCACTCGGCATCACTTATTTGGAAGTTCTTCTCAAAACTTTCGGCGGTGGGGTATTTTTTGATGATCTCGCCGTAATGGAGGTGGAGGTAATCCATGGCGGCCTCGTGAGGCACATTGGCATCAAGCACACGATTGTAATACACAAGGTCTTTGTCGTGAATGAAAGGTATGACCTTGTCGGGCTGTATGCCGCCACCGCCATACACTTTGCGACCTTTCTTGGTGAGGAAGCATTGCGAAGTGTCGGCATCGAAGAGGGTGTCGGCATCGTCGCTGTTGAGCAGTCGCATCAGATATTGGGTGTAGTATTCGTCGCTCCCTTTGTCGTAGGGCCGTTGTATGCACCTGCCCGAGGGGGAATAATAGCGGGCTATGGTGAGCAGCATGGCAGCATCGCCAGGGAGGTCGAATTCGCGTTGCACCAGTCCTTTGCCGAAACTGCGACGCCCCACGATGGTGCCTCGGTCGTTGTCCTGTATGGCTCCCGACACCACCTCGCTGGCACTTGCGGAAAATTCGTTGATAAGGATGGTGAGTTTGCCGCTTTCAAAACCTCCGCCACGGGTGGCGTAAACATTCTGTCGTTTTTCGTGAGCCCCCTGAGTGTAGACGATGAGGTCGCCTTTGGGCAGCAGCTCGTCTGCCACCTCGATGGCCGACTGCAACACTCCGCCTCCATTGCTGCGGAGGTCGATGACCAGGTGCTGCATCCCTTGCTTTTTCAGGGTGGCTACGGCTTTGGAAAACTCGTTGCCTGTGTTGTCGGCAAAATGGGAGATGAAGATATATCCCGTGGTTTTGTCGAGCATGGTGACGGTGGGTATGCTGGAGTGGCTGATCACGTTGCGCTGTATTTTGATAGGCACAATCTGTTGGGATCCTCCGCGTTGCACCCCCAGTGTCACGGTGCTGAATCGGGGGCCACGGATGATGCCCACCACCCCTTCGGGCTTTTTGCACAAGCCTGCACCCGACACCAAGGTGGTGTCCACACGCATGATGCGGTCGCCGGGCAGCACTCCCGCCCGCTCGGCGGGGCTGCCGCTCATCACTTCGCCGGCATACACGGTGTCGCCCACATAGAACAGCACCACTCCCACTCCCTCAAAGTTGCCCCTTACCAGTTCCACCTCCTTCTTCAATTCGTCGGGCGAGAGGTAGCGGCTGTGGGGGTCAAGGCTGGCCAACATGCTGTTCATCATCGACTCGCTGGCCGAGTCGTAGTTGATGTCGTCTACATAATAGTTGTCGACAATGTGCATGAGTTGGTTCACCCGCTGATTCATCATGTTGTCGGTCTGTTGGTGCCAATACGAACGGTCGAGTTTGGGTGCGAACATAACGCCCAATACCATGCCCAACACCATGGCCAGCAACACAATGCCGAGAGAATATGTGGTTTTTTTATCAGTCATATCTGGTGTATTAACGGAATGTGGGCGTTTTTATTGTTGATTGGTGTGACTTATTCTTTCGAGTGCTATGCGGAGTATCTCGTCGTGGTCGAAGGCCAGCGGGGGCAGTTGGTCGAGGGGGAACCAGCATGCTTCGGCGGCATCGTCGGCACCCCGCACTTCTCTCAGGGGCATCTCGGCCATGAAGGCCACCGTGATGGTCCTTCCCCGAGGGTCGCGATCCACGGTGCTGAAACTGCGCAGTTCCTCCAAATGTTCGGGAGCCTCCAGGCCTGTCTCTTCTTTGAGCTCACGGCGGGCACATTGCTCCAGGGTCTCGTCCATCTCCAAAAAGCCGCCGGGGAAAGCCCAGCAGCCTTCGAAGGGGGCGTGGCCGCGCTTGATCAGCAGCACTCGGCGGCTCCCATCGGGGGCGATGCCGAGGATTATGCAATCGGCGGTTACAGCCGGACGAGGATAGGGGTAGCTATACATTGTGTCAAATCTCCCAAGTGGCTCCGTCTTTGCCGTCCTTCACCGTCACGCCGAGGGCGCTGAGGGCATCGCGGATCTTGTCGCTGGTGGCCCAGTCCTTGTTGGCCTTGGCCGAGGCGCGCATCTCGAGAATCATCCCCATCAGCCCGTCGATGAGGGCGGTGTTGTCGCTTGCGGCCTCGTCGCGGAGACCCATCACCTCGAACACGAAAATCTCCATGACGCTCTTCAGCTCGTCGATGTCGGCCTGGGTCAGGGTGGCCTTGTGGTCGTTCACGGTGTTGATGAGTTTGGCCATGTCGAAGAGGTGGCTGATGACGATGGGGGTGTTAAGGTCGTCGTTCATAGCGTCGTAGCACTTCTGGCGGTATTCTTTCACATCCACGCTGCTGCTCTTCGAAGGCTGGAGGCGGCAGAGGGTCTTGTAGGCCTGCATCAGGCGGCTGTAGCCTTTTTCGGCGGCTATGAGGGCCTCGTTGCCGAAATCAACCGTGCTGCGGTAGTGGGCCTGCAGGATGAAGAAACGGATGGTCATGGGGGTGTAGGCCTGATCCAGCAGCTCGTGCTTGCCGGTGAAGAACTCGTCGAGGGTGATGAAGTTGCCCAGCGACTTGCCCATCTTCTGCCCGTTGATGGTGATCATGTTGTTGTGCATCCAGTACTTGCAGGGGCCGTGGCCGGTCACGGCTGTCTGCTGGGCAATCTCGCTCTCGTGGTGGGGGAACATGAGGTCCATGCCTCCGCCGTGGATGTCGAAAGTCTCGCCGAGGTACTTGGTGCCCATGGCTGTGCACTCGGTGTGCCAGCCGGGGAACCCCACGCTCCAGGGCGAGTTCCAGCGCATGATGTGTTCGGGCGCGGCCTTCTTCCACAGAGCGAAGTCGCCGCTGAAACGCTTCTCCTCCTGGCCGTCGAGTTCGCGGGTGGTGGAGAGCATCTCGTCAATCACGCGGCCGCTGAGGCAGCCGTACTTCTTGGTGTCCTCCTGATATTTGCGCACATCGAAATACACGCTCCCGTTGCTCACGTATGCATAGCCGGCATCGAGAATCTTCTGCACCAGTTCGATCTGCTCCAAAATGTGTCCCGAGGCGTGGGGCTCGATGCTGGGGCGGAGCACATTGAGGGCGTCCATGGCGGCATGGTAGCGGTTGGTGTAGTACTGCGCCACCTCCATAGGCTCCAGCTGCTCCAGGCGGGCCTTCTTGGCAATCTTGTCCTCGCCCTCGTCGGCATCGTGCTCCAGGTGTCCCACATCGGTGATGTTGCGCACATAGCGCACCTTGTAGCCGATATGTTTCAGGTAACGGAACAGCACATCGAACGTGATGGCGGGGCGGGCATGGCCCAAATGGCCGTCGCCGTAGACGGTGGGACCGCACACATACATGCCCACATGTTCGGGAGTAAGCGGAGTAAAGAGTTCCTTCTGATGCGAAAGAGTATTGTAAATCAATAATTGTTGCATAATAATGTTGTTATTTATAATTTGCAAATATACGATTTTTTTTGATATGGCAACAGATGGGAGCGAAAATTGTGATTCAATCCTTATTATTCTCCCTTTGTTCTCCCTCTATTCTTCGCTCGTTATGGTATCGTTATCGTATCCTTATGGTATCGTTATGGTATCCTTATGGTATCCTGGGTACGATAACGATACCATAACGATACCATAAGGATACGATAACGATAGGATAACGATGGGAGCATCAAGGGAGCAGCTTGTTCTGTGAAATGTGAATTGTGAAAAGTGAACAGATGGCTTCCGCACCCCCAGTCACTATTCACAATTCACTAATCACAAAAGTTAAAAAATTTGCCGATTTGATATTATTTCGTATATTTGCATTTTCAAATCAACAAATGGAGAAGCCGAAAACCATAACAAGAGTAGGCAACAAAAAATTGTATAACAATATGAGAAAGAAAGTTTTATTGCTTGCAGCCATCGCAATGCTGGGTTGCATGAGCGTCAACGCTCAGGAAGGTTCCAACAACGGCAAATGGGCCATTGAGACCGAAATTATCCCCAACTTCAACGCCAGCGACTGGTTTGTTCCTAACATGACTTTTGGTTACACCCTGAACAGCGGCAACCAGATTTATGCCTCCATCGAGGTGAACACCAACCGTACAAAGGACTGTCCCAACAACGGTACTTCCAATCCTCTCCGTTTCAACTATGCTACTGACGCTGCTTTCAACGACGCTGTGGATGCTTTCAACCACGCTATGAACGAGTGGAATAAAAGTGCTTACGGCGACTTCACCCTCGGCCTTGGCTATCAGTACTATTTTGTGAAAGATGGCAAATTCCGTCCTTTCGTCAATGCCGGTATCGACCTCGTCTTCGCTTGGGCCAACATGAGCGGCCATTATGAGAGCCAAGACCCTATCTCTAATGATTGGTACACCGACGACTTCTCATTCAGAGGTCTCTACACCGATGGTGTCAATACTTATCACAAAGGCTTCGGCCTCCAGCTCGACCTGGGTCTCGGTTTCGACTACTTCATCTATAAAGGCATCTACATTGGTGCCGAACTTGGCTTGAGCTACGACATGTTCTGGATGGGCAACGCAAAGGGCCACTCTGTCACCACCGACCCCACAGCTTCTGCCGACATGAGAGAAATCGACAGAACTTTCCATTACAAAGAATTCACCAGCGAGGGTTATCAGTGGGTTACCCCCAATATCCGTATCGGCTGGCGCTTCTAAGTGTCTGCCCTTACTGACTCACGCTGACGGTGGGGCCGCAAAAGGCGGCTCCACCGTTTGTTTTTCAGTTATTTGCATTTTTAACTTTTTTATTTCAAAAAATAATCGTAACTTTGCACCCATAATGCGGAATATGCCGTGTAGCACGAAATAGTAAAAATCAAATAATTAAACTAAACATGAAAATATTAGTTCTCAATTGTGGCAGTTCGTCGATCAAGTACCAGCTTGTCGACATGGCCAATAATGCACAAGTGATGGCCAAAGGTCTGTTGGAGCGCATTGGTTTGGAAATGGGCGAGTTCACCCATAAATACAATGGCGAGAAGCACTACGAGCAGCTCCCCATCCCCGACCATACCGCAGGTATCAAAATCGTCCTCAAAGCCCTCACCGACCCCAAGATGGGCGTCATCAAGGATTTGAAGGAAATCGGTGCCGTGGGTAACCGCGTGGCTCATGGCGGCGAGCTTTTTGCCGGCTCCTGCCTTGTGACCGACGATGTCATTGAGAAGATCAAGTCGCTCACCGACCTCGCACCGCTGCACACTCCCGGCAACCTGGCCGGTATCTACGCCATGCGCGAAGTGCTGCCCGATGTGCCCCAAACCGTGGTCTTCGACACCGCTTTCCACAGCACCCTGCCTCCAAAGAGCTACCTCTATGCTCTGCCTTACGAATACTATCAGAAATACGGCGTCCGTCGCTACGGTTTCCACGGCACCAGCCACCGTTTCGTGGCCGAGAAAGCCGCCAAAATGATCGGCAAGGATTGGACAAAGCTCAACATCATCAGCTGCCACCTCGGCAGCGGAGCCTCCATCTGCGCCATCAAACAGGGCAAATCGTTCGACACCACCATGGGCATGACCCCGCTTGAGGGCCTCGTCATGGGCTCCCGCCCCGGCGATGTGGACCCCGGCGCTATCGAGTTCATCATCAAGAAGGAAATCCTTGAGAACGGCAAGAGCTGGAAGGATATCACCACCATCCTCAACAAGAAGTCGGGCCTCATCGGCATCAGCGGCGACAAGCAGGATATGCGCGACATCCGTGCCGGCCGTGATGCAGGCGACGAGCGCTGCACCTATGCCTTCGATATGTTCGCACAGCGTGTGAAACGCTATATCGGCGGCTATATGGCCGAGATGGGCGGCTGCGACCTGCTGCTCTTCACCGGCGGTATCGGCGAGAACGCCTGGTTCATGCGTCACCCCATCCTCGACGGCCTCGAGTGCCTCGGCGTGAAGGTCGACATGGACCTCAACGACAAAATCATGGGCGAGGACTGCATCATCAGCACCCCCGACTCCAAGATTGCCACCGTGGTGGTCACCACCGACGAAGAATTCGTCATCGCAAGCGATACCTACAAACTCGTCACAAAATAATCAGGTGCCGAAGTTTAAGATAGGAGGCAGGTCCCGCACAGGGGCCTGCCTCCGTTGTCAATCGTCCGATAGGCATAGGAACCTTCGCGGATAACAGAGGCAGAAACGCGGGAAAAGATTTATTTAAAATATTATACAATAAAATACTCGTGCATACGTTATTTATATTAATATGAAAACCAAACTTGTCGTATTGTTGCTTCTTATGCTCGTGCTGGTGCCCGTGACTCGGGCACAGTATACGGTTGATAACAAAAAGGCTGTCAGCGAGTTTGAGAAAGGCCAGATGCTTCTTGATTCCGATGCCAAGAAGGCTTTCGACCATTTCCGCAAGGCCCTCAAGGCCGAGCCGGCTTTTGCCGAGGTGCACCTCACCATGGCCGCGTGGTATATGGATCACGACAGCCTCGACCAAGCTGAGGCCTCGTATCAGACCTTCCTCCGCAACGACAAGGGTCGCCACAAGCGTTGGGCAGCCACGGCCGAGCACGATTTGAAGTGTATCGCCTTCCGTCGCAATGCCATGGCCAACCCCGTTCCCTTCAATCCCGAGAATATGGGTCAAGGGGTCAATAGCAATTTGGACGAATATATGCCCACCCTTTCGGCGGATGGCAAGATGCTGCTTTTCACCCGTTACAATCGTGAGACGATGGAGGAGGACTTCTTCTTCTGCCGCAACATCGACGGCAAGTGGGCCCGCGCGGTGCGTATGCCCGAGCCTGTGAATAGTGATGCCAACGAGGGGTCGGGATGCTTGTCGCAGGATGGGCGGAGACTCTTTTTCACGGCATGTGGCCGCGAAGATGGTGCGGGAAGTTGCGACCTTTATGTCTCTTTCCGCAAAGGCAACGGCTGGAGCCGCCCCCAGAACCTCGGACCTGCGGTCAACACCAGCAAATGGGAGTCGCAGCCCTGTCTCTCCATCGACGGCCAGACCCTCTATTTCGTCAGCGGTCGCCCCGGCGGCTTTGGCGGTACGGATATTTGGAAGAGCACCCTCATCGACGGCCAGTGGAGCCAGCCAGTGAACCTCGGCCCCACGGTAAACACGGCGGGCAACGAAAAGGGTCCTTTCATCTCGTTTGACAATCAGAAACTGTATTTCTCCAGCGACGGACATATCGGCATGGGCAACATGGACCTCTTCTTCTGCCTCCGCACCAGCGACAGCACATGGGGCGAGCCCCAAAACTTGGGCTATCCCATCAACACTGCTGGCGATGAGAGTTCGTTGATTGTGGCTCCTGATGGTCGCACGGCCATCATTTCGTCGGACAAATCGGGTGTCGGGGGGCTCGACCTCTTCGCCTTTGCCCTGCCCGAGCAGGCCCGAGCCGAGAAGGTGGAATACAAGGAGGCCATCACCGACATCGCACCCACACTTGAGGTGGGCGAGAGCATCACGCTCAACAATGTATTCTTCAAAACGGGGAAATACACTCTGTTGGACATCTCCATTGTGGAGCTGGACAAGGTGGTGGAGATGATGCAGAGCCACCCCACGATGCGTATCGAACTTGGCGGCCATACCGACAATGTGGGTCGTGCCGAGTTCAACCAGCAGCTCTCGGAGCAAAGGGCCAAGGCTGTGTACGACTATCTGGTAAAACGCGGCGTGGCTGCAGAACGCCTCAGCTACAAGGGCTATGGCTCCACCCAACCTGTGGGTGACAACGACACCCCCGAGGGCCGTCGTCAGAATCGTCGCACAGTGTTCACTATTTTGGAAAAATAAAGCAAGCAAAGATATGAAAAAAGTAGTCATACTCACAGGGGCAGGCATCAGTGCCGAAAGCGGTATCAGCACTTTCCGCGACAGCGACGGGCTGTGGGAGAATTACAATGTGGAGGATGTGGCCACACATGATGCCTATCTCCGCAATCCCGAGCTGGTGCTCAATTTCTATAACGAACGTCGTCGCCAACTCTTTACCGTCCAACCCAATGAGGGTCATCGTCAGCTGGTGCGGCTGGAGGAGAAATACGATGTCCGCATCATCACCCAGAACATTGACAACCTGCACGAACAGGCAGGTTCCTCGAATGTGCTGCATCTCCACGGCGAGCTCACCAAAGCCCGCAGCGACCGCGACCCCAACCTCATCGTCGAAATAGGCAGCCGCGATATCAACCTCGGCGACAAGGCCCCCGATGGTGCCCAGCTCCGTCCCCACATTGTGTGGTTTGGCGAGGCGGTGCCCAACATCGAACCTGCCGCCGAATTGTGCGAGCAGGCCGACTATTTCATCGTGGTGGGCACTTCGATGAATGTCTACCCCGCCGCAGGTCTCATCCACTATGTCCCCAAATCGAGCCCCTGCTTCTTGGTCGATCCCAAGGCTGTCCCCATCTCGCGCCCCATCACCATCGTCCAGGAAAAAGCCGGCACAGGAGTGAAGAAAGTGGTGGACCAGTTGATGGCCTTGTAATAATGAATCAATAATTAAAACTTATATAATATGAAGAAAATTTTATGCTTTGTAATGATGCTTTGCGGCATCGCAGCAGTGAATGCTCAGACCTCGACCAACGATGTCACTTTCGTCAACAACGGTAGCACCTACGGCAACGGTGACACTATGATTGTCAGCGTAGAACGCACCGCTATCGGTATTGAGGGTATCGGCCTCAAGAACAACACCGGAGCCACTTTGGAAGATGTCCGTTTCTCCATGACCGAAGTCCAGAACAACGGTATCACCGCCTGGGGTCTCTGCACGGGTGTCCATTGTGTTCCCGATCTGACCAGCGCTCCTTTCGACATTGATGGTGGTGCTACTTATAGCGAGCTCTCTATCGACATCCGTATCGCTGGCGACAATCCCTCTTCAATCTACGAGGCCACTGTTGCCGACAAGAATGGCAACACTATCGGTTCCGTGGTTATGCGCATCGTCATCAAGGGTTCGGTGAGCATCGACAACGTGTTTGCCAACGCCGCCTTCAATGCCTATCCCAATCCCGCCCAGGGCCTGCTCAATGTTGAAAGCAACATTCAGAATGCCCAGTTTGTGATCTACGACCTCCAGGGTCGCGAAGTTCTGCGTCAGCCCCTCGCCGGCCAGCAAACCATGCTCAGCCTCCAAGGTCTCACCCCGGGTGTCTATGTGTGTGGCATCCTCGCCGAAGGCCTCCGTTCGCAGATGCAGAAGCTTATTGTGAAATAAACAATTGATTTTTAGACAACTATTAGTAAAAATGCTAAAATTGGCAAAATAAACCAATTGTTAAATAAAAAATAGGTTATTAGCACAGACGCATCTGATATATAGTCAGATGCGTCTTTTTTGGGTTCCATTGTTGATAACTCATTTCTTATTAATACAAAACATTTGTGTAATTTAGCATTTTCAAATTTGACGCCACCGTCGCAGTAATTATTTGTCAATATTAAACTTATAAAAAAATAACACCATGCAAGCCGACATGTTTTTAGATTTTGGTGATGATAATCAAAAGATTAGACCAAAACAGCACACACAGTATGACCCCAAGGACATTATGAAGTCCTCTATCGAATACTTTGGGGGAGACGAACTTGCGGCCAATGTATGGATGAACAAATACGCCCTTCGTGACGATGAGAAGATCTTCGAGCTCAACCCCGACATGATGCATCATCGTCTCGCTTTCGAGTTTGCCCGCATCGAGCAGAACTATCCCAACCCCATGTCGGAAGAGACCATCTACGGCCTTCTCAAGGATTTCAAGTATATCATTCCCCAGGGCAGCCCCATGTCGGGTATCGGCAATGACTTTCAGGTGGTGTCGTTGTCCAACTGCTTTGTTATCGGCAACAATGGCAGTAGCGACTCCTACGGCGGCATCATGAAGATCGACCAGGAGCAGGTGCAGCTCATGAAACGTCGCGGCGGTGTCGGCCACGACCTCACCCATATCCGTCCTTCCGGCAGCCCCGTCAAGAACAGTGCCCTCACCTCCACCGGCATCGTCCCCTTCATGGAGCGCTATTCCAACACCACCCGCGAGGTGGCACAGGGTGGCCGTCGTGGCGCCCTCATGCTCTCCATCAGCATCAAGCACCCCAACGCCGAGCAGTTTATTGATGCCAAACTCGAGCAGGGCAAAATCACCGGTGCCAATGTCTCGGTAAAGATCACCGACGAATTCATGGAGTGTGTGCGTAGCGGCAAGCCCTTCGTGCAGCAGTACCCTGTCGATTCCCCCAACCCCATCGTGCGGCAGGAAATCGACGCCAAGGCCCTTTGGGACAAAATCATCGCCAATGCTTGGGCCTCGGCCGAGCCAGGCGTGCTCTTCTGGGACACCATCCTCCGCGAGAGTGTGCCCGACTGCTATGCCGATTTCGGCTATCGCACCGTCTCCACCAACCCCTGTGGCGAGATTCCTCTCTGCCCCTACGACAGCTGCCGCCTGATAGCGGTAAACCTCTACAGCTACGTCGAAAACCCCTTCACCGATAAGGCCCGCTTCAATTTCGACCTCTTCCGCGACCACATCATGAAAGGCCAGCGCCTCATGGACGACCTTATCGACCTCGAACTGGAAAAAATCAACAAGATACTCATCAAAATCGAGAGCGACCCCGAGAGCGACGACATCAAGGCCGTCGAAAAGAACCTCTGGCTCAACATCAAGATGAAATGCCTCGAAGGCCGCCGCACCGGTTTCGGCATCACCGCCGAAGGCGATATGCTGGCCGCCATGGGGCTGCGCTATGGCTCCGACGAGGCCACCGACTTCTCCGTCAGCGTCCATCGTGCCCTGGCATGTGCCGCCTACGGCTCCTCCGTCATCATGGCCAAGGAGCGCGGCTGCTTCCCCCTCTACGACGCCAACCGCGAAAAACTCAACCCCTTCATCCAGCGCCTTGCCGAAGCCGACCCCAAACTCTACACCGAAATGGTGCAGAACGGTCGCCGCAACATCGCCCTCCTCACCATCGCCCCCACAGGCACCGTAAGCATCTGCACTCAAACCACCTCCGGCATCGAGCCCGTCTTCCTCGTCAGCTACAAACGCCGCAAGAAAATCAACCCCAACGACAAAGACACCTCCAAGCAGAAAGTCATCAAGGACGAGAGCGGCGATTACTTTGAAGAATACAACGTCCTTCACCCCAAGTTCATCGACTGGCTCCATATTGCCAAAGGCTACACCGACGAGCAAATCAACGCCCTCGGCGACGACGAACTCAACACCCTCATCACCGAATCACCCTACTACAAAGCAACCTCTGCCGACATCGACTGGGTAAACAAAGTCAAAATGCAGGGCGCCATCCAGAAATGGGTGGACCACTCCATCAGCGTCACCGTCAACATCCCCAAGGAAACTTCCAAAGAAATAGTAAGCACTATTTACCAAACTGCCTGGGAGTCGGGTTGCAAAGGCTGCACCATCTACCGCGAGGGTTCCCGCAACGGAGTCCTTGTCTCCAAAGCCGAATCCAGCAAATGTGCCGAGATGCACTTCATGGAGAACAAGGCACCCAAACGCCCCAAGAAATTGGATGCCGAAGTGGTGCGTTTCAAAAACGAGCGGGAGGACTGGATTGCCGTCGTGGGCATGTTCGAAGGCCGTCCCTACGAAATCTTCACCGGCAAGGCCGAAAGCTTCCCCGTGCCCAAAAACATCGAGAAAGGCTGGGTCATCCGCACCAAAGAACAGGGCATGAAACACGCCCGCTACGACTTCCAATACACCGACCAGGACGGCTACCACATCACCATGGAAGGCCTCTCCCGCATGTTCAAGCAGGAATATTGGAACTACGCCAAACTCATCAGCGGCATCCTCCGCCACGGCATGCCCATCCCCAACGTCGTCGACCTCATTGGCAAGCTCAACTTCGACGTCGACAGCATCACCACATGGTCCAACGGTGTGGCCCGAGCCCTCAAACGCTACATCAAGGACGGCACCGAGACCGGCGAGACCTGCCCCGACTGTGGCGCCAAAATCATCTACACCGGCGGCTGCAAGAGCTGTCCCAACTGTGGCTGGTCAAAATGCTCCTAAACCATTTGCGCGCACTCTTTATTTTCCAAACATACATGATATCATTAAAAAGGCTCCCTCCAACTGGAGCCTTTTGAATTAAGAATGAAAAGACCTTCGGTCACGAAAAACGGAAAATTTTGATTTATGAGTGGGGCGGAAACCCTTTATCAGTTAAGAGTTAAGAACAACATTCTGGCTTGAAACGAATGATATACATCACAAAACGGAACCTGTAAACGAAGCGGCAGTCACCTATTCACTATTCATAAGTCACTAATCACAATTTTCAATTCTCCATGTCAACTCTTTGCTGAAAAAAAATACAATATTCTCCAATTAATTAAATATTTATCCAACGAATTGAAATAAAAATTATTACCAATATGTTGAAAACTTTTTTTAAAGAAATGAAATATTATTATTATATTTGCAAATTGAAACGATAATCTGTCAACAATGACAAAAGAGGTTGCTCTAAATAAACAAAAAAGTTATTCTTTTTCTCTTGATGAAGGATCTGCCATTGTTTCGCATTATTTGCAAAACATTGATACGGAATTCGAAAAAACTTACGCAGAAGAGGCTTTAAAATTATTGGGATTTGATAGAAATACTGAAGTAACAGAGGTATCAGAACCAGGTTTGCAATTTAATCTATTTGAAGAGGTATATAAAATACCTTTTCCAGCCCCCAAAAAGCCAAAATTTACATTCATTGACCTTTTTGCTGGGATTGGAGGGTTCAGAATGGCTTTTCAAAACCTTGGGGGTAAATGCATTTTTTCTTCTGAATGGGACGAACAAGCAAAGAAAACCTATTTTGCGAACTACGGCGAAGTTCCTTTCGGCGATATAACTTTAGAACGCACTAAAAATTTCATTCCACAAGGATTTGATATTCTATGTGCAGGTTTTCCTTGTCAGGCATTTTCTCTTGCTGGTAAAAAGTTGGGATTTGCCGAAACTCGAGGGACTTTGTTTTTTGATGTCGCAGAAATATTGCGTCGATATCAGCCCAAAGCATTTTTTTTGGAAAATGTAAAAGGTTTGACTATTCATGACAAAGGACGCACATTCAAAACCATCCTCAACACATTAGATGAAGTCGGATATTATGTTCCCACACCTCAAATTGTAAATGCCATGAATTTCGGTGTTCCCCAACATCGAGAACGTATCTATATTGTCGGTTATCGGAAAGATTTGAAAATATCGGATTTTTCATATCCTGAACCGACAGATACAACCAAACGTTTTATTGACATACGTGAAAAGCAAGTTGTATCTGCGAAATATTATTTGTCCACCCAATATATTCAAACTTTAATCAACCACAAGGCTCGACATGAAGCTGCTGGTCATGGTTTTGGTTATGATATTATCCCTGATGACGGGGTGGCTAATGCTATTGTCGTAGGGGGAATGGGCAGAGAAAGAAACATAGTTATAGATAAACGATTGAAAGACTTCACCCCTGTTACGAAAATTAAAGGGGAGGTAAATCGTGATGGATGGCGAAGAATGACACCGAGGGAGTGGGCTCGTTTGCAAGGCTATCCCGACGATTTCAAGATTGTAGTAGCCGATGCTTCAGCTTATAAGCAGTTTGGCAACAGTGTGGCAGTACCTGCCATTCAGGCAACAGCTAATCAACTACTTAATGCATTATTCGATAAAAAAATAATCTAACTATATGAGCACATTAAAAGACAGCCATATCGTTCAGCGAAGTAACAATCAGATGGTTCAAGTTTTTGAGGATTTGTTCCCTGGAAAGTCATTCCTCGATATAGATTACAGCACTCCGCAAGAATACATTGAAAAGTATTGGAATGCTTTCAAACAGCAGAATCCTAATGCATCCGTAAATCTTAATGGTAAGATATTCGAACTTATCATTTACACATTACTTTACCGAGAGGGTATTAAACCGTTCTATACACAAGCAAAGGTCGCTTTTGTACCCAATGTAGAGTTTGACACCATTTTGTACAATAAAAATACTCCAGTCAGCTTATCGTTGAAAACGAGCCTGAGAGAACGTTACAAACAAGCAGACTTAGAAGCCATCGCATTGAAATATGTGCATCGAAAAGCTAAAAGTTACTTACTTACATTATCTTCGGATGAAGCTATTTCCGTAAAGCAGAAAATTGAAAATGGTGCTGTAATCGGTTTGGATTTGGTTGTGGATTGCAATACTGAGGAGATAAACCAAATGGTTATCAACCTAAAGCAGATGAAATTCATCGAATCTGAAAAAATAGATGTTGTTCAAGGATTTATTGTAAAGTAAGGAATAGCCCACAATATGAATAACGAAATACACACTATCCTGCTTATTCAGAGATGAAGGGTAATGCAAGTGATGTAACATAAAATGGGTCAATCGTGAATTCGCGTTTATAAAATTTTTTTACGGTCATTTGCGAGTAGACAGATTTTAGAGCGTCCCTTCGGGACGCATTTCTCGCCCCATCATATACCCCACACATCAGACTTTCGTCTTGATGTGTGGGGTTAAAGCACCTGCGGTGAGGATGTCCATCCTGGACATATAAAGCCCCAGTTCCCATGCCGGAATGTTGGCATGGTTCCTCTGCGGCTGCAAGACCGACCGCAAGACCAAGGAACTCGTGTGCCTTTTCGCCACCTGGGTTGCCTCTTACATGCTCAACAGTTTGGTGGCATACGCCGACCAGATAGAGACGAAAGGGAAGAGGATATGGTATGGTGAAGTTTTTGCCGCTTTGCCCGACCAGTTTAATACCGATCAACTTCGAGAAGCCATGATTGCAGTGGGGATAACCTCTCAGTCAAAAAAAGTGATATTTTATTGGACAAATGAAAATCACATCATTGAAAAAATAGGTAAGGGTCTATATCGAAAGGTAAAGGCAGTCAAATAATGAAAAAGTTCTGTAAGTTCTGGGTTCTGTGCTATGTGTTTGCAATGCACAATCAAAATGGATTACATTAATAAGATTAAATAAATACTATTATATATAATATTATTTTCATCAAAATTGCATATGCACACTAATAGCACAGAACCCAGAACCTACAGAACCTTCTATTTCCCTCAAAATTCACTTTCTTCATAACTTGTTGATTCTCTTACTATATGTAAAGCATGAGTAAAGCAAGAGAAAAAGAATATTGGGAGAATATAGGGAGAATAGCCTGTTTGAGGGGGAAAAACACGATTAAGTTTAACAAATTTTAATAACGAAAATACTATGATAATAT
>JAZUIX010000202.1:0-6390 GCA_045642445.1 Bacteroidales bacterium | reverse complement strand
GTAGGACGATAAGCGAAGCGAAATCGAGCGGTGAACAAAAAGTGATAAACAGCAAGATGCCGGAAAACGCCCGAAATCGCAGAAAAGTATTTTATTTTTCATTATCTTCATACGTTCGTTTCTTCGCAACAGTCGTTTTCTGGCCTCGGCATAGGGAAAGCAAGCTTTCCCTCTGCTCTCGGCTTAACGAAAACGTTGAATTTATAGAACCCACCATAATCAGTACTGATTTGCAAACATGTTGTCGTTGAAATTGAGCAGGTAGACTTTTCGTGTGGCACGGGTGACGGCGGTGTAGAGCCACCGCAGGTATTCTTTGTCCATCATGTCGTCGGTCATATAGCCTTGATCCACTATCACGGTGTCCCACTGCCCGCCCTGGGTTTTATGGCAAGTGAGTGCGTATGAAAACTTTACCTGCAAGGCGTTGAAATAGGGATTCTGCTTCACCGAGCGAAGACGGTCGGCCTTGGCGGGAAGATCGGCATAGTCTTCCATCACGGCATCGAAAAGGCGTTGCTGCTCCTCCGAGGTAAGCGAAGGGGCCTCGGAATGCAGCGTCTCCAACAATAGTTTGCAATCCTGGGTGGGCGAATCGGGATAATCGACAAAACGCAAGGTGGCATCAACGAAATGGAAACCATACAGATGCTGATGGTTTCTTATGCTGAGCACCTCGACAATGTCACCATTGGCCACAAAGCCTATCTCGCTCTCGACATCCAACCAATAGTAGTTGTTTTTGACCACCATCAGATAGTCGCCCGCGTTCACCTCTTCTTCCCTATAAAGCACTCGATTGCGGATTTCCTGATTGAAGAGGTTGGCTCGCTTGTTGCTGCGGGTGACAACTACGACTTCCTCCAGATTGCGCGCCCCATACTCTGTGTTCAGCACCTCTTCCAGTTCCTCACCCCCTAAACGCACCACATCGGGACAGTCGTCGATGTCGAACAAGGGCATCTCGGGGCTGTCGCCATCGTCCATCATGGCAATCTGCTGCCGCAGCATGGTGGCGTTGAGCAACACTCCGGAAAAATTTTGCTGGCGGACCACTTCGGTGAGGATGCTGTGGTGTAGTTTCAGATTGGTGAAGGAGCGCAGAAAGTCCAAATCCAACGCGGGGCTCTCGGTCGACCCCACGGGGGGCAGCTGGGCCGTGTCGCCGATGAGCATCAGTCGGCAATGGCTGCCATCGGCCACATAGTCGATCAAATCCTCAAAGAGGTTGCGACGTCCGAATCCGCCCTCGTCCATCCCTATCATCGAAGCCTCGTCAACAATAAAAAGGGTATAAGAGTGCTTGTTCAACGCCCGAGCCACACGCATCACACCGCTTGCATCGGTCACGGTTTGGTAGATCTTCTTATGAATGGTGTAGGCAGGGTGGCCCGAATAGCCCGCGAGCACCTTGGCGGCACGACCCGTGGGGGCCAGCAGGACTGTTTTGACACGCAGGGCGGGCATGGATTGTATCAACGCGCTGATGAGCGACGTTTTGCCCGTGCCGGCATAGCCGCACAAAAGGAATGCCGAGGCGGGGTCGGGGTCGTAGAGGAACTCCACCATCTCGCGCACAGCGGCCTGCTGGCCTTGGGTGGGCTGATGGGGGAAATGCGACAATATGTATCGTTCGACGCGCTCCATTCTTACTACAAAAAAGAGATTCGCCCTCGGAGGGGGTGAATCTCTTTATATTTGCTTGTGTTGAAAACTATTTCGTCTCAGGGGCGGTAGCAATGTCGGTGGCCACGGGAGCGGCAGCGGGAGCAGCGTTCACGTTCTTGGCGGCAGAGACATCGACCTCGGTGGTGAGGTTGGCCTCGGCGGTATGACGGGGGATAGCCACGGTGGCAGCCAGCGAGAGCACTACAAGGATGATAGCGAGCCACCAGGTTATCTTCTCGATGGTTTCGGTAGTCTTACGGACACCCATAATCTGATTGGGAGCAGAAAAATTGGCAGCAAGTCCGCCACCTTTAGAGTTCTGAACCAATACGGCAACAGCCAACAAAACACATACAAGCAGGATGAGGATAACAATAACGGTGTACATTTTGTGTTTAAATATTAATTATTATTCAATTATTATTCGTTTCAAGCCGCGCTTTCAGTTTGGCAATTTGGAGTGCAAAATTACTACTTTTTTCGGGATATTTGAGCATTAATTTTTCATATATTGCGACAGCTTTGTCCAATTTGCCTTGTCGTTCGAGGATAACTGCCATAGTTTCAGTCTCTAACGAACTTGTAGGGAGAACGCTTTTTTTAGCCAGTTCTTGCACAGAAACGGTGTCGAATGAGGTATCATCGAGCTTTATTCCGCCATCTTTTTCAAGAAAATTGGATAAAATGACGCTCTTCGGGGCCGTTTTGAACGATATTTCCTGATACGAGTTGATTTCCTGCAAGATATCGGTGTATTCGGGCTGTGCTGCCACCTCGGGCTCTTTTTGGGGAGCCGGCTGGGGGGCGGGGGGCTCGGGAGCCGCCTTGGGGGCGGGACGCGACAAGGATTCAATCTGGGCGTAGAGCTTGTCCACCGACATCATGTAGCGCGACACCCTGGGCAGCGACTGCTTTTCCCACAACGGCGCACCGCAGACCTTGTCGGCCATAAGCGAAAGCACCTGCAGCGGGGCACAGAACGGATAAGCGTCACGTTCGTGCGAGAGCTCCTCCCACTCGGCGGGAGTGAACTTTCCAGGGTTATCCATCAGTTTGCCAAAGCCGTTTTTGTCCATCGATTCGTGCGTTTTTACACTCTTGAATTAAAATGCAAAGGTACGACTTTTTTTTCAATACGATATTATTTTTCCAAAAAAATTTCAATTCAAGTCGGTTCCCGTCCCAATTCACTTTTCACTTTTCACAATTCACAATCCACAATTCACTTTTAACATTTCTCCTTGTTTTGTGGTTTTTTTATCCTTCTCTTGCTGCCCACTTACAGAGCGAACCATAAGCGAACCATAAGCGAAGCATATCCGAGGGATAAGCGAAGCATCTGCGTGTTTATATTTTAACACGCATTAACATATTCGTTAAATCACTCGGGGCGAAAAAAGAGGCTTTTTTGACACATTGTTTGTCATTACAATGGGCAAAATTGGGGAATAATTTATTTTTTAGATTTATTTGACTATATTTCAATTGGTTAAATAAAAAAATGCAATCAGGGGTTCATTTTTTTCTTGCCAATTGAAAAAAAGTTCGTACTTTTGCAACTCCAAAAATTGAGAAAAAATGAAGAGAACATTTCAACCATCACGCAGAAAAAGAGCCAATAAGCACGGATTTCGTCAGAGAATGTCGACAGCCAACGGAAGAAAAGTTTTGGCCGCACGTCGCAGAAAAGGCAGAAAAAAACTGACCGTTTCCGACGAACGATAAACCAGCGTCTATCGGATTCCAGAAATAGACTCTTTGCAAAGAGAAAAAGAAGTATTGTTGTGCAGTACTTCTTTTTTTCACATTAATAAACGTTTTCGTTAAGCCGAGAGCAGAGAGAGGGGTTGCCACCACTAAGTCGAGGCGAGAAAGCGTCTGTTACGAAGACAATAAATAATTTATGAGGAAGAAAAAAGAACAGCCAATCATAGAAGAGGTCACCATTGCCGATGTGGGAGCCGAGGGCAAGGCCATCGCCCGCGTGGACGGCATGGTGGTGTTTGTGCCCTTCGTCGTGCCCGGCGATGTGGCCGACATCAAGATTTTGAAGAAGAAGCACTCCTACGCCGAGGGGCGCGCCGTGGCCATACGCCACTATTCGGAAAAACGCGTGGAACCCCAGTGCCCGCATTTCGGCACCTGTGGGGGATGCCGCTGGCAGAACCTCAACTATGCCGACCAGCTGGCCGCCAAGGAGCAGCAGGTGCGCGACAACCTGGAACGCCTCGGACACATCGACTGTTCGGGCTTGCGTCCCATCTGCGGTTCGGAGAAGATTTTCCACTACCGCAATAAATTGGAATACACCTTTTCCACACGCGCGTGGCAGGAGGAGCCTCCCTTTGACGACAGGCCCGCGCTGGGGTTCCACATCCCCACCCTTTTCGACAAGGTGCTCGACATAGAGCGCTGTGTGCTGCAGGAGGACCTCAGCAACAAGATCCGCCTCGCGGTGCGCGATTACGCCCTCGAACACAACCTGCCCTATTACGACATCCGCAACCACACCGGCTGTCTTCGCAACCTCATCATCCGCAACACCAGCACGGGTCAGTGGATGGTGGTGCTCATCATTGCCGAGCGGCATGAGGGCTGGGAAGGGGTCATGGAGATGCTCAAGGAGCGTTTCCCCGAGATCACCTCGCTGCAATATATTGTGAACGACAAGTTCAACGACTCCTACACCGACCTGCCTTCGCACACTTACGCGGGTCAGGATTTCGTGGAGGAGGAGATGGCTGGCTACAACGGCGCCGAGCCGCTGCATTTCACCATCCGCCCGCAGACTTTCTATCAAACCAACTCGCCCCAGGCACAGCGGCTCTACAGTTTTGTGGCCGACTTTGCCCAGGTGGGAGCCGAGGATGTGGTTTACGACCTTTACACGGGCACAGGCACCATAGCGCTGTTTCTGGCACGGATGTGCAAGCGGGTTGTGGGCATAGAGTATGTGGAGGATTCCATCGTTGCGGCCAAGGAGAACGCCGCACACAACCATATCGGCAATACCGAATTCTACGCAGGCGATATGGCCAAGGTGCTCACCCCCGAGTTTGTGGCCGAGCACGGAAGGCCCGACGTGGTGGTAACCGACCCCCCACGCGCAGGTATGCACGAGAAAGTGGTGGAGCAACTGCTGGCCATGGCGCCCCGAAAGATTGTCTACGTCAGCTGCAACCCCGCCACTCAGGCGCGCGACCTCGCGATGCTTGCAGCCAAGTATCGGGTGGCACGGATTCAGCCCGTGGATATGTTCCCCCACACGCAGCATATTGAGACGGTAGTACTTTTGTCCCAACAGCGTCCGAACGATAAAATTAGGGTTGAACTGGACCTTACGGAGTTTGATATTACCGCTGCTGAAAAAGAAGCTACTTACCAGGAAATCAAGGATTACATATTTGAAAAGCACGGCGTAAAGGTTTCTTCCCTTTATATCGCCCAGGTGAAAGAAACACTTGGTATCAAGGAACGGGAGAATTATAACCTGCCAAAGAATGCAAACTCAAAACAACCGCAGTGTCCGAAAGAAAAGGAAAAGATGATTGTTGAGGCGCTGAAGCATTTCCAAATGGCCTGATGAGCTTGACTTCAGTTTGGAGGATATATGAGAAATAATATATATCAATTATTCAAGAAATTAGAAATACTATTACTTTTAATCAGCGTTCTGCTGATTGCTGCGCCGACAGCTCTGGCGGCAGAATCTCCGCTGATTACGTCTGTTGATGAACTGACGATGGCGTTGTTGAACGCAAAAGACGGAGATACGATTCTCGTCGGCGACATTACGTTTCAGCCGATGCCTATGGGCATGATCATTGTTCCGCAAAATGTTACGATCAAGAGCGGCAAAGATACGAACGCGGTTTTTACCAATGCCACATTTGCTCTTAACGGCACAACAACTGATTCTTCTCCTTTGACGGTAATGTTTGAAAACATAGATTTCCGAGGAGATCAGTCCGGAACAGCCATAGACCCAAACTCTCCGCCGCTGATAAGCTCGGCAATGCCGGACATTATGAAGACAATGTGTGCGGCAATCTTCAAGATGAATGTTGATGCTACCTATACCGGCTGCTCATTTGAAGGCTATCATTACGGTTACGGCGGTGTGTTCAATGCTGTTTATTCCGCTGATGACAACAAGAATGCGCTGAATCTTACCTTAATCGATTGCTCTTTCCGTAATAACGCCTCAAAATTCGGGGGCAGCATCTATTTATCTGGATACAACCACAATGTCAGTTTAGACGCCCGTCATTGTGTTTTTGAAGATAACGCCGCTACGACCGGCGGCGCTATTTGGGCAGAGGAATGCAATGTTCATCTGCTTGACTGCTCTCTGACCGGGAATACGTATATTAATGCCGAGAACGTAGAATCACTAAACGGCGGAGCTTTGGCATTATATAATTGCGGTGCCGAATTGGACGGATGTTTGATTGCAAATAACACCTCCGGCGGTGCTGGGGCCGGAATTTTCTGCGCAATCGCGCCCTTCAAGACGCTGATCATGGAAAATTGTACGGTTATAGGTAATGTATCCACAGTGGATGAAGGTGTTTCGGTTACATTCGCTGCAACTGATTTTGATACGGCAGCTAAGGCACATATCTATTATTCATCGCTCTTCGGTGAACAGAATCTTGCCGACAATGTGGAACTGTTTGGCTGCCTGCTTGTCTGCAAGAACATCTCAGAAAGTGTCCCGAG
>JAZUIX010000201.1:0-8048 GCA_045642445.1 Bacteroidales bacterium | reverse complement strand
TCAATTTTCAATTCATGAAGTTCTCAATTTTCAATTCATGAAGTCATAGAGCGTCCCCTCGGGACGCTACACTCTCTCCACTACATACCCCACACATCAGACATGCGTCTTGATGTGTGGGGTTAAAGCACCTGACGGTGGGGGTGTCTCTTCGAGACATGGCTCCCTCCACGACACTCCCCCACACATCAGAGTTATCGGTTATTGGTTTTCGAGAATGCGGATTGAAAATCCTTATAATATGAAGGTGCGGATTGAAAATCCGCACCAACGAGGGTGTTGATGAGGTGATTGCAGAAAAATCTTCATCTCGTGAGTGTCAGTGGATACACTTGCAGATACCTATTTCGGGTGTAAATCCAAGATATAAAGCGATTTACGCGTGAAGGTATACGGTATACGGTATTTTTGCAACCAGTAACGCGTTTTTTTTGAATTGAGAATTGAAAATTGAGAATTGAAAATTATTAGGGCGGCAGCCCTTGATTAGTTAAGAGTTAAGAATTAAGAGTTAAGAACTGCATTCCGGGATGAGACGAATTACCTGTGTTACGAAACGAAAACGAAAAACGAAAACGAAAACGAAGGCGGCAGCCCTTATTGAATTGAGAATTGAAAATTGAAAATTGAGAATTGGGTGGAAACCCACTTTTCAGTTAAGAATTAAGAGTTAAGAACTGCTTTCCGGGATGAGACGAATTACCTGTGTTACGAAACGAAAAACGAAGAACGAAAACGAAGACTTAATTTTCAATTCATGAAGTTCACTATTCACCAGTCACTGTTGGATTATCCACAAAAGAGGGTGCCTCAAAAATATGGGGCACCCTCTTTGTGAATATTCTAACGATGAGATTTTATTGGCGTGAAGCAATTTGTAACCACGCAATGGTAAAATACTCATTGTTTTGCGTTTTTCCGTCGTATGCCAATTTCCATTTGCGGTAATAGGGATAACCATCATCATCCTCGCGATACTTATCACCAACCGGAAGATCGATCCCATTATAGACCATCTTGGTATACGAACCTGCAGGATCTTCCCAGCCAGCCATATATTCTTCATAAGTACCATTACTTTTAATATGGCAGGCAGCTGGAACGGCATCATGCATATCGACTTCGTAATATGGCGTTGCGGAATAAGGATTAGTGGTCCAAGACTTGCGAGCGTCAAACCATGTTCCGGTAGTTGGGAAATAGACTCTGGACGATGGGAGATTAGGCAAATTCATTCGAGCAACCTCTTCCAAAATATCAATGAGCGTATGTGTTTTGGCCATTGATGTGCCTTTGTAGTAATTCACAATTGCCTTCAATTCGGCAGAAGTGGGCAATTTGGCTTTTGCCGAATTGATTTGTTCTTGAGTAGGCAAATCGATAGCACTGCCACCTACGCCAAGTTTGTAGCATGCAAGCATCAGGTCGCTATTAAGCCATTCCGCTTTTTTAAGTTCGAAGCTGTTGGTTATCTCGGCACAATTAGAACGATTGAACGAAATGTGGGCTCCTTTGATTTGACATACGGCCAATCTGCTATTGGTTCTGCGGTCAACTGCATTCAGGTTGAAGAAGTCGGTGACTTGGCCAACCTTGTTAATCACAGTATTTGCATGTGTAGTGCTGTTCTTGAACAAATCATACATGTAGGACAACTCAAGCGATTGGTAAGCCACCATTGCATACGTGGTGCGGAATTGCTCGCGCAGGTCGTAACCCTCCGACTCCCAAGGTGTAGAGTTGTAAACAATCATATCAAAAATTGAGCACAAACTGATGCGGGTGCCACCTTCCTGCTGGATGAAAAACGTGGTCATATTCTCGGCAAAAGAGAGGGCTTCCAAATGTGCCGATGTGCCATTGACAAAACTGTCGCCCCATTCCAAAATAATCTCTCTGAATCGAGCAGAATCACTGCCGGCATCTTGCAACAAAGAGAAATAATAATCGTTGAGTTCGTTAAGGGTTATCATACGCGAACGCAACAACTGGTATGAATTTTGGGCATCCAGCAGGTGCAGGTTGTTGATAAGGTCGGTGATTTGGGCCAATTGATTTGTAATGTCGTCCAATTGACGGCTCATCTCATTCACTCTGTTCAACAACGAGTCCATGAGTACATACGTGCCACGATCCGACTCTGTAGGGAACAAACGGTTCCAGACATAGTCAACTGCCGATGAGGATATTTTGTCTTTCAATTTATCGCCAAGTTTCTTACCCATCTCATAGGCAAGACCGACCCAAGAGAAATTGTCCGAAACATGAGCCGCATTGAGGTCAATGTCGATACGGTAACTGGCCGAAGGAACAAACATTGCCGTTGTTGAGTCGGGGCCGATCTTTGGAAAATCGGTCAAACCTTGGATTTGAGGATTGTCGTTGATTTGTGGATCCTCATTTACATCTTTTTTGCAACTGCACATTATCAACGCAGTTGCAACAATAAAGAAGAGAAATTTCTTTTTCATAGTAATTTAAGTTATATTAATAGTTTGTTTTGCAAAACATTTTACGAGCAGGATTAGTGCCAATTTTCACAAGATATATTCCCGTGTTAGGCACTGCGAACGCTATCGCATGGCACGTATTTGACGCGAACAACAATCGTCCGTTGACATCATAGATGCTCACTGTCTGGTTGTTATTGCTCTCATCATTGACCATTATCTTGCCTTCATTCACTGTAACACAATTGTCCTCCGCGTCCATGCGTCCAATCGACACTGTTGATCCGTCGGTAATATTTGTAAAATCCTCCCATATCGCAGCCGAGCGATAATCTTGTGCCGAACCAAGCGGAACATTGACGGGTATGGATTTGATAACATTATAGAAAGCATCATCTTCAGCCTTTGGGGGAATCGTGGCCAACGAGGTTATCTCGGCCAACCCGTTGCAGCAATAGAAAGCCCTTCGCCCTATGGCCGAAAGTTGTGCCGGCAATTCGAGTGTGGTGATTTTAGAACAAAAAGCAAAAGACTCTTCACCCATGGATACGAGCATCTGAGGCAGCTCAATCATTTTTAGATTACGGCAGTTATAAAAAGCCTTCTTCCCAATTGATGTGAGATTCTGAGGCAGCACCATGGAGTCCAAACTGAAGCAATCGGAGAAAGCACTTTCGTCTATCGATGTCAGCCCCTCGGGGAGCAACACCGTCCGAAGACTGTCGCAATGATAAAAGCAACGCAGCGGAATACTGTCAATCAGTTCGGGAACCGACACCTCTTTGAGCGACGTACACGAACAGAACATACCGTCGCCCATATATGTCAATGATTGCGGCAGCTCTACCGATTGCAAACTACTGCAAGAATAGAACACATACGGGGCCATATTGGTGACACTTTCCGGTATCGAAACATGCCGCAGAGCCGTGCAACCGAAAAACACCCCCTCGCCTATCAATGTCACCGAAGCCGGTATTGTAACCGACGTGAGTTGCTCGCAACTGTAGAAAGCATAATTGGCAATGGTGGTGACCCTATATGTGGTTCCGTCGTGAGTCACCGTCTCGGGAATGACCACATCGCCTGTGGGAACCTCGTAATCGCGATATCCGTACACTACGCCTGGGTAATAAACCGACACCGTGGTTTCATCAAGGTTGATGACATAATATAGCGTTTGACCCGAAGGGGCCACAGCCGAAAAATCGCACAAAGCATACGCACACCCGCACGATAAAAGAGTAAAAATAAGCAAGATAAATAATTTCATAGCGGAATTATTATTTTGCAAAAATACAATTATTTTTTGATATAAACTATTCTATAAATATAATTAGCAAAAAAGAACGTATAAAAATCGAGAATTGAGATAAAGGTTATTGGTTATCGGTTTATAAAGGTTATTGGTTATCGGTTATCGATTTATAAGGGTTATTGGTTATTGAATAATACGAGGTGCTTATTGATTCGGGAACCGTTCTTAACTCTTAATTCTTAACTCTTAACTAATCAAGGGCGGCGCCTCCTAATCACTAGTCACAAGTCACTAATCAGTAGAGACTGATCACAAAATAATGCTAAGAGATATAATTATTTAAAGGATTTTTTTGCCATATCATAGAAAATTCGTAATTTTGCAGACAAATATATGGCACATGAAATTATTAGTGTTTACACAAAGTGTCTTATTATGAATTTTAAAAAGATATATTTTGCGATTGGTATTGTTTCGTTTGTTTTCGCGTTTCAATCGTGCGAGAAACTGCTTATGCCCGACGACCCTGAGCGTTCGGCGACAGCGGTTTTTGACTATCTTTGGACGAAGGTCGACGAGCAGTATTCGATGTTTGACGTGAAAGGTGTTGATTGGGACGCCGTGTACGATTCGCTACGCCCCAAGGTGTATGACGGCATGGGTGACGACAGTTTGTTTGCCGTCTGTGCCACCATGTTGCGCACACTCAACGACGGACATGTGAACCTCATCAACGCCCACGATGTCGCCCATGCCGATTCGCTGTATTACGATTTCTACGCCGAAGACGATATTGACATCAACGCCGTTGTGCTGGGCTATCTCGGCACCAGTTTCCACACTACAGGAGGCATACAGCACGGCGGCTTGGCCGACGGCAAGGTGATATACATGCGCTATTCGTCGTTCAGCAACAGCATCTCCGTGTCGCAGTTGAAGTATATCATCAAATCTTATCCTGACGCTCAAGGGATGATTCTTGACTTGCGCGGCAATGGAGGTGGAAATCTGGCCAATGTCGACCATCTGCTCCGTATCATGCCGTCGCACGGTCAGGTGATCAGTTACAGTCAGATCAAATCGGGTCCTGGCCACGACGATTTTACCCCTCTCGTGGAGACTTATGCACCAAAGACAACAGATTCCGATGCCTTCGACCTTCCTGTGTATGTGCTCGTGGACAGGGGCTGTTTCAGTGCCACCAGTTCTTTTGCCATCGCGACGATGGCCTACGACAATATGACATTATTGGGAGACACTACCGGTGGCGGTTTGGGGCTGCCGTTCTCGGGGTTGTTGCCCAACGGATGGCGTTACCGATTCTCCATCACCCGCACCTTGGCTATCGACAAGAAGAACTACGAGAACGGTGTGCCGCCAGACATCTACCTCCGCCTCGACCGTCAAGCCGCCCTCACCGAACATAAAGACAATATTATCGACAAAGCAGTAAGTTTGATTATTTCCAATTTATGAGTTCTGAGCAGGCCTCGTTCTGCAACAAAAGACTCATAATTCATAAATCGTAATTCATAATTTCATAAAATATGCAATTCCTTATCCGCGCAAGTTATCCTAATTACCACATGGTACGCCGCTATGCCTTCAGCGGACCCGAGGTGTTCAACCGCAACGTCGACGATGTTGACAATGTTTTGGAAGGCAACAAGCCTGGCACCGTCATCTACCGCCTTGACGGCGACGACACCCTCCGCGAGTTCCCACCGCGATGGTACGACATGTTTCTGCTGCTCAAATTGCGCGGTGAAAAGAAAGAGCAGTTCCTTCGTCTGCTCCTTGCCGAGCACAACAAAACGGCCACGGCACAACAATTGGAGGAATTGGCCATGCGCCGCACATCATTCCGGGAGGAGATAATAAAATATGTGGATGCTAATCCTTTGGAAGAGAACGAAGAGCTCATCACAGCGCTCACCGATGGTTGTTTCACCGATGAGCAGATTAGCTACAAAGGGCGCATGTTGGTGGAACTGACCAACAACTGCTACCCTGTGCCCGATTTCGTCATCCTCACCGCCAAATCGTTCCAACATCCCGAGCACCTGCCCGAGCAGCTCGAACGTGCCATACGTTATCTCGAAATCATGACCAACCTCACCCTCGGCGACAGCCGTCACCCGTTGGTCTTCGCTATCCGCTGTGCCATGCCGCAGTATATCCCCGGCCTTATGCCCACACTGCTCAACATCGGTGTGACCCGCGACGCCTACGAGGCTTTGCGCCACAGCCACGCCGACAGTATGGCCAACCGTGTGTATCTTTCCACACTGCACACTATCTGCGAGATGTTGGGCATAGAACGCAAATATCAGGTGTCGTTTATCGAAATGGACATAGCCGCCCAACTCGACCATATTGTCGCCATGGAGGACGAGATACGCCACTCACGTCCCGATGGAGAACGCCTGCTCACCGACGCACACTATCAGGCTCTCTGCCTGGTGCAGCACGTCCGTTCCTTCTACCTCAACAACCAAGACCTCATACTCACTTTTATGCAGGGAAAACAAGCCTTCCCCTCGCTCATCCTGCAACGCATGGTGTGGACCATCGGCAACAACGAGTCGTACCCCGGCGTGCTCTACAGCCGCAACAGCCGCACCGGCAAGGGTCGCCAAATTGAGAGCTACCGCAACATCTTCGGCGAGGAAATCATGACAGGCGACGTCACCTCCGAGGATATGGCCTACACCAACCGCGACACCATCAAGAATGATTTTCCCGCAGTGTACCATTTCGACCCACTGCTCACCAAACTCGAAGAACGGTACAAATCGCCTGTCACCATCGAGTTTGCCGTCGAGACACGTCCTCAGCAGGTGAGCCTCTTCTCGGTGCTGCAACTCAACATGTCGGAAATGACGGGACGTGCAGCGCTGATATCTTCCATCGACCTGTTGCGAGAAAAGCGCATCGCCAAACACGACGTAACAGACATCATCAAGCCCTACCACCTTCGCCAGATTGTCTCAGCCTCTATCGACGACCAATCCATGCAGCGACTGCAACTTTTCGGCAAAGGGCTCAGCGTGCTGCCCCGCACCGCCATCACCACCACACTCTGTTTCAGCATAGGCAAAGCACGAGAGATGGCTGCCAAAGGTGAGCAGGTGTGCCTGTGCCAAGAGCGTTTTGTGCCCGAGGACACCATCACCCTCAACGAAGTCCACGCCATACTCAGCATGACTCCCGCCGCCATACACGTTGTCACCGCTTGTCGCGGCTACGGCATCCCCGCACTCATGGACCTGCACAACTACGGTATCCGATATGTCAGCCAAGGCGATGTGCGCAAACTGGTCAACGCCGACGGTCTCGAAATCAACGAACTCGACCATATCACCATCTCCAGCAAACAACAGACCATCTTCAAAGGTGTGGCCGATTTCAAACCTGCACGTTTTATCAAATTCCTCCACAACGAGCCCGTCAAACTGGCCAACGACGAGGTGCAGTTTTTCAACGACATGCGATCTGCCTACGAGTGTTATCAGGAGATCATCACCAGCGACCAGGCCTCGGTAATCGACGATGTTGACAAACTGGCCCGACTGATCCGCTGCGAATTGCAAGACAAGCCCGATACCGCCAAGGGGCTTGTCAACAACTGGTATCAGGACCATGCCGACCTATATGTCAGACAGGTGCTTGAGAGCAAAATGGGATCGCATCAAGACCAGTCGCGGGTGTTCAACCTCCTCTCCAGCAGCCGCAAGGCCGATTTTCTTCGAGCCGCTGCCAACACCTGTATGGCACAAGGGTTCTCGGGCCTCAAAGCCGGATCATTCATGCTGGGCCGATTCATCTCCAGGCCCCTCAGCACCGCTATCTGGAACAGCCTCACCGACCGTCATGTGGCCTTTTTCCTCAACGAGTATGTCCTTTATGAAAAATACCTCCATGTGCTCGAAGAGGTCGGCGAGATACGCCTCGCCCGAGCCCACAGCCGCATCGAGACCGAGGGCATCGACAATATGGTCATCAGCAATTTCAATCTCTACAATTTTGTGCCGCTGCTCTATTCCGCCCACGACTGGCAACAAGTGGTTCACGAGCTGGAAGAGATTGAGCATCAAGACAACACGCACCTGTTGGTGGAAAAGTTGTCGCTCCCCATCGAGCAAATCTTTGACATCTCCAAGTCTTGGATCAAAGCGGAAGTAGAAAGACACAAACTATAGGTGGGTTCTATAAATTCAACGTATGAGAATAATGAATGACAACATACTTTTCTGCGATTTCGGGCGCTTTTCGGCATCTTGCTGTTTATCACTCGGTCACGTAGCCCGCTACGCTCCCTCGTTCTGCGCAGCAACCTG
>JAZUIX010000200.1:0-25946 GCA_045642445.1 Bacteroidales bacterium | reverse complement strand
CGTAGGACGATAAGCGAAGCGAAATCGAGCGGTGAACAAAAAGTGATAAACAGCAAGATGCCGGAAAACGCCCGAAATCGCAGAAAAGTATTTTATTTTTCATTATCTTCATACGTTGAATTTATAGAACCCACCTTAAATATCACCCTCTATAAAAGGTGGTCACAGGGACAGGACAACCGCCCCAAAGCAGGGAGGGAAACTTGAGGACTCGGACACGGAGTTCACACATCGTTTTCGGTGCAAGACACAATACTGAGAATCCGCTTGTTATAAAAGCGTATGTTGACAAAATAACTTCGGCTCAAAAAAAAATCTTCAAAATCGCTTTGCGATACAAAAAAAAAGTGTATTTTTGCATCTTAAAATAGAAATAGCATAAAGTGCAAAAAGTACTTTCAATTAATTAATAATCAAAGCCGAAGTGTCCGATGGTTAATAACAGGACGACAAAATAAATGAAAAAAATCTTATTAGTTGCTCTCGCCGTCATGCTGAGCGTTGCTTCTTTCGCCCAGTTCCAGCGTGCCACTCAGAGCCGCGAATGCATGGTTCCCGCCAAAGGCATCAACACTCCTGTTTGGAGTCAGATCAGCAATCCTTTCGTTGCCACCGACATTTGGGGCAACACCGTTGACGTTGCTGAAATCCTCGCCTCTGGCCAAGGTATCGTTATCGACTACTCCTGCTGCTGGTGCGGACCCTGCTGGAACATGCACACATCTGGCATCCTCGAGGCTATCGACGCTCTCGAAAACGTCCAGGTTATCTGGGTTGAAATTGAAGACGACAACACTACCGACGCTATCTTCGGTGTGGGTAGTGCTAGTGAAACTTGGGGCGACTGGACTGTGACCTCCACTGGCGACACCGTCCCCTATCCCATCATCGACAATTCTTCTTGCCTGAACATGTGCGCCAGCCTTTATGAAGGCTATGTTCCCAGCATCTATTTCATCGCCCCCAACGGCTACTTCTGCGATGTTTACGGTGTTTCCTACGGTTTCGGTTCCAGCACCTCTGGTGCTGCTGCAGCTGCCGCCATCTCCGCTCTGATGCAGTCCTATCCTCAGGCTGGTCAGGAACCCATTGCTGAAATCAAAGGTATGGACCGCGTCATCAACGGCAACGCCGCCACCTTCACCGCCGATGTCGTCTCTGTCGACCAGATCACCGGCTACAGCTGGACAATTGAAGGCGGCAACCCCGCTACCGGCAACGGCCAGTCCGTCACCACTACCTGGACCGCCAACGGCACCTACACCGTCACCCTCGCTGTGACCAACACCACCGGCACCACCACCGTGACCAAGACTGTTGAAGTCTACGAAATGGGCGACATCCTCACCTACGACAACGGCGGTGATGTGGAAAGCTACATTGGCACCAATGGCGGCGCTATGAACTGGGGCGTCAAATTCCCCAGCAGCCTCCTCGCCGGCCGCAACTATGTGAACAGTGTCGACCTCGTCGTCGGAGCCGACTATCCTGGCAACTACACCCTCAATATCCATCAAGGCAACACTCCTTCTTCTTCCAACAAAGTCTACAGCAAGACCTACAGACTGAGCGGTAACGACCAGTATCAGACCATCAACGTCAGTGGCGCCGTGGCTATCGACCCCAGCAAGGACCTCTGGATTACCTTCAGCACCAACGGCATCACCTATCCCGCTGGTTACAACTCCTCCAATGACGACCCCAACGCCCGTATGGTATCCACCGATGGTTCCTCTTGGGAAGATGTCGCTTCTTACGGTTTCGATGCCACTTGGATGATTCGTTGCACCACTGGCGACCAGCCCAGCGCTGGCATCAACGATGTCAAGGCTTCCAGCATCAACGTCTATCCTAACCCCACTACCGGCATCATCAATGTCAAGGCCGAAGGCCTCCGCGAGGTCAACGTGGTTGATGTTGACGGCCGTGTCGTGATGAACGTCAAGGGCAGCAATGTTATCAACATCAGCGAGCTCAGCAACGGTGTCTATTTCATCAACGTGATTACCAACAACGGTACCACCACCGACAGAATTGTCAAGAAATAAGTACACCTTATTATAAAGAAGAGCCCGCCTCTGCGGGCTCTTTTTTTGCTTAAAACCCAATAGCTATGAATTACGCCTCCACCATTGCCCAAAACCTCAACCTCAACACCCGCCAGGTAGAGAAAACCATAGAACTGCTTGAACAAGGCGCCACGGTGCCCTTCATCGCCCGCTACCGCAAAGAGGCCACAGGTAGTCTCAACGAAGTGCAGATTACCGCTATCCGCGACCTGCTCATCAAACTCAAAGAACTGGACAAACGGCGCGAGGCCATTATTGCCTCCATCAGCGAGCAAGGCAAGCTCACCCCCGAACTCGAAAAACAACTGATGGAAGCCTCCTCGATGACCGAACTCGAGGACCTATACCTCCCCTACAAGCCCAAACGCCGCACTCGCGCCACTATGGCCATAGAGAAAGGTTTGGAGCCTTTGGCCAACGAGATTCAAAAGCAATATTCGTGCGACCTTGAGCAGATGTCCTCACGCTACATCAACCCCGACAAGGGGGTGAACAACTGCGACGAGGCTTTGGCGGGAGCACGAGACATCATCGCCGAGCGGGTGAGCGAGAACCTCCAAGCACGCAACAAAGTTCGCAACCTGTTTCGCCGCACCGCTATGTTATCCTCCAAGGTGGTCAAAAACAAGGAAGAGGAGGCTGGCAAATACGAGTCGTGGTTCGATTGGAAAGAGAACGCTATGCGAGCCCCTTCACACCGCATACTGGCTATGTTTCGTGGAGAGGAAGAGGGTATGCTCAGGGTGCACGTGATGCCCGATGATGACGAACCCGCCTACGAGGCCCTGGAGCGACAATTTGTGAGCGGACATTACGCAAGTTCGGAGCAAGTGGGGCTGGCCGTACACGACGGCTACAAGCGCCTCCTCGCCCCTTCTATCGAAACCGAGTTCTACAACCTCCTGAAAGAGAAAGCCGACAAAGAGGCCATCCGTGTCTTCGCCGAGAACCTCCGCCAGCTTCTTCTCGCCTCACCCCTGGGACAGAAGCGAATCTTGGCCATCGACCCAGGTTTCCGCACAGGGTGCAAGACGGTGTGCTTAGACGCCCAAGGCCAATTGTTGCACAACGAAACCATCTACCCTTTCACCTCGGTGCGCGAGGAACGAGCCGCCATAGCCAAGTTGGAGGCTTTGGTTGAAGCATTTCATATCGAGGCTATTGCCATAGGCAATGGTACCGCAGGACGCGAAACTGAAGAGGTGGTGAAGCGGTGTCATTTCAGCCGCAAACTCATCGCTGTTATGGTGAGCGAGAGCGGGGCCTCGGTATACAGTGCCTCTGATGTGGCTCGAAAAGAATTCCCCGACTACGACGTCACCGTGCGTGGTGCAGTGAGCATCGGCAGACGTCTGATGGACCCACTCAGCGAGTTGGTGAAAATCGACCCCAAAAGCATCGGTGTCGGACAATATCAACACGATGTCAATCAAACGCTTCTGCAAGAGAGCTTGGAAGACGTGGTGGTAAGTTGCGTAAACAGTGTGGGTGTGGAACTCAACACCGCCAGCCGTGAACTCCTGAGCTATGTGAGCGGCATCGGCCCTGCTTTGGCCGACAAAATAGTGGATTACCGCAACCGCCAGGGTGCCTTCCATTCGCGCCAAGAGTTGAAGAAGGTGGAGCGTTTGGGTGAAAAAGCCTTTGAGCAATGTGCTGGATTCTTGCGCGTGCGCGAGAGTGCCAACCCACTTGACCACAGCGCGGTACACCCCGAGCGTTATGCCCTGGTAGAACAAATGGCACGCGACAATGATGCCACCGTGGAACAACTTATGGCCGACAAAGCCCTGCGCGACAAAATCAAGATAGAGAAATATGTATCAGCCGATTGCGGACTTCCCACGTTGCAGGACATCCTCAAAGAACTCGACAAACCAGGCCTTGACCCTCGTGCCAAATTCGAAGTCTTCGAGTTCGACAAAAACGTCACACGCATCGAAGATTTGAATGAAGGTATGGTGCTGCCTGGCATCGTGACCAACATCACCGCCTTCGGTGTCTTCGTCGATGTGGGGGTACACCAAGACGGCCTGGTACACATCAGCCAGCTCGCCAACCGACGTGTCAACGACCCCTCCGAAATAGTTCACCTCCACCAGCATGTGCAGGTGAAGGTGATAGAGGTTGATTTGCGGCGACACAGAATATCGCTCTCTATGAAGCTTTAACGGCTTATTTCTTAGCGAATTTTCTTGAAACAATCCCCTCGCGGGTACGGATTGTGGCAATATACACACCCGTTGCAACCGACCCAACATCCAGGCGCAACATCTTCTCTCCGCCACATTGCTTCTGCATCACCTGCTGCCCCGCCATATTGGTCAGCGTGATTTCCATAATCCCGCACCCCGTCTCCACCGTCAAACTCTTTTCGGCTGGATTGGGATAGACCGAAACATTCACATCGTCTTGAAAATCATCAATTGCCAAAGTGCAGTCAGTGGTATCGGCACTATACAGGGTCATCGTGTAATCTTTGATTGTAAGACCGTCTTCGCTTTGCACATGAATGACAAACCTGCGTGTATGGTTGTCCACCTTCACCGTGTCCACTCTCATCGTGGCGTAATTCGACTGTGTATAAGGTTGCACCGTAGCGTTGCGTACAGCCATTGTATTCTCCAGTGTGTCAACATAATCCATCACATCTTGGCGAAAATCGTTCAACGATGCCCAATTGAGCTGCAAATCGCGAAGCCAAGCGCTGTAAACAAACTCTATATCGTCCACCGAAAGCGAATCGTCAGCCTCTCCGCCGCCCGCTTCCGCATTGGTAGTCATTGACATAAGTATATAATTGGCCGTCGAGTTACCGTCATAAACAAAAGCCGTGTGCAACTGTTCCCATTGGGGGGTAGTCTTCGACGATGTGGTGCGTGTGAACGTGGTCGACGCTCTGCCGCAATAATTGGCAGCATCGCCAGCATCGTTGGGGTCGCGGAAATCGAGGTTGCCATGGATATAGGCCTTGATGGCGGCCTTCGAACCCGCATCCGCGGCATAGAACGACACCCACACATACATCGAATCGGGATGCCCCTCAAACGGGTGGGCATACGAGTCGCGTTCCGTAAAGTTGTAATTGTCAGAGCTGCTGGGATTCGTCGAACCCGCATATATGCGTCCCGTGGTCATATTGCCGTTGGCACAAATACCCAGCACTTTGCGAGAATAGATAGTCAGGTACGAGTTGCCCTCATGGCCGGGACGACCTCCCGTGCGGTGATAATGCTGTGCCGTTTTGGCAGCCCAGGCCCAACTGCCGTCCGACTGCGGAAACGAGCTCCAATAATTCGGTTTGTCCTGCAAGCCCGAACCCTCCCAACTCTCAAAACTGGGATTCAACAACTGGTACTGGGCCTTAGTGGGGGAAGTGAATAGTGCGATAGGGGTTACAAATAATAGAATTGCTAATATTTTCTTCATAGTCATTTCTTTTTCAAAATAATAAATGGTATCATAACCTCTTCCATCGAAATGCCGCCGTGCTGGAAGGTGTTGGTGTAATACTGCACATATTGGTTGTAATTGTTAGGATAGGCAAAAAAATCGTTCTCGCGGCAGAAGATATAGGGCGAAGTGACATGTCTGCGGGGCAGGAAGGCCTTGGCGGGGTCCTTCACCTCAAACACCTCCTTAGGATTATAGTCCAGCAACCTGCCCTGCTTGTAACGCAGGTTCACACTCACACTCGTGTCCCCCTTCACCCTCACAGGGCGGTCAATACGCACCGAGCCGTGGTCGGTGGTGATAACCACATTGCAATCCTTTGTGCCCAAAAACTTCAATGCCTCGGCCAAAGGTGAGTTCTCAAACCACGACAGCGTCACCGAGCGGTAAGCCTTCTCGTCTGCCGCCAGTTCGCGCACAATGTTGCTGTCCGTACTCGCGTGCGAGAGCATATCGACGAAATTGTAAATAATAACGTTCAACTTGTTGCTCATCAGCGACGGGAGGTTCTCCACCAGCTTGCGGCCATACTGAGCGTTGAGCACCTTGTGGTACGTATGCTTTATATTGAAACCGTGCCTGCGCAGGTTCTCGTCAAGCAGCTCATTCTCATACTGGTTCTTATATCCTTCCTCGTCCTCGTTCACCCAATACTGCGGATATTTCCGTTCAATCTCCGACGGCATCAGTCCCCCGAACATAGCGTTGCGGGCAAACTGCGTCGTGGTTGGCAATATACTGAAAAACATACCGTCGTTCACCGTGCGGAGATATTTTTCCATGGCAGGCTGCAAATATTTCCATTGGTCGTAGCGGAAATTGTCTATCACAATCAGAAACGTCGGCACCTCCTCCTTGAGCAGCGGGAAGAGCCTCTCTCGCAGAACCGTGGGCGACAGCGTGGGCTTATCCTCGCCCGTCAATCCGTTCACCCAGTCCAGGTAGTTTTTCTCGTAATATTTGCAAAACAGCTGGTTGGCCTCAGCCTTCTGCGCAACGAAAATATCGTGAATATTCTCATCCTCGGTGCCGCTGAGTTCCAAGTCCCAGTACACCAGTTTGCGGTACAGCTGCATCCACTCGTCATAGTCCAGCCTGGTCGACAGTTCCATGCCTATCTCGCGGAACTGCTGCTGATAGTTCGATGTCGATTTTTCCGACTGCAAACGCCTTGCATCGGTATGCTTCTTTATGGCCAACAGAATCTGATTCGGGTTGACAGGCTTGATGAGATAATCGCTGATTTTGCTACCAAGCGCCTCATCCATAATATGTTCCTCCTCGCTCTTGGTAATCATTATCACTGGCATATTGGGGTGCAAAGCCTTAATTTGCGCCAATGTGTCCAAGCCACTCAATCCGGACATATTTTCGTCCAGAAACACGATGTCAATCGTTTGGTGAGCCTTGTCGGCCTCCTCTATCTCGTCCAGAGCCTCCGTGCCGCTCACCACTGGGATAACTTCATAACCTTTTTCTTCAAGAAACAGAATATGAGGCTTCAGCAGTTCGATTTCATCGTCAGCCCATAGTATTGTAATCTTATCCATACCAAACATAACGCGCCTTTCTCCCTTTTATTGTCTCACCCGTGAAAAAGATGAGAGATGACAGTTGAGAGATGAGAGATGACAGTTGAAAGAAGAGAAAATCCTTCATGGCCTCATGGCCTCATGGCCGACCCTTTTGAATTGAAAATTGAAAATTGAGAATTGAAAATCGGCTCCCGCCCTCCCAGTCACTAATCACTAATCACTAATCACAAGTCACTAATCACAAGTCACTAATCACAATTATTTTATTCAATTCAAAATATTTTCGTATCTTTGCAGTTTATTTTCGCAGTAACCCATTATGATTCTCGACTTATACCTTCATTCGCAATTAGTCACCAACCTCCAGGCCAAACTCGCTTCGGGCGCTGACCGTCTGCATATCAACGGGATGACAGGTTCCCTACCCGCCATCATTGCCGCCACCTCTGCCCTCGAAAACAACTTCTCCACCTCGCAGATGCTCATTGCTGGCAACAAAGAAGAGGCCTATTACCTGCTCAACGACATCGAATCGCTTCTCGAAGAAACCGATACCGACCTCGACCAAAAGCACGCCCTGCTCTTCCCCACCTCCTACCGCAAGCATGTGCGCAAAACCTCCCCCTCCGAACCTGTCGAAGACGACGGCGGCGACCTCTTCGAACACGACAACGCCAATATCCTACAACGCAGCGAGGTAGTAAAACAACTCAACGCTGGCCGCAACCTCATCATCGTCACCTACCCCGAAGCACTCTGCGAAAAAGTCATCTCCTCGCGCACCCTCACCCGCAACACCCTCACCATCGCCCGTGGTGCCAACATCAACATGGACTTCGTCATCGAGACACTCCAAGACTACGAGTTCGAACGTGTCGACTTCGTTGTCGACCCAGGCCAATACGCCGTCCGTGGCGGCATCATCGACGTCTACTCCTTCGCCAACGAACACCCATTCCGCATCGAATTCTTCGACGACAACGTCGACTCCCTGCGCACCTTCGACGCCGTCACACAGCTATCCATCAAGCAGTTCGACACAATAAGCATCCTTCCCAACCTCGCCCGCAACCAGCAGCAGACCATCGTCGTGGAAGAAAAAGTGAACCTCCTGCACTACTTCACCTCCAACGACCGCGTATGGGTGCAAGGGCTCATGTTCGTAGCCGAAACCATCGAAACCCTCTTCGCCAACACCAACCGCAACGACTCCCTCTACTGCTCCGCCAACGATTTCCTCAAACAGCTCCTCCGATGCCGCATCATCGAGTACGGCAACAGCAACTATTTCTCCAACAGCGAGATACTGGAAGCCCACTCCTCGCCACAGCCCGTCTTCAACAAACAGTTCGACCTTCTCATCGACAGCCTGCGGCAATACTCCGAAAAAAACTACCACATCATCGTCACCACAACCAACGACTCCCAGCAGCGCCGCCTCGAAAAAGTGCTCAACGAAAACTCACCGACCCTCCAACTCGCCAACCCGCCCACCTTCATCCAGTGCGGCCTCAACCACGGCTTCATCGACGACGACCAACGCCTCCTCATCTTCACCGACCACGAAATTTTCGAACGCTACCACAAATACACCGTCCACGACCTCCGCGACGCCCGTCAGGCGCTCACCCTCAAAGAACTCTTCGAACTCAAACCCGGCGACTTCGTCACCCACATCGACTACGGCGTAGGCCGCTTCTCCGGACTCGAAAAAATAACCACCAACGGACGCACACAGGAAGTCATCCGCCTGATGTACAAAAACAACGACACCCTCTACATCTCCATCCACGGCCTCCACAAAATCAGCCGCTACGTCGGCAAAGAAGGCACCACCCCCACCCTCAACCGCCTCGGCTCCAACACCTGGCAGGTGCTCAAACAAAAAACCAAAAAGCAAGTCAAAGACATTGCCCGCGACCTCATCCTCCTCTACGCCAAACGCAAAGCCTCGCAAGGCTTCGCCTACAGCCCCGACTCCTACCTCCAAGAGCAACTCGAAGCCTCCTTCTTCTTCGAAGACACCCCCGACCAGCTCCGCGCCACACAAGACGTCAAACGCGACATGGAATCCCCCTCGCCCATGGACCGCCTCGTCTGCGGCGACGTAGGCTTCGGCAAAACCGAAGTAGCCATCCGCGCCGCCTTCAAAGCCGTGTGCGACTCCAAGCAAGTCGCCGTACTCGTCCCCAACACCATCCTCGCCTTCCAACACTACAACACCTTCCGCGAACGACTCCACGGCCTCCCCGTCAACATCGACTACCTCAACCGCTTCCGCACCACCAAAGAACGCAACCAGATACTCCGCGACGTCGAAAGCGGCAAAATCGACATACTCATCGGCACCCACGCCATCACCAACAAAAATCTAAAATTCAAAGACCTCGGGCTCCTCATCATCGACGAAGAACAAAAATTCGGCGTCACCGCCAAAGAAAAACTCCGCCAGATGAAAGTCAACGTCGACTGCCTCACCCTCACCGCCACACCCATCCCCCGCACCCTCCAATTCAGCCTCATGGGCGCCCGCGACCTCAGCGTCATCCGCACCGCGCCACCCAACCGGCAACCCATACAAACCGAACTCGGCACCTTCGACGAAGAAACCATCCGCGACGCCATACGCTACGAAATGTCGCGCGGCGGACAAACCTTCTTCATCTCCAACCGCGTCGAAAACCTCCCCGAAATGGCCGCCCTCGTAGCCCGACTCGTCCCCGACGCCCACATCGGCATCGCCCACGGACAAATGGACGGCAAACAAGTAGAACAAACCATGATGCAGTTCCTCGGCGGCGAAATCGACGTACTCGTAGCCACCGCACTCGTCGAAAACGGCCTCGACATACCCAACGCCAACACAATGATAATCAACAACGCGCAAAACTTCGGCCTCTCCGACCTCCACCAAATGCGCGGACGCGTAGGCCGCTCCAACAAAAAAGCCTTCTGCTACCTCCTCATCCCCTCCTACGCCGCACTCACACCCGAAGCACAAAAACGCCTCCGCGCCATCGAAGAATTCAGCACCATCGGCAGCGGACTCAACATCGCCATGCGCGACCTCGACATCCGCGGCGCAGGCAACATCCTCGGCGCCGAACAAAGCGGCTTCATCTCCGAAATCGGCTACGACATGTACCACAAAATCCTCAACGAAGCCATCGACGAACTCAAAGAAACCGACTTCCGCCAACTCTTCCAGCAAGAAATGGAAGAAAGCAAAGAATACGTCAAAGAATGCGTCATCGAAACCGACCTCGAAGTGCTCCTGCCCGACGACTACGTCACCTCCGTCTCCGAACGCCTCCTCCTCTACCGCGAACTCAACGGCCTCGCCACCGAACAAGAACTCGACCGCTACCGCGAACGCCTCATCGACCGCTTCGGCCCCATACCCGTCCCGACGCAAGAACTCATCAACACCATCACCCTGCGGCAGACGGCCAAAGACTACGGCGTTGAAAAAATGGTGCTCAAGCAAGACAAAATGGTGTGCCACTTCGTCGCCAACCCCGACAACCCCTTCTACAAATCGCCCAACTTCATGCGCATGATACGCCACGCCAGCGCCAACCCCAACACCGTCCACCTGCGCGAAACCACCCAACGCCTCACCATGACCGTCGACAACATCCGCACCATAGCCCAAGCCCAAGCCTTCTTCCGAATGTGAGAATTTGAAAATTGAGAATTGAAAATTTGCTGCCGCCATCTGTCATCTGTCATCCGTCATCTATCATCTAACTCCTGGTAGTGCTGCTGAGAAAATGACTGCCGCAAACGCCCAATGGCCAAATGACAAGCCCAAAGCCCAAACTTACCTTTGGCGACGAGAAAAAACACATTATATCAGCAATGAGGGGCTGGTGTTTTTTGTCTGTTTGTTGCAAAACCGGTGAAACACAGTCCTCCCGCTTCCACCTCTTCATTGGGGTGAATTCACCATGAGTTTATTTACACTTAATTGAAAATTCATTCTGCTTTACCCCAACCAAAAAGTACCTGATTGTTCAGTCCGAGACAAATTTTATTTTTTTCTTTCCCTACGGGGACATAGTTCAATCCTTACTCACTACTAACTACAATAGTGGGCAACGAAGCCAGATAAACCTCTCTTCAACCGAAGCATTCCATCGCAAGCTACTGTTTTAAACTCCCAAATCAACTGGGTTGTCAGCCCCGTTGAAGTGCGCGTTTCCAAAAGACACAACGCGCCTAACTTGCAACCGGTGTCGTTTCCTCCACCGTTCTACTTTGTCTTTTCGCGATGGCAGCCGCTCACATCTATCCGATGGTTTAGTCTCCGCCCTCAGTGCCCTGATATTCAATTAATCCTTACAGGGGACTCGCAGTTTTGTGCCAAACTGCGTCGCTTTTTTGTACCTCATAAAAGCATTTGTTCGCTCTCAGGGAGAAATAGTGTGCCCTCTATTCACGCATAAGGTGGCGGGCCTATCAATGCAGATATCCATCCTCTCAACGAGGCCTATGACCACACAACTATTAGTTTGGCTACTTTGCCGCCAGGCTGCTTCCTTTCGATACTATTTGTTAGTTATTAAAGAACCCTCTGCTTGTTTTACAATGTCAGCTGCATTGTTTTGTGGTACACTTCATATCATATAAAGAGTCCGCTGTATGTTATTGTCTGTTTGTTTCTCTTTGATGCGAATATACAACATTTTTTGCATATTCTATATATAAATATATCCTTTTTTGAAAAAAAAGCAAAAAAAAAGCGACCGAGGCAAAAAAAATCCTCAGTCGCCCAATTGCCAGTCTCCAATCGCTACTTCAACGGAGTGCAGCCGTCCGTACATGCTCGATCGAGCATGTGCGGACAGCAGTCCTCAATCGTATGACCCAACATACTAGATATTTCATCAACCTTTACCGCCTCGGGCAGTTCCGAGGCCTTCGTAAGGCTTGTACATCCATAGAACATATAACTATAACACAAATCAGTCAATGTCGTCGCAGGAAGTTCCGGGGCCTTCGTAAGGCTTGTACATTCATAGAACATGCACGAATAGCAAAGATAGCTCAATGTCATGGCTGGCAGCACCAAATCGCCGGCATCAACCAAAGCGGCATCATTCGTAAACAAGCTGTATAACATCGGGCAACCCTGCCACGCCAAAGCCCCTTCCACAGTGCCGCACACCAAAGTGTTTATATTGCCGCCCACCTTGTGCGCCCTTACAGCACTGAAAGTAATCTGTTTGCCCAAATCCGAAAACACCCCATCAGGGCGCCAACCACGGAAATAGCACTTGCCATTGGCAGCAAGAGGTATCACAGCAGTTTTGTCGCTGATGCAGACATCCCTCCAGTTCTCCTTGTCAAAGGAGTAAAGCAAACCGTCAACCTTGCAGTCAGCAGCAGTAATGGTAATAACATTTTGAGCACCGCTCAAATCTTCCATGTAGAAGAGTTCTTGATAATTGTTTTTCATATTATTGAATTTAAATAATTATTAATTAACTTTACACTTGCAAATATACAACATTTTTAGGATATATTTCAGTTTTTTTTTGAAAAAGTGGCGGTCTTCACAGATGGCCGCTTTTTGATTATGAAAAACACAGAAAAATACTATGAATAAGTAAAGTTATTCTTCTTCTATTACACACTCGCCTGTTACCTTGTAGCCTCTCACCTTTTCTTCATTGATGAAATAGTTTCCGTCGGCGGTCTCTATGATTGTGCATTTGAACAGCGCGATTTCTGTGTCAATAGTATGGTCATGCGAGCTTGATGCAATATTAAAAGCCTTGTATTTAAGTTCTTCAACATCCCACTCGCCCTTGTCCGCATCGTCATCAATCATACCATAATCGTCGCCGTTAGTGATGTCGCGCACACAATACCACTCACTTCCTTCCTCGGCATCGAACAGGTACCTGTTAAAAGGTTCATTTACATTGCGGCCAATTTTGTACTCGCCAAATTTGCTAAGGTAAATTTCAAAATTCTTCATAAAAATTCAACTTGTTTAAATTGATTTATCGTTTTCAACCTAAAAATGGTTTATTTCATTCGTGTACTCTTTTTTGCAAAAGTAAACATTTTGTACTGGTGTACGCACTCGTCTACGATTTCCTGTTTGGCTTCGTCAGTAAGTTCGTATACAGGCTCGTCAGTAATGCCGAGTAAGTATGTAAGGCCTTCAGCCTGTATGTAGCCGACATACTCGCCGTTCTTCTTGCTGATGGTGACGAACCAGAACTTGTCGTTGTTGTCGTCGTCCTTGTACATGTACTCCACATCGGGCTGTACATCACTCCAATTGATTTGCTTGTCTTTTTTAAAAATTTTCATATAATGTTTTTTAATTCTATGCCCCGTTTGAAGGTAGAGGCGTTTGACCTATTGTGTTTTTCTTTACAAGTGCAAATATACAACATTTTTCTATAAATATCCAGAAAATTAAAAAAATATTGTGTTTTTATTGTATTTTTAACAAACTTTAACTTTTCCATGTCAAAAAAATTTCGTATGCGCACTATAACGCTTCCGTGCCCGTGTGTGGGATTTTCGGGAAAGAATATTTTATCATAGTTGTAAGATTTTGAACAAATTACACACACTATAACGCATACGTTCCCGTGTGTGGGATTTTTAAGTGGCAAATCGTACCATGCCATGAGGCCATGAAGCCATGAAGCATTTTCACAGAGACAAGGAGTATCTTATACTATAAGTATTATATATAATATATATGTATACTATATATATATTATTACAAGGTTCAAAACAACCCCACACACCTATGCGCACTGAAAAACCCTTCATCGCTTCATGGCCTCATGGCATGCACCTATGCACACTGAAAAACCCTTCATGGCTTCATGGCCTCATGGCATGCACTTTCACCTGAAATCATCATACCACAAATCGAAGCGTCGCTGTAGCGTCGCCGTAGCGTCGCCCCTATAGGCGAAGAATTCGTGAACTTGAAAAAAAGTTTCAAAGATTTGATATTTTTTCAAAATCGGATATATTTATATAGTGAACGTTCAAAACAAAACAACAATAACAAATTAAACTAAAAACAAACTATGGCTATTTTAACAGGTATCAACACCAACTTGAGAGGGTCGGCTGGAAGCTGGACTTTCGCACGCCTCGGCGGTCAGACCGTGGCAAAACAAAAGGTAGAGAAGAAGGACATCCCTACCCGCACTATGAAGCAGATGAAACGCCGTATGCAGTGGGGCAACCTCGTCAGTATGTGGCGCGGATTTAGCGGAAATTTGCACCCATCGTTCGAAGGCAAGGCTCTTAAAGTGAGCGATTTCAACGAATTCATGAGTGCCAACATCGGCATCGTAAGCGTCTACTTGGAGAAGGACGAGATGCGCGGCGGAGGCTGCGTGGTGGCTCCCTATCAAATCACCCGCGGCTCATTGCCCAGCATCGGCATCACCGATGGCACAGGCGGTGTGAAACGCACCGACATCAGCCTCGGCAGCGGCTTCAGCATCACCGCTTCGACCACGGTCAAGGCTCTCTCCGATGCCATCATCAGCCACAACGGCGGCTACTCCAACGGCGACCAGATTGCGGTGTTCATCGCCCGACAGATGGTCAACGCCGCCACGGGCGTGCCATATGTGGTTATCGAGGCCGAAAGTATCACTCTCGACCAGACCGACGACGAGACCACCGTCCGCAGCCTCGTGTCTGCCGCAGGCTTCAGCGCCATCGACGACTGCCTGGGCGCATCCGCAGCCGTGAACGGCGGCATAGCTTGGGTCCACAGCCGCAGCACCCAGGGCGGCACCAAGGTTTCCACCCAGCGCCTGGAGGTGACCAACACGCTGCTGGCCCAGTATCAGACTTCGGTCAAGCTGAACAGCGCCATCGAGAGCTACGGCGGATTGAACGTGGACGATTTTCTCACCCCCAAGGACAGTGAGGGTGGCGAGCAGCCGGGACCGGGCCCTGTGCCTCCTTCGGAGTTCACCTTGACTCTGGTTCTCGACCCCGAGGATGCCGGCACCTACACCGTGGACGGTGAGCACACCGAGGTGGGCGAGCACGTCTATCCCGCAGGCACGGAGCTGCAAATCCACTTCGACGCTGCCTCCGGCTGGAGCTTCGGCGGCTGGAAGAGCGGCCAGACCGACCCCGACATCACGGTAACCCTTGACAGCGACAAGGAGGTTGAGGCGATTGTGCTGGAGGATTAAGGGAGTAAGGGTTATTGGTTATCGATTTTTTCCGGAAAATCCGGATAACCCGGATAACCCGGATAACCCGGAAAGACCAGAAAATCCGGAGAACCCGGAAAGACCGGAAAATCCGGAAAACCCGGAAAATCCGGATGGGCCGGACAAAACTCAAACACACCTTAATCAAAAAAGGGCTGCCCTTTTGGGGCGGCCCTTCTTATTTGTTGATGATATCTGTCATCTCTCAACTACTGAATGTCGTTCTTGTCCAACGGCTGGCTGAGGAGGCCGGTGAAGGCGCCTGTGCTGTCGAACTCCATGCGGGTGTATTTGAGTTTGTTGCCGAGGCCTTTGACCTTCTGGCTGATGACGACGTAGGTGTAGGGCTTGGGTTTTTTGCCGTCTTCGCCACGGTACTTGCTGTCGTAGGTGTATACTATCATGCGTTCGATTTTGTATTTCTCGCCCTTGTATTTCTCGGCCAGGTATTTGACGATGGCGGCGGTGTAGTGCTTTTTGTCGAGCACCTTGCCTTCGCTGATGTGGATGGAGTTGATGGCATCGTAAACCTCTTCCATCTCAACTTCTTGGCGATTGACATAGTAGGCCACGACCTGGTCGGCACCGCGCTGCACCCATTCGGGTCCTTCGACAATCTTGCTGGGGGGTATGAGTTTGTTGAAGTGGGCGATGATGGCGCTGTTGGTGTCGACGCCGCGACCCGTTGCCACGTCCTCAACAGGCATGGGGCGTTTGCCGCCCTTGTGGCTCTTGAGTTCCTTCATCTGCTTGTTGCTCATATCCTCTTCGTCGGGGTTGTTGAGGGTGTAGTACTCGCGCTTGACGGCATCGGGGTTGGGGGCGTTGGATTTCTGGAGGCGGCCATGGGTGTCGAAGATGAGTTCGTTGTCGCCGTAGCCGACACCCGTCTTGCCAATCATCATGCGGTAGTAGATGTCGCCGTCCATCTGTTCGACGTAGTCGATGGATTTGATGCGGTAGCCAGGATAGTTGTCGTTGAAGTAGTTGTTCATTGCGCTGGGGCAGTCCTCACGCTTGGTGGGGAAGGAGCTGTACTGCCAGTCGCCCGTGTGGGTGAAGTAGGCGCGACCGTTCTGTCCGTCGTACACGAACTCGGCAATGTATTGGCCAGGGGCCTGGTACCAGGTCTTGACTTTGTAGCTCTCGTACTTGCGCTCAAGGCTGATAAGCACGGATTTGGGGACTTGCGTTTCCTTGATTTTGTTTTGTCCGAGGGTTACCAACGGCAATGCAAGCAGGAGCAAAAGGGCTATCTTTTTCATCTTGGTGTATGTATTTATTGTTTCTTATTTAGTATCGCGAACAGCTAGTTTCTTTTGAATTCTTGATTTTTTGAGCGAGGGCCAATTGGTCTAATTGGACTAATTAGTCTAATCTGAAGAGCACATCTTTGCGGTCGGGGGAGGTGCTGACGGCGAGGACGCGAACACCTGTTTCCTGCTCGATGGCGGCGAGGTAGTTGAGGAGTTTCTCGGGGAGGGCGTTATAGTTGTCGATGCCGCTGAGGTCCTGTTTCCAGCCGGGGAAATCGGTGAGCTGCGGGGTGATTTCGACCTGGTTGAATTCGTAAGGTATTTCGGTTGTGGGCTTGCCGTCGATTTGGTAGGCGGTGCACATCTTCACGGTGTCAAAATCGTTCATCACGTCGGGTTTGGTGATGAAGAGGTCGGTTACGCCGTTGAGCATGCAGGCGTAGCGCAGGGCGGGGATGTCAATCCATCCGCAGCGGCGGCTGCGGCCTGTAGTGGCGCCGTATTCGTGGCCTATCTCGCAGAGCAGACGGCCTGTTTCGTCAAAGAGTTCGGTGGGGAAGGGACCTGCGCCGACACGGGTGCAGTAGGCTTTGCTGATGCCCATTACACGACCGATTTTGGAGGGTGCCACGCCGAGGCCCGAGCATACGCCGGCGGTGATGGTGCTGGAAGAGGTGACGAAGGGATAGGAGCCGAAATCGATGTCGAGCATGGAGCCTTGTGCGCCTTCGGCCAGGACTTTCTTGCCTTCGTCAAGGCAGTGGTTGATAAAGTATTCGGAGTTGATGAGCTGGAACTTTTTGAGGGTGTCGAGCGAGGCGAGCCACTGCTGTTCGTATTCGTCGAGGGTCATATTGTCGATGCGGAAGGCGTCGATGTCGAAGTGGAGCGTGTGGGCGGTCTGGAGGTGCTGGTATTTGAGCAGCTCGTATTTCTCGCGGAAGTCGAACTCCATGATGTCGCCGATGCGGAGGCCTGTGCGTGCAATCTTGTCGGTGTAGGCGGGTCCGATGCCTTTGAGGGTGGAGCCGATTTTGGCGTTGCCTTTGGCTTTCTCGTTGGCGGCGTCGAGCAGACGATGCGACGGAAGGATAAGGTGCGCTTTTTTGCTGATATAAAGATTTTTGGTGGCATCGACACCTTTTTCGAGCAGTGCCTGGACTTCCTGCTGGAAGATGTTGGGCTCGATGAGGACGCCGTTGCCGATGACGTTGAGTTTGCTCTCGTGGAATATGCCCGAGGGGATGATGTGGAGGACGTGTTTGATGCCGTTGAACTCAAGGGTGTGGCCTGCATTGGGGCCGCCCTGGAAACGTGCGATGACGTCGTACTGCGGCGTGAGGACGTCAACAATCTTGCCTTTACCTTCATCTCCCCACTGGAGACCCAAGAGAACATCTACTTTGCTCATTATTATATAGTGGTTTAAAGATTACTTATATATATAAATTATCGTGCAAAGATACGATTTTTTTTTGAATTAGAAAGATTTTTATGACTGGTGACTGGTGATTAGTGACTTGTGACTGGGCGGGCGGGCGCAAAATCTCAATTCTCAATTTTCAATTTTCAATTCAAAAGGGGCGGCCATAAGGCCATGAGGCCACGAGGCCATGAAGGGTTTCGCATCTGTCATCTGTCATCTTTCATCTCTCATCATTGCGTGAGCGTTTGAACCAGTCGACGAATTCGGGGAGGTCGTCGAGGGGGCGGAAGCCTGCCTTGAAGGGTTCTTTGGGCATGGGGCAGATGTCGACGTAGCCGACGAGGGTGGTGCAGTCGAATTCGCCCAGGAGGGCTTCGACGGTGACATATACGCCTACCAGGAGGTCGTCGTCGTCGGGGTTGTCGGGACGCGGGGTGTAGTTTTGCGGCAGGTCGGGCAGGGCGATGCGGAGGCCGATGATGTCGGGTTCTTCGTCGCTTTCGAGCTGAGTGAAAGCCATTTTGGCGGTCTCGAAACGGTATTTGTCAAAGATAACTTTGAGATTTTTGCCCTTGGGCTGCTTGAAGGGGACGAACTCCCACCAGTCGACGTCGGGGGCATCGTCGGTGAGTGCGACGACATAGCGGAAGAGGTCGAAATCGCCTTCGGCGCTGAAGGTGAGGGTGCGGCCTTGGGCGGTCTGTTCGCCGATTTCGAAGGTGAGGCCTTCACAATAGGCGTCGAGTTGTTGCTGCATTTGGTCGAGGAGTTGCTGCTGCTCGTTGTCGGCGAGGTCGTTGAGCATGGTGAGGCGCTCGCTGTTGGCGAGGAACCAGGACCAGAAAGTTTGTGGGTTGTTGGCGGGCATACTATTTATGATTTATGATTTTTGATTTATGAGTGGGGAGCCATCTGTCATCTTTCATCTCTCATCTTTCATCACACAATGATGGCTTCTTTTTCGAGGGTTACGCCGTAGGTTTGTTGGACGGAGGAGGTGATGGCGTCGGCGAGGGCGAGGACTTCGGAGCCTGTGCAGCCGCCACGGTTGACGAGCACCAGGGCCTGTTTTTCGTATACGCCGCAACGTCCCAGGGTGCGTCCTTTCCAGCCCGCATGTTCTATGAGCCATCCTGCGGCAAGTTTGTAGCCGTCGGGGGCGGGATAAGCCACCATGTCGGGGTATTGCTCTTTGAGACCGGCGTATTGTTCGGCGCTGACGATGGGGTTCTTAAAGAAGCTGCCTGCGCTGCCAACCTGCTCGGGACGAGGGAGTTTGCTCCAACGCACAGCGGCTATGGTGTCGGCCAGTTGGAGGGCTGTAGGCTGGGTGATGCCTGATTGGGCGAGAGCGTCGGAGACGGCCTTGTAGCCGATATTGGGGCGGAAGGTTTTGTGGAGGCGGAAGGTGACGGAGGTGACGATGTACTGGTTCTTTAACTCGTTCTTGAATATGCTGTTGCGATAGGCAAAACGGCATTCGTGGTTGGTGAAGATACGGGGTCGGCCCGTAGCTATCTCGAGCGCGCGGACGCTGTGGATGATGTCTTTGGCTTCAACGCCGTATGCACCCACATTTTGGACAGGCGAAGCGCCCACGGTGCCGGGTATGGCGACAAGATTTTCGGCCCCATGCCATCCGTGAGCTATGCAGTGGCGGACGAAATGGTCCCACTGTTCGCCCGCAGCGGCCTGGATGAGAATGGCGTCGGGGTCTGGGTCGGGGTCGGCAAGCGGCAGGATGCCTTTGTTGTCGAGATGGAGGACGGTGCCACGGAAGTGCTGAGTGAAGACGATGTTGCTGCCGCCGCCCAAGATAAAGAATGGGGAGTGCAGGAGGGTGCCCTGCTGCAAGAAGTCGAGCAGTTCGGCTTCGTTGCGGATGACGACATAACTATCGGCGGTGGCCTGTATTCCAAAAGTGTTGGGTATCATTATATCATAAAGTATTAAAAGACATATCCGATATTGACGTAGGCACCCACTTTGTAGTTGAAATCGTTCCAGTGCAGGTCGAGGGATACGGGGCCTATGGGAGAGGCATACGCCACACGCAGACCTACGCCCAGAGTGCCGTGGTAATCGTCCTTGCCTGTGAAGAAATGACTGAGGAGGTCGGCCGAGGCGATGTAGTTGGACATGAGGTAGAGGTAGAACTTGCCATAGAAATTGTAGCGCAGGTCGAGGCGCGCGATGGCGGTAAGATTGCCCACCTGCAACGGATTGTTCACACCGACGAAAGCCAACTGATGGTCGAGATAGCGTCCGGGGAGAGAGCCGCCGACGATGTTGCGGAGGTAGAGGCTGCTGTCGTCGCCCACAAGCACTCGTGCAGAAATCTGCGGAATAAATGCAAAGCGTTGTCCAGTAGACAAATAGGTCTGCCATGTGGCACCCGCATTGAGCATTCCTCCCCCATTGTTTTTAAACCACAGCGCGTTTTCTTTGCGCCAGCCAGCATCCACAGTGGCATAGACACCACGGGTGGCGAAATAGGCGTTGTCGAGATTGTCGTAAACGGAACGGAGGAAGAAGCCGAGATAGGCTTTGGCACGGTCGAAATGGAAGATACCGCTCTCAATCAGATTGTTGAGCGAGAAACCATAGCGATTGGTATACAGGTCCTCCTCCACACCGAAGGCGATGGACATATCGCGCAGATGGAACTCGGAGAGGTAGAGGCTGAAATTGTTGTGGTCGACCACCAACCCCGTGAGGGACACCGAATCGTATCGGAAGACGTTGAAGGTGCTGGTGTGGTAGCGGTAGGCAAGGTTTATATCGCCCACACCCAATCCGCAGAAAGCCAGACGGGTAGCGAGCTTAAAATTATAGCTTAAGTCGATATCCAAATCGGCTTTGAAGCCGGTGAGGCGGCGTTCGTTCCAACCGAAATGGAAGAGCAAATCGGCGCTTTCCTCAGAGTCGTAGCGCAGCCCGATGGAGAACGTGTGAGGTTCGGCAGGGAGGAGCGTGATGTCGAGGTCGTAGCTTTCACGGCCGAGGACGTCGGTGTAGACGTGATGTGAGAGCCAGTATTCCTCGTCGGTTTCGTGCAGTTTGTATAGCACACCCGAGAAGGCGCCCGTGCCGTTAAGGATGCCGATGGCGCGGTTGATGTGCTCCATAGTGATAGGCGCGCCAGGTTCCAGGCCGCTTTTCCTGACAAGCCAGTCTTTCTTGTCCTCGCTCACACCTTTATAATTAATAGAGGCCAGGACGAAGGTGTCGGTGGGCAAGATGTGCTTGGCGCGAGGATGATTGAGTTGCTTGGAGCAAGGGCCATAGCTGTCGAGCCGGGCTTTCAGCGCGAGGAACTCATCACGATGTTCCTGTGCCACGCGATAGCCACGCACCACGAGGCTGTCGATAGATTCGGCGTCGAAACTGAGCATATTGTAGCCCGTGATGTCGGGGTGCATGTAGATGTCGCACATATCGCGATGTTGGAAGCGGTTGCCCTTGACGGCGATGGACATATACTGCGACATTTGTTGCGGAAGGGACTGTAGCTCGGCAGGGTTGGTGACGAGTTCGTCGGCCAATTCGATGCCGACCACAATGTCGGCGCCCATATTTTTGCACACATCGACGGGGAAGTTGTCCACCATACCGCCATCGGCCAAAAGGTGGTTGTCCCATGTAACAGGCGAAAAGACACCAGGAATGGCCATACTTGAGCGAATGGCCTTGGCAAACTCGCCGCTACGCAGCACCACCGAATCGCCATTGAGGATGTCGATAGCCACACAGGCGAAGGGTATGGGCAAATCGTCGAAGCTGATAGAATCCTGATAGCCTATGCTAAGGCTATTGAACAGATTGAGCAGACTGTAGCCATTGATGACGCCGCTGGGGAGGGTGGAGAGAATGCCGCTGGAACGTTCCTCGAAATTGTTTGCCCCAAAGGGGACAGAAAGCAGATATGTGCTACCGTTCTGTCGGTTGACAGACGACTGATATTCACGGCCTACGGTGTTGCTCATGTAGAATGGCCAATCCATGTGTGCTATCAGGTCGGCCATTTCGTCGGGGGTATAGCCCAAAGAATAGAGTCCACCGATGATGGAGCCGATGCTGGTGCCAGCAACATAATCGACTGGGATGCCCAGTTCCTCCATATATTTCAGCACACCGATATGTGCCGCACCTTTGGCCCCGCCGCCGCCAAACACCACACCCACCTTGGGACGTGAAGAAGATGTTGCAGCAGGCTGTGCCTCAAGGGGCAGCAGCGTTGTCACGAACAACAGTACACAGATAATATTTTTAAGTGCAGACTTCATCAGTTGTGAATTAAAAGCCGACTACAAGAGCGCGTATCGCCGGAAAGCGTTTTCAAAAAATACACCCCATTGGGGAGACCTTGAACGGAAAGACTGGCGGATGGTTGCGTCAAAGATAGTGTGCGGACACGGCGGCCCTTCATATCGAAGAGGGCGACGTCGCAAGGGAGCACCTGCTGAGACACCGAGATGTTCACATGGTCTGTTGCAGGATTGGGATAGAGCGAAAGACTTTGAACATCAGGCGAAAAGATGGAGACTTGGGTGGTGTCGGTGTGCGTAGTGTCGGTGTGAGTGGTGTCTGGTCCTGTGGTATCAGCAGGCTGGCGGAGCCAGAAGCTGAGGGTGTCGAAGACGACGGTCTTGGCGACTTCACGGATTGTTCTGGCGTCATTCTCGCGGACATTTTCAGGGATGTAATTGATACGGGTGGGGTCGTTGTGGAAAATCATTGTGTAGAAGGCACAGGCTGCGGCATAGCTGCCAGCCATGGAAGGGTGGCTTTGGTCACTACTATATAGTTCGATTTCAGGATAGTTGTCGCGGATATAATGCCACACGCGGCCCACAGGGCTTACCGAAGCATCGTTGGTTCGGGCCATATACATATAACGTTCGTAGAGCATGCTGTCCATGCCCTCGTAGGTGCCCAGCACGGGGAAATAGGGAGCATTGCCCTGGTCGCCATTCTTGCGACCCCAAGTCATATAGAACATAGCCTCGCCATCGGGATTATTGGCATAAATCGAATCCACCAACCTTGCCGCAAAGGGAAGACATTCCACCTCTACCTGACTTTGGGGGAAGGAAGGCAGCTGACTTTGCTCCTGCAACACAACAATATCCCAACCGCCTTGGCAAATCATATCCATAGACCGATTGGTGCAATGCTGCTCAAAGGTGCATCCGCCAGGGGTATTGCTGGCATACTCGATTCTGCATCCCACACTCTCGGACACCTTCTGCACCAACAGAGGGAGGTTGTTCACTTCGGTATAGCTGTTGCCGATAAAGAGTACCTTCTTGGGCTCCTGAGCCGAAAGGGCCAGAGCGGCAACGATGAGGACTGACAGTATTATACTTTTTTTCATAATAATTAGGTTATTCATTTGTTTTTGGACCACGTTCTTTGCGAGGTTTGCGTTCGGGAGGGATATAGCCAGGACGGAACACTTTGCGTTGAGAATAGAGCAAGATGGCCGACAAGAGGGCTCCCAAGACATCGCAGATAGTACAGCTGCACCACACACCCGTCAGGCCATTGCCTCCCAAACTGACAAACAGCATGGGGACAAGGTACATCATCGGGATGAGGAATATGACCTGGCGTGAAAGACTGGTGACAATGGCAATCCACGGTTTGTCGATGGACTGGAAAAGTTGGGAGTTGGTGATGGTAAAGCCGATGATTGGCGCCATAACCAGCAGGTATCGCATAGCGGGGACGGCAGTCTCGATGAGTTGAGCGTCGTCGCTCATCATCATAACCAACAATCGAGGCAAAATCAGCGCGCACAGCATACCTATGACACCGACATTCACGTTCCACCGCATAGTGAGTTTGTAGACTTGTTTCAGACGTTCATTGAGGCCTGCTCCATAGTTATAGCCCGCGATAGGCTGCATACCCTGGCAGATGCCCAAAAGCACCATGAACACAATGGTAGAGATGCGGTTGACCACACCGTAGGCACCCACAGCAAGGTCGCCTCCATAGAAAATCAGGCGACGATTGAGCAAAGCTACAACGACGCAAGAGGCAACATTCATAGAGAACGGACTTATGCCAATGGCCAAAACATTCTTGACAATATACATCTTGGGCGCCCAGCAATGACGCTTGAAACGGATGAACGAAGATGGTTTCAAGAAATGGGAGATGGCCCAGATGGCGGAGAAGGTCATCGAGATGGTTGTGGCCCAGGCACCACCTTTGATGCCCCAACCCAGGCCCATGATGAAGACCGCGTCGAGAGCTATATTCAGCAATGCGCCACTCACCTGAATCCACATAGACTTGGAGGCATAGCCCGAAGCACGAATCAGACCCGAGAGATTGAAAGTAATGGTAGTCAAGAACATGCCAGGCAGGATAATGACCATATACTCACGTGCCAGTTCAATGATTCGGGGAGTTGCATCGCCTGCAAAGAGCGTCAGGATAGGATTCATGAACGCATAACCCACCGACATAAACAACGCACCAAAGAACAAGGTGAGCCACACGCTGTTGCCCAAAATCTTTTCCGCCCAACGAACATCCTTACGCCCCAGAACGATACTCATACGGGCCGAAGCACCCGCACCCACCAGGGAGCCGAAAGCGTGCACGATGTTCATCACTGGGAGGGTGATGGCCAAGGCGGCCAAGATTAGCGTTCCGTCCTCAATATGTCCGAGAAATACGCTGTCGACCAGATTGTAGACAGTGGCGATAAGTTGTGTCACCACTGCTGGAAGAGCGTATTTCCGCAACAAAGGGGCTATTTCGCGTGTTCCTAATTCTTTGGTAGTATCTACTGTTTCTGTCATTTCGTCGATTAAGTTATTCAAAAGTCCGTTTCCCTAAGGTCTTCATTTGCAAGGAAAAGTGCGTGTAAGCAATGCTTTATAGGCATTATAGGCCACAAAGCCACTGGCCAATTCCAAGGAACGCTCGTCCACCATCAGGTTGGGGCGATGGAGGTTGCAGAGGGGTGTGTCAGGGATATGGATGCCCACACGGAAGTAGCAGGCAGGTATCTTTTGTGCGAAGAAGGCAAAGTCCTCGGCTGTCATTCGCAAATCGAGCCACTCGACATTTTCTTCACCAAGGTATTCCACCCCATTGTCGTGCACATGTTGGGTGCAATCGTCGTTGTTGATGACGGGAGGATAGCCATAGTCAATGAATAGGTCGCACTCGCCACCCATACTTTCGGCTATGCCGCAGCTTATCTTGCGGATTTTCTCGTGGCACTCCAGTCGCCAGTCGGCATCGAAAGTGCGGATAATGCCCTCCATTTTCACCTCGTCGGGGATAATGTTGGTGCGGCCTTCGCCAATGAACTTGCCAAAGCTGAGCACCGTAGGCATCATCGGAGCGGCATTGCGGCTGACCAGTTGTTGTAGGGCCACCACAATATGAGAGGCTATCAGGATGGGGTCGACACTGAGGTGAGGTGTGGCACCATGGCCGCCACGACCTTTGATGGTCCAATAAAGTTCGTCGGTGGAAGCCATATAGCGTCCTTTTCGCATACCAATCTTGCCGCAATCCATCTCGGGCAAGCAATGGAAGGAATAGATTTCGTTGGGCATCACCTCGTTGAAAAGGCCGTCGTCCATCATCATTCGGGCACCCCCAGGATACATTTCCTCGGAAGGTTCGAAGATGAGCATAATGCTGCCCCGCAGCTGGTCTTTGAGCTCGGTAAGTATCTTAGCGGCACCCAAAAGAGAGCAGGTGTGCATATCATGGCCACAAGCGTGCATCACGCCAGGGTTCTCGGAAGCAAACGGAAGACCCGTAGCCTCGGTGAGCGGCAGCGCATCGTAATCGGCACGGAGTGCGACACAGTAGCTGTCGGGGTCTATGCCTCCACGAATCATAGCCATCACACCCGTCTTGCCTATGCCTGTTCGGGGCTGGAGGCCCATCTCTGTGAGGCGCTCGGCCACAAAAGCCATGGTGCCAAACTCCTGCTGGCTAAGTTCGGG
>JAZUIX010000199.1:0-14081 GCA_045642445.1 Bacteroidales bacterium | reverse complement strand
AATCAGCAATTTGAGCAATATTATATAAATGATAGATAAAGATATATCGCCTTATTTCGCTAATATTGTATATGTTGTTTTAAAGTATGAGTAATTTATTGAAATACATTATATAAAGGTATTATATCGCATCCGATACTTTAATCATTAAATAGATTACAAATGTAAATGATAAAAATAATTTACAAATATATCAAATATTTTTCGTACTTTTGCATTTTGTAAAACAATGATTACAATATTAAATCATGATAGATAGGATCAATCTGCTGTTAAAGGCCAAGAACATTTCGGCACGACAGTTTGCCGAGGAGATAGGGATTCAACCCAGCGGGATGTCGCACATCTTGTCGGGGCGTAACAATCCGAGTTTGGATTTTGTGATGAAAGTGGTGCGGAGGTGGCCAGAGGTGAACATCAACTGGCTGATGTTTGGCAAAGGCGAGATGTTTGCGGGTGCCCCGCTGAATGTGACACCTGTCGCCCCAACGCCAGTAACCACCACACCAATGCCAGCGGCACCTTCAGCACCTCAGCAGCAGCGTGAGGCCGAACCCGACCTCTTTTCGCAACCCGAAGAAATTGTGGAGCAGCCCCCTGTGGAGGTTCCCCAATATGTGGCACCAGCTGTGCCTCAACCACAGCCACAACCACAACCACAACCTCAACCTGTGGTTGCCCCTGTAGTAGAACCCCAACCTCAGATGCAGCCATCAATCCAGCCACAACCTCAGCCGAAAGTCCAAATGCAGGAGAATCGCATAAACGAGATTGCCGAGGCGGTTGTAGAGCCACAGCCGATTGTGGCGAAGCAGAAGAAGATGGTGAAGATGATCATCGTTTACGACGACCACACCTTTTCGGAGTACTATCCCGAGTAGCCGCAACCGAGCATAAAGAGAGAGAGGCGCCTTTTCGGGCACCTCTCTCGTTTGTTGTATCCAAGTTTTTTGTGTTAGTCGGAGTATTCGGGTATTTCGAGCAGTTTGATGGCATCGGCGAAATAGCTTATGGCGGTGAGGGGGGCGTAGTAGTTGACGATGGCCAGCTTGGGGTGCTCGGCTTGGATGCGGGCGATTTCGGCATCGATTGTCTCGGCTATGGGCAGCTGCTCGGTGAGGCGTATCTGCATGGCCTGCTGAACGGCGGCAAGGTAGGCTTCGCCAATCTCGCCGAAATACTGCACCAGGAGCTTGGTGTGGGCGGAACCCTCGGCCGTGGCGAGTTTCTCGGCATAGTTCTTATAGATGGTGCGGGCGTTGTTGTCAAAAGCTTCGAACACCGCATCTGCCTTATTGCCAGCGGCATCCCACTGGTCGATGGTGGGTTGGAGAGGCTCCATGTATTTGGCCAGCTCGGTGGCGTTCTCCATTACGGCGGCTTCCTGACGACCGCTTTGGTAGTAAGCCATCATGTAGGCCTGCTGCTCCTCTTCGGTCATGTTTTCGAGCTGCTTCAGCTCCTCCTCGGTGAGGCCCGTGGTGGAGGACACATAGTTCATGGCCATGTTTGTCACTTCGGCGCTGTCGGCATTTGCGTAGCGCAGGGTGGAGGCACGTGCGGAGAGGCCTCCCACCTGCATGTAGAACATGCTCACGGGGTTGCCGATAAGCTGGAAGGTCTTTTCGTCGAGCTTGGCGGTGTGGTATTTCTTGAGCTGTTCGACGGTGGGCAGGGCGGGCATCTCCTGCATGATGGAGAGGTAGGTGTCGGGAGCATCCTCCTCGGTGGCCTTTGCCTCGGTCTTTTGTGGCGAAGCATTGTCTATAAGAGCGTTAGCGGCTGCGTCGGTAATTCTTTCGGAAGCCTTTTGTGCGGCTTTTTGTGCGGCACGTTGAATCAGGTTACCGAGCTGTGCCTGTGCGGGCATCGTGCCCAAAAGCAGACATGCTGCGACGAAGATAATCTTTTTCATGATGGCGATGAGTGTTAAATAATTGTTTGAAATTTTTTGCAAAGATACAAAAAAGTATTCATATATAAAAAATATTGTGAGAAACTCTGTTGATAAGTTGTTGCACGAGGGCGGGTGCAAGTGGAAAAAATGTTGTATCTTTGCATTTTAAAACAATACTATGGACGACGAGAACCGCACACCTGAAGAACAGGATGAGATAAACAGCGGCAACATGCCGAAAGACAGCGAAGAAGAGAAGCCTTCGGAGGGCTCCACCATATCGTTGAACGGTATGTTTCGCGACTACTGGATTGACTATGCTTCGGACGTTATTTTGGACCGTTCGGTGCCCGACATCGACGATGGTTTGAAACCGGTGCAGCGTCGCATACTCCACGCGATGAAGGAAACCGACGACGGGCGTTTCACGAAAGTGGCCAACATTGTGGGCACCACGATGCTGTATCACCCCCACGGCGATGCCTCCATCAACGACGCTTTGGTCAATATGGGGCAGAAGAACCTGCTCATCGACTGCCAGGGTAACTGGGGCAACATACTCACAGGCGACGGAGCCGCTGCGGGACGTTACATCGAAGCACGCCTTTCGAAATTCGCCAAAGAGGTGGTTTCCAACGCCAAAACCACGCAATGGAAGCCCAGCTACGATGGCCGCAAACAAGAGCCCGTGTCACTCCCCATCAAGTTCCCGCTGCTGCTGGCACAAGGCACCAAGGGCATAGCCGTGACCCTCACATCGGTGATACTGCCCTACAACTTCTGCGAGCTTATCGAGGCCTCTATCAACATCTTGCGTGACGAGCCCTTCGTCATCTATCCCGATTTCCCCACAGGGGGACTTATTGATGTGTCGCGCTACAACGATGCCGCCGTGGGAGGCAGGTTGCGCATCCGTGCCAAGATGCACTACGACGAGAAACGCAAGGCCATAGTCATCACCGAGATACCCTACAGCATCACCACCGACGTGCTGATAGACAGCATTTTGAAAGCCAACGAAAAGGGCAAGATAAAGATCAAGAAGGTGGACGACAACACGGCCGCCGAGGTGGAGATAGTGTGCTACCTGCCCTCGGGCATATCGCCCGACCAGATGATGGACGCACTCTACGCCTTCACCAACTGCCAGATAAGTTTCTCGCCACAGACATGTGTGATTGTGGACAACAAACCTGTGTTCATGACCGCCAGCGAGATACTGAAACATTCCACTTTCCGCACCAAAGACCTTCTGCGACAGGAACTTGAAATTCAGCTGGCAGAATTGGAGGACAAGTGGCATTGGGTGTCGTTGGAGAAGATTTTCTTCGAGAAGGGCATCTACAAGATATTGGAAAAGAAGAATTTTGACACTTGGGATGACCAGGTTACGGGCATTGAGCGAGGCTTTGACCCCTACCGCGAACTCTTACGCAAGGAGGTCACCCGCGACCATGTGCTGAAGCTGTGTGAGAAACCTGTTCGCAAGATCTCGAAATTCGACATCAAGAAAGCCGAGGAGGAGATTGCCAACATCGACATCAACATTGAGGAAACCAAGAACCACCTGGCACACCTCACCGAATACGCCATCAACTATTTCCAGCACATCCTCGAGGCCTACGGCAAAGGACGCGAACGCAAGACGGAGATACGCAACTTTGAGGACATACAGGCAGCCAACGTGGCTGTGGCCAACGAAAAGATGTATGTGAACATGGCTACAGGCTTCTGTGGCACAGGCCTCAAGAAAGAGGAGGGGGCGGAGTATGCCTTCGACTGCTCGAAGATGGACGACATCATCGTATTCCGCACCGACGGCACCATGCTGGTTACCAAGGTGCAGGACAAAGTGTTTGTGGGTTCGCCCGCCTGCAAGGAGATCCAGCATATCGGCGTTTTCCGCAAAAGGGACGACCGCACGGTTTACAACATGATTTACCGCGACGGAGCCTTCGGGTATGTGTTTGTCAAACGCTTCTCGGTGATAGGCATCACACGCGACACCGAATACAACCTCACCAAAGGCACCAAGGGCACCAAGATACTGTATTTCACCGCCAACCCCAACGGCGAGGCAGAGGTGGTGACCATACACCACGCCACCAAGGCCAAGCTCAAGAAAGTGAGCTTCGACTTCGACTTTGCCAAACTGGCCATCAAAGGACGCCAAGCCATGGGCAACATACTGACCCGCAACACGGTGCGCAACATCACCAAGAAAGGGGAGGGGGTGTCGACCCTGGAGGCACGCGAGATATGGTTTGACCGCACGGTGATGCGCCTGAATGTGAACAACGCGGGCGAATCGTTGGGTTGCTTCTCGGGCAAAGACAAGGTGTTCACCCTCACACGGTCGGGATATATGCGTCTCACGGGACACGACCTGACCACCCATTTTGACGAGGATTTGATAGAGATACGCAAATACAACCGTCGTAACATCGTGAGCGTCATCTACCGCGAAGGATCCACAGGCAGCTACTACGTCAAGCGTTTCCAAGCCGAAGAGGAGAACGACAAGAAGCTGGCTTTCCTCGACGAAGGCGACACATTGGTGGATTTCAGCATGGACACCTTCCCGCATCTGCAGGTGAATTATGATGAAAACAGCGGCAAGAAAGTGCTTGTGGAGGAAATCAACATCGACGAGTTCATAGCCGTGAAAGGCTACAAGGCCAAGGGCAAACGTATCACCACCAACGAGGTGAAAGCGTTTGTGTGGCTCACACCCGACCCAGAGCCGGAACCCGACCCAGAGATTGAAGAAGAAGAAACTGACGACCCCGACACCGAACCCAACGACCGCGAGGGTTTTGCCGAAGGTGTTCAGACAGAGATGTTTTAATAATGATACTTGAATAATTACTATAAATGAAAATATTAGTTGTATTACCCCGATTTCCCTATCCGCTGGAAAAAGGCGACAAACTGAGGGCCTTCAACCAGATTAAAGAACTGTCGTCACGCAACGATGTGTACCTCTTCTGCGTGTCGCATTGCAAGGTGCTGCCCCAGCATATCGAAGCCGTGAAACCCTATTGTCGAGAGATATGTATGGTGAAATCGCCCAAGCTGGTGAATTATAAGAACGTGTTGCGTAATTATTTTTCCACCAAGTCGTTACAAATAGGTTATTGGGATTCGCACAAGGCTCGCAAAGCCTTCAAAGCTTTTGAGAAGGCGGTCAACCCCGACGTGATTTACAGTCAGATGGTGCGCACGATGACTTGGGTGAGCCATTCGCCACACCCCAAGGTGATGGATTTTCAGGACGCTTTGTCGATGAACACCGAGCGCCGTATGGAGCACTCGCACGGCTTGTGGCACTATATCCTCCATTTCGAATTTAAGATGCTGCGATCGAGCGAATACAACTCTTTCAAGATATTCGACGCGCTGACAATCATATCCGAACCCGACAGCGATGCCATACCCCACAAACGTAACGGCGACATATTCATTGTGCCCAACGGGGTGGATTTCGATTATTTCAAACCGATGGAGCGCGAGAAGAAATACGACGTGGTTTTCTGCGGCAATATGCGTTACGAGCCCAACATCCGTGCGGCACAATTTTTGGCCAAAGAGGTGATGCCCTTGGTGTGGAAAGAGTGTCCTCAAGCTACGCTGCTGCTTGCAGGTGCCTACCCCAAGCACAACATCAGTAGTTTGGCCAACGAACGTATCACCGTGTCGGGCTTTGTTGACGATATTCGCGAGTGCTATGCCTCGGCACGAATCTTTGTGGCACCGATGCAGACAGGGTCGGGTTTGCAGAACAAACTGCTGGAAGCCATGGCTATGCGTATGCCGTGTGTGACAACCGACATTGCTAACGACTCGCTCCATGCCGAAGATGAAAAGGAGATACTGGTAGGCAACACCCCACAGCAATTAGCCGACCATATTGTCGACTTGCTGCTCAACGAAAAACAAAGTCAAGAGGTTGCATCCAACGGATATGAGTTTGTCCGCAACAACTATAGTTGGGAAAAATCGGGTCTTTTGTTGGAGAAAATACTCCATGACGCTTGCGGCAAGAAAGTATGAGCTGGAAACCAAACAATCACGGCAAATGGAAGAGCCCTACAGGGGCTTGGGAGGCAGAAGGGTTGCCACAAAAACGCCCTACGCCTCAAGAACGCAACACATTCAGCACCGACGTGGTGCCTGAAAAAGCGATACTTGTAAGTGTTTGTGCCAGTGGCACAACGATGGAACGTACCGAAGAATGTCTCAACGAGCTGGCATTCCTGCTCGACACAGCAGGAGGCATACCGGTAAAACAGGTGGTGCAGAAATTGGAGCGTCCCGACCCGAGAACATACGTCGGTAGTGGCAAGTTGGAGGAGATAAAAGAATACAAGAATGCGTTGGATGCCGACTTTTTGGTGTTCGACGACGAATTGTCGCCTGCCCAGTTGCGCAACCTTGAGAAAGAGTTTGGCTGCCGTATCCTTGACCGAACCACCCTCATCCTCGACATCTTTGCCAAACGAGCACGCACCAGTATAGCCAAGACGCAGGTGGAGCTGGCACAACTGCAATATATGCTGCCGAGACTTACCCGCATGTGGACACACTTGGAGCGACAACGAGGCGGTATTGGTATGCGAGGCCCTGGCGAGACACAGATTGAAACCGACCGCCGACTTATCACCGAGAAGATTGCCTTGCTGAAAGAAAAACTCCAAGCCATAGACAAGCAGAAAGTTTTGCAACGAAAGAACAGAGAAAGTCTTGTGCGTGTGGCACTTGTTGGCTACACCAACGTGGGCAAGTCCACCTTGATGAACCTCCTGAGCAAGAGCGATGTCTTTGCCGAAAACAAACTTTTTGCTACCCTTGACACAACCGTGCGCAAAGTGGTGCTTGGCAATCTGCCTTTCCTTCTCACCGACACGGTGGGGTTTATACGCAAACTGCCTCACGGCCTTGTGGAGTCGTTCAAATCGACGTTGGACGAGGTGTGTGAAGCCGACATACTGATGCACGTTGTGGACATCTCGCACCCCGACTACGAGGAACAAATCAATGCCGTGAACAAAACGTTGGAAGAGATTGGAGCCAACGACAAGCCTACCATATTGGTATTTAACAAGATTGATGCCTACACCTATATCGAAAAAGAAGCCGACGACCTCACACCGATGACCAAGGCGAACTGGACATTGGAGATGTTGCAGGATTCGTGGATGTCGAAAATACAAGCAGGCAAATCCGACGATAACAAAGTAATCTTCATTAGTGCTGCCGACCGCCAAAACATCGAAGCCCTCCGCGACATGATGTATAACGAAATCAAGAAGATACACGCCATCCGCTACCCCTACAACAACTTCCTCTACTGATGACTCTATACTTTGAAGGAATAATAATTGCTGTCGCAACATTTCTTATAATAGGCTTGTTTCATCCCATTGTGATTAAATCCGAGTATTATTGGGGTGTGAGATGTTGGCCACTCTTCGCCGTAGTGGGTGTGGCATTGCTGGCTGTGTCGTTGTTTGTCTCCAACGTGTTGTTAGCCGCCATCATAGGTGTGGCGGGATGCTCCTCGCTATGGAGCATTTTGGAGTTGTTCCAGCAACGCAAACGAGTGCGTAAAGGCTGGTTCCCCAAGAACCCGAAACGCAAAGACGAGAACCAATAGCACAATGGTACGGTACCAATGTTGTCTCAACCTTGAAAAGGTAGTGGGCAAGTGGGTGACGGAAAATGTTATTGTGCGAAATAGTCGATTATGATCTTGGCTTTGGCGGGTCCTACGACTTTGGCAAGGTCGGCTTCGGTTTGGAGGCGGACTTCTTTGAGGCTGCCGAACTTGAGCAAGAGGTCTCGGGCAGTTTTTTCCCCGATACCTGGGATGTCGGTGAGCTGTGTGCGGAAGGTGCCTTTGCTGCGTTTGTCTTTGTGAAAGGTAATGGCGAAGCGGTGTACCTCGTTTTGTATCTGTTCGAGGAGGTGGAAGAGAGGGTCGGTGGGTTTGAGGCCTATGACGGCGGGAGGAAAGCCGTAGAGAAGCTCGGAGGTGTGGTGTCGGTCGTCTTTGGCAAGGCCTGCAATGGGGATGTCGAGATGCAGTTGGTCGTGGATGACTTCACGAGCCACCTCCATCTGTCCTTTACCACCATCCACCACAAGCAGTTGCGGAAGTGGCTGTCCTTCATCGGATAGGCGTTTGTATCGACGATATATTACTTCGGCCATAGAGGCATAGTCGTCGGGGCCTTCGACAGTTTTGATATTGAATTTACGATATTCTTTTCGGTTGGGTTTGCCATTAGTGAAACGCACCATGGCTGCCACAGGGTAAGCACCTTGGATGTTTGAATTGTCGAAACATTCGATGTTGACAGGCAGCATGGGCAATTGCAAAGCCTTTTGGATTCGCTCCAAGAGATGCTCGTTGCGATGTGTGGCTCCTCCTTCATCGGGATTGACCAAAGCCCGCTGATGTCGGCATTGCAACTGATAGGCTTTGACGTTGCGCATAGAGAGTTCGAGCAACTGGAGTCGGTCGCCTCGCGTAGGGACGGTTTGTTTGAGGTATTCTTCAGGTAATTCGGCAATATGGATAGGTACAACTACTTCGTGCGCGGTGCTTTCGGTTTGTTCGTGCAGGGCGGGGATTATGGTGGAGAGAATCTCTTCATCGCTCTCGTCGAGTTGTTTGCGAATCTCGTTGGCAAAACTATAAATGATGCTGCCGTTTTTGATACGCATCATGTGGACGTAGGCATATTTTTCGTCGGAAAGGATGCCTACAACATCCACATCCCGCACGTTGGTGTTGACAACGGTGGAGCGACTTTGGTATTCCTGCAGCAAGTGGATTTTGCGTTTCATCACTTCGGCTTCTTCAAAACGCAACTCATCGGCAAAAGAAAGCATTTGTTGCTTCATGGCGGTAAGGATGTCGGCAAAATCGCCCTTGAGAATACGTCGCACATTTTCAACATCAGCCAGATACTCCTCATGGGTTTGAAGTCCTGCACAAGGAGCTTTGCAAAGGCCTATCTGGTGCTTCATACAAGGTCGAGACTGCATCTTATTGCATGTGCGGAAGTTGAACAATTTTCCGATAATGTCTTGAAGTTCACGAAGGATGCGTTGATTTGGGTAGGGGCCGAAATACTGTCCCTTGTTCAGATGGTTGCGTACAAACAACAGGCGGGGGTACTCCTCATCGGTGATGCAGAGGTAGGGATACGATTTGTCATCCTTGAGCAAACTGTTGTACCTCGGCTGATAGCGCTTGATGAGGTTGTTTTCCAAAAGAAGGGCATCGACCTCGGTGGCCACTACCGTGACGCGGATGTCGTAGATGTGTCGCACGAGCATCCTGATTTTGGCGCTTTTATCCTCGTAATGAGAAAAATAAGAACTCACACGACGTTGCAGATTGCGAGCCTTGCCTACATAAATAACCGTTCCCGATTCGTCGAGGTGCTGGTAGACACCTGGCGTTTCGGGAATAGTTTTGAGCCGTAAGGCTATACGTTCAATATTTTTATTGATGGAGGCATCAATCATTCGGGGTACTCGAGTTTGGCCTTGACGATGTTCAGCCGCAAACTCTCAATGCCGTGAATCTCATACTTAGAGGTACGCTGACCGATTTCAAGATTGTATTCGCCAGGGGTGTTGAAGAAGAAATATTCACGCAGTTTATGGTTGCAAACCAGTTTGCCGTTTTCGTTAAAATCGCCAAGCCACGAGCCGTCTTCGTTGCGCAAAATGACGGAGCCGAAGATGGTGCGGGTTTCTTGCTCAGGACTTTCAAGGGTAAGAATGAGTGGGAGACCACGGTCGCGATATTTGTTGGTATCGACTGTGAGAGCGACATACAGGTCGTAGCAGTCGTCGGCGTTATCGACATTGAGAACGAATTTTTCGGGTTCGAAACGCATCCAAGTGTTGTTGGCAAAAGTATGGGTTTCGTCGAAAATGGATTTGTTGCTGCAAGAGCAGAAAAACAATGCGACTAAAAGTATGGGTAAGAGACGTTTCATTTTGTTAAAGCTTGTAAAATTTGAATGGCATTGGTGGCAGCACCTTTGCGAAGATTGTCAGAAACACACCAAAGGTTGAGGGTTCGAGGTTGAGTGTTGTCACGGCGGACACGTCCTACAAACACTTCGTCGCGGCCTTCGGCCATGACAGGGGTGGGGTAGAGGTTTTTCGCAGGGTCGTCACAAAGAACCACACCAGGTGTTTCGGCTATAAGTCGACGAACATCTTCTATGTTGTATTCTTCACAAAACTCGATATTTACCGCCTCACTATGACCGCCTACTACAGGCACACGCACCACTGTGGCGGACACTTGAATATCAGGGTCACGGAGTATCTTGCGTGTTTCATCAACAAGTTTTTGCTCCTCGGCGGTATAACCGTCAGGATTGAAATCACCACCGTGAGGAAAAAGATTGCGATGGATAGGATTGATGTAGGCGGGAGTTTCAACAGGCAATCCTTGTTCTTCGGCTTCGAGTTGACGGATGGCTTTGATGCCTGTGCCTGTGATGCTTTGATAAGTGGAAATAACCATACGTTTGATACGGTATTTCCAATGCAGGCGCGACACAGCCAACACCATCTGAATTGTGGAACAATTAGGGTTGGCGATGATTCGGTTGTCGGGGGTGACAACATCCATATTGATTTCGGGCACCACCAGAGGAACATCATCGTGCATACGCCAGCACGAAGAATTGTCAATAACCGTGCAACCTACGGCGGCAAAGAGTGGGGCATATTGGCACGAGGTGGATGCTCCTGCCGAGAAAACGGCATACTGCGGATGTTGAGCGATAGCATCTTCAACGCTCATCACGGTGAGTTTCCGACCTGCAAAATCGATTTGTCTGCCTACGGATTTAGGGGAAGCTGCAGCCAAAATCTCATGTTTGGCAAAGCCTCTTTCCTGCAGCACCTGCAACATGCGGCTGCCTACCAAACCTGTGGCTCCTACTACTGCTATTTTCATAATTTGTGTTTATCGAATAAGTGTGATAGTTCCGCTGAGTTCCTGTGTTACAGTAGGATCGATAGAAGTGCGGAAACGCATTGTATAAACGTAAGTTCCTTGAGAGCAACGATTGCCATTGAGGTCGGTGCCGTCCCAATAGCCGTCAAGGCCTTGGAATTTGCTGACCAACTCGCCACGACGATTGTAAATCCACACTTTCACATCGCTGACATTGCCCTGCATCTTGGGTGCAAAACGGTTGTTGTCGTCACGGTCGGGAGTAAAAATGTTGGGCACAAATTGTGATACCTTATGTAAAGGAATTACCGAGGTGGCGGTGTCGTCACAACCATAATCGTTATGCACGGCCAGTTTCACCGTCATGGTGTCGGTGCCCTTGAGGGGGAAGATGATGCTGGTTTCGGGTTCCTGGCTTGTTTTGCCGTCGGGGAGGAGCCAGCGACGAGTATCATGGCCGTAGCTGTCGTCTCGCAACTCAATAGTGAGTTCGTCGAGGGTGGCAACTTCGGGAGTGTGGCTGATGATGGCCTTCATAGGGACGAGGTGGAAGTCGAGGGTGACGATACTATCGCAATTCCACTCGTTTTTGAGTGTGATGGTGTCTTGGTCGCGAGTGTCGACATTGTCTTGGTAGTAAGTCCTGCCGTTGAGCCATGTGTGGGGTTTGCAATCCAAAACATAATCAGTATTATAGCTCAAGTCGGAGACGACAAAATGCAGGTGCATGGTGCTGTCGCAGTCGGGTTGAGACCAATAGTGGCGGCTTGTGTCGCAAGGTTGGGTGAGGTGGTAGCCACACCAGTCGTAGGATTCGCCCTGGCAGACACCCATCGTGTCGTAGATGTTGAAATTTGGATAAGTGCGGATAAGTATGCTGTCGAAATTATTGCATCCGTTCTTGAAACGAGTGGTGCATAAAATCCAAACAGAGTCGATGTGGTTTTGTGTCAATTGACCCAATTGGCTGTTGAGTTGCATGGAGGTGAACTGAGGGTTGATAGCAGATGCCGGCATCACAGTTTTCACTCCATTAAACTCCTTCATGGCGCTCCATGTGCAAGAATCGAGTATCTGGTCTTGTGTGGGATAACTTAGTGTAACGGTGGCACGCTGACCTTCGCAAATAGTGGGGTAATCGGTATGGAGCTCCATTGAACGGGCGGTATCCATACCCACCGTGATGGTGTCGTGCATACTGATACCATCCATACCATATATGTATCCATTAGCGCCACCATAGATGCATTTCACCATGTAGCGGGTAGTCTTATTGGGGGTTACGGATACTTGGGTATGTTCGTTGTTCAAATAGTAGCCATTGGTGTCGCCAGGTCTGTTTGTGAATTCAACAGAATCAATTACATTTCCCTCTTCATCCTCAAAAAGACGCCACCAACTGATATTCTTATAGGTGTCTCCCATAGGAGTGAAACGCCATGCTTCGTATGTCGTTGTGCCTGTCCAACCATTAGGAGAGCCTCTATCGGGAGCCACAAAAGCACCAGGAGAGTTGGGTTGGATATAGAATGTCGGGTTTTTGATAGTCAGGTTGCCCGCAGGAATGTCGTTGAAATAACTGGGGTCATTGAAATGGGACTCCTGCGTAGAACCTGTGGCATTCTGGATGCCAACGAGACCTTTGCCCGAATTAGTTTCGGAACAGCAACTGCGTTGTTTGATATGCACTTCGATAATATTTGTTCCCTCGTAGCACACAATCTGATAGGTGCATCGGTTGTTGGTGTTGGAACTCCATGGGTAAAGAGGAACCCCGTTCACACTGGCGCAAAGATAACGGCAGGGGTATTCGCCACCCACGCTGCGGAACATGCCTTGAGTAGAGGTGATTCCTCCACCAGGGTCGATATCCTCATAAACACCGTAAATAGCATTGAGCGAAGGAAACGACGGAGAAGGGATAGGGACATTGTAGCTATATGCACAATACTGTCCCACATAAGACGAAGTACTGAATGACACCAAACCATTGGAACCCACCACTGCCTGAGTATAAGGATAGCCAAAATACATAAAGGTGAATGGGAATTGGATAGGCGAGTTCTCCCAAGCATCGTCAGTAGAGATATTCAGATGCTGACCTGCGTGGAAGGTTGTGTCGACAGGATTGTAAGGTATCTGCTCAACCTGATATTGACCATTGAAGTGCTGTGCTGTGATGAACGGTGTGGCATTCAAAACAAGGCTTGAATGGATGCAATTGACCATCGTGTCCCAATGGTGGGCACGACAGAAAGCGGATTGCACATGGTCGTATTTTTCATCAATAGTAATCTCGGGACATTGTGCCTGAAGATCCACAGAAAGGGTTGTTACAATACTGAAGATTGCAAAATGAATAGCTTTCTTGAATCTATTTGTTTTCATATCAGTATATTGCATTTATCCATTGTGAATATATTAAATTGCAAATATACGATTTTTTATTGGGATAGCAGTTGTAAAAATTCATAAATATTATACACGCTATTATTTCCCCACATATACGGCACAGCAATTGCCGACCCAATAGTGAGTAAGTAATCAAAACCCAATGACAATATGACAATATGACAATTAAAAAAACGGATGACAACAACCCCTTTTTATATTATATAACTAATTAATATATAAATATATATATATAATAAATAGAGGAAATTGTACCCCTCAAAAAAACAATTGTCATATTGTCATATTGTCATAAAAACAAATCCATAATTCATCTAAAAAGCAACAGCACAATGAAATACGACATTACAAAACACTCATCACCCAAGATGCCGACCCCCGGAAACGGGACAGAATGTGTCAAACTCCTGCTCTCTCTGACCTCAAAAGAGATGCACGAACCCCTTGTTCCGATGCTTTTCCCCGTTCTCGGAGCATATATCTGCGGTGCGGAATTTCGGCATCCTACCTCATTTGGAAGGCACCTATGGCAAACCTGGTGGCCGAAAGTGGGAATATCAAGGACCAATTGTCCACTTTTATAGAGATACCGAGCGTTTTAACAAATATACTAAAACAAGTTAAATTTTGGCATTAGTGTAGCCAATAGATTCTCCCAATATTCTCCCAATATCCTCCCAATATTGTCCCACCAGTAGTGAAGATATAATGAAAGGGCAAAGAACGCAAAAATGGAAGAAAGTGTTAAGGTGGGTTCTATAAATTCAACGTATGAAG
>JAZUIX010000198.1:0-11744 GCA_045642445.1 Bacteroidales bacterium | reverse complement strand
GTATGGCAAGAAATGCCATTAGACTCAGATAAGAATAATGATAATCAAAGACAGCATATAGATAGCATTCTTATTGATAAACATGATAATGAAATAGATATTTTTTACATTGAGGCGAAACGTATATTCGATTCAAGTTTTGTTGATGGAGAAAAAAGTTCATTGCGGAAGGATTATAAGCGAATTATAAAAAACTGCAAATTGTTACCAGGTTATCGTGAACTTAGATCGAATGAATCTGAAAAAATTCACCATCATGTAGTTTTATTGGCTGGTCTTGAAATATTTAATGGACAAAGATCCTCAACGATAGATGAAAAACACAATAAACTGGAAAATTTTAGAACAAATTACTTTGGAAAAGATGAAGATGATTATTCAAAATTATTTATAGGAGGACTACACGGAACAACAAAGAATCAGGTATCAGAATATGAGATTCACACTTTTTATAGCGAAATAGAAGAAAATGACACCACTGAATAGATACATCTGGCTGGTTGACACCCTTTGCCGAGCAGGGGAAAGGGGGTTGACTTTTGAGGAAATCAACCATAAGTACCGCTATGCGGATAGTATTTCGGGCGGCGGGGAGTACCCTTTGCGCACGTTTCATGACCATAGGAGAGCCATTGAAGAGGTCTTTGGGATTGAGATTGCCTGCAATAAGTCGGAGAACCGCTATTACATCCGAGACAACGAAGATGTGCGAAATCCGAGTTATTTCCGCAAATGGCTGTTGGAGAGCATTTCTCTGAACAATATCATCAGCGAGAACGACAAGCTGCGAGACAGAATTCTGCTTGAGAATATTCCATCAGCCCAGCCTGCTTTGATACCTCTGTTGAATGCTATGCGCTGCAACGAGGTGGTCTCGTTCCAATACGTTTCCTATCAGAGCTGCACATCGCATCGGGTAGAGGCATTTCAGCCTTGGACGCTGAAAATGTACAAACGACGTTGGTATGTGTATGGGTATACCGAAGGCAAGGGCAACCGAATTTACGGGTTGGACAGGATCAGTCAGACTTCGCCAACAGGGACTTTCTTTCAACTGCCAGCCGACTTTGATGCGGAGCAAGTCTTTGCAGGGACGTTTGGAGTGTATGTGGCTGTGGAAGAAAAAGTGGAAAAGATAGTGTTGCGTGTGGATGAAGAGCAGGCAAAGTATCTGCGGAGTCTGCCGTTGCACAAGTCGCAAGAGGAAATCGAACACCACGACGACTACTCGGTTTTCGCCATTTATGTCACTCCGACTTACGACTTGAAACAAGAGATCCTGTCCATGAACAACCACTGCGAAGTGTTGGCTCCCGCAACGCTTCGGCAGGATATTGCGAAACTGCTCGGTCAGATGCTGGAGAAATATAATTGAGTATTCTGAAGACAGTTTACCCCGAAGGTTCAGATATCGAATCCGAGCCTTCGGGGTAAAGTGGGTAAACCTGTGCACCGTTTCACCCAGCAGCACGCTGAAAAAACGATGTGCTGGCCTTCTTGCAACAATGCCGATTAGTTCAGTATCTCGCTCAGGATTTCACTCTGACGCTGTTTTTGCATGTAGGTCCAGAGGTTGGAGTCTTGAAGCATAGTTGCGGTGAGGTGGTCTTTGTATTTTTCGTAAAACTCCATAGGGCACGCCTCGAAAGGTTCCGACGGGAAGTGCGAGTTGCGATTGATGATGCGTTCCCAATCCCATAGGTCGGCATATTTATCCAGCAAATCGTCGGTGAGGTTGAGTTCGCGGTTGTCTGACAGCTCATGCCAGTTCCAGCAGTCTTTGAAGGTCTCAATTGTTTCTGGAGTCAGCGAGTCCTTGTTGATGTACTCTGACAACTTCTTCCAATTGATAAACTTTTGAAAGTGTTGTAGCATTGGGATAGTCCACAGAATGCTTGAATTTTGTGACACTTCACTCCAATCCACCTTGTCCTTGCATTTCTCTAGGAGGGCTTCGGACCAGTTCAGTTCAGATGAAAGATTCTGCCATGCTTTGGCATCGAGGATTGATTGCATGAATTCATTGTCTAATTGTAACATGACATTTGTGTTTTTAAGGGTGAATAATTGATATGTCTGATTGGTTTTGTTCGATAAAGAATGCACCCTGATGAAAGTGTTTTTGGGCGACCGGAGCAGAAATAGCCTGTTGTGGCGGCCCGAACTTTCGTGTTTGGAACTGATTAATTTGGCATCCCAGTGGTTTATCAACGAGGCTATTGTTTTCACGAGGTCAGGACAAGAATCGGGGTCATTGATTACAACGTGGATAATACCCTTGTCAATTTCAATTTTTGTGATGGTATCAGTAAACATGTTGTGCGAGTTTTGTAGACAGAGGTTGCTTGTTGTATTTTTTTCGATTTGCAAAAATACTATTGAGGGATGCGAAATCGTTGCAGAGTTCGAAAAAAATAATCAATACAAACAATTATTATCATCTTTTGAACAAGTTTTCTTGGTAAAAATACTTTCTTGAAAAGTATATAGTGGAAACTTGTTGGATGAATTAAGGTGGGTTCTATAAATTCAACGTAAACATGAAATATTTTGAAAATATACTTTTCTGTGATTTTGGCCGTTTTTGGTCATCTTGCTGTTTGTCACTCGGTCATGTAGCCCGCTACACTGCCTCGTTCCGCTCAGCAATCTGTTCCAAAACCAACTCAAAATCCCAAGAAATCAATTTATAGAACCCACCTTAAGAGTTCCCGGCTTATGGGAAGAAGGGTAATAATACTTCCTTACCCGCCAGTCAACTGTAGTTTTGTATGCTATTGGCAGGAAGGGTTGTATGGCGAGTGGGTTGTTATTCCACTTTCCACTCGGTTATGCCGTTTGTTTCTTGGCTGAAGCCCACGCCGATGCGGTATACCTGCCTCGGGTCGGATTGGTAGGGTTCGGCGTAGCCCTTTTCGGCTATCTGCTGCAGGGCTTCGTCGGCCTTGCCGTTCAGTTTGAATTCAAAAATGTAGACGTATTTGGGTGACTCCACCACCATATCGCAGCGGCCACGGCTGTTCTGCTTTTCAATCAAGGGACGGTAACAGGATAGCAACTTCATGATGAGGTAAAAGGTATAGTGGAAATGCTCCTCATAGCTGAGAGCCTTGAGTTTCTGATGGGCCTGATAGTCGATGCTGGCAAAGAAACTCACGAACAGATCCTGCAGGTCGTCCAAACGTCCCTCACGAAGGCATCGGCTGACGCCCACCGTCCAAGGGGTCAACTCAACATTTTTACCGTAATAGTCGTTGGCGACCAGGTCGGTAAAACCGCTCCGTACCTCGGCGTTGGGGTAGTCGAGACGGTAGACCCTGTCTTCGGGGTCGTAGTCCTTGATGGTGATATATCCGCTTTGGTACAACATGGCCAAGGGGTCGGAAATGTCGGCACGATAATCGATGAACATGGTTGTCGGATACGATTTGGAGAGCAGCTTGTCCATATTGATGTTGTGACCGCTGATCAACTTTGCCAAAAAAGTGGGGGTACCCGAACGGTACCAGTAGTTCTCCAGCATTTTTGTGTCTAAGACGTATATCATGCTGAAAGGATTGTAGATGTCGGTCATCTCCTCACTGAAGTGGTAGCCGTCGTATTGTCGTTTGAGCAGATCTTTGGCCTCCTCCACACTCAGTTTCCGTTTGGCGGCCAAAGCCTCAATCGATTCGGCAAAAACGCTGTAAAGTTCCTCTTCGGTGATGCCGCAGATGGCCTCGTAGTGCGGATCGAGGCTGATGTCCTTGGGCTGGTTGAAGCCCGAGAAAACGCTGATTTGCGAAAACTTGGTCACACCCGTCAGCAGCACAAACCGCAGATCCTCATCGGCGGCTTTGAAGGTGCCGTAGAAACCCTTTAAAATATCGCGGTGTTTCTGCTCCAAATCCTCCCCAATCACGTCCAACAACGGCTTGTCGTACTCGTCAATCAGCACCACCGCTTTGTGGCCCGTCTGCACCCGTGCCTGATGGAGAAGGTACAGGAAACGGTCGCCAATGTTCTCAGCCAGCGTTTTTTTGCCGTAGATTTCCTCCCATTGTGACAAGAGAAAATTCAACTTGCTCTCCAGTTCGCCGTCACGGTTGTAATTACCGTTGCTGAAGTCGATATGGAACACGGGGTACACCGTCCAGTCCTGCTCCAGCTTCTCCATGCGAAGGCCGGCAAACAACTCTTTTCGTCCGAGAAAGTAGGCCTCCAATGTCGAGACCAGCAGGCTTTTGCCGAAACGTCGAGGACGGCAGAGGAAACAGACGTTCTCCTGAGCAAGGTCATAAACAAGGTCGGTCTTGTCGACATACACATAGCCGCTTTCGATGATTTTTTCAAACGATTGTACTCCGATAGGGTATCTCATAGGTGATTTATTTTATATAAAAACGTAATTTCGTCCTAAATATTGTGCAAAGTGGTCAAAATAACGAAGTTTCTAAGATATAAAGTGATTTTCGCGTGACGGTAGGCGGTCGCTTTGCAACCAATAACGTAAAATGGGGATTTGGCTCTAATGCCTACGGCATCAGCGCGCAAGGGTTCGTTATGCTTTCAGCATGACCCTTCCTCGGCTCGGCATAGTAAGCAAGCTTCCTCTGCTCTCGCTCCTCTGAAGGGTTCTCGCTACGCTATCGAAGCTTGCCACTGGCAAGCTTCTTCACGCTTCGCTGTCAAGCCTTGCCGCAAGGCTTGACACTTTGGTACGGGGAAGAGGGGGTTACAGATTGTTTTGTCCCGCGAGGAGGCCACAGGCGGCCATGATGTCTTCGCCTCGAGAGGCACGGATGGTGCAGGTGATGCCGTGGGCGTTGAGGTAGTCGCGGAATTGGTCCATTGATTGCGGTGTGGCTGTGCGGTAGGGGGTGTCGGGCGAGGTGTGGAATCGGATGAGGTTGACACGGCAGTTGAGCCCTTTGAGCAGTCGCACCAGCTCGGCAGCATGACGGGTGTCGTCGTTGAGGCCGCGGAACATGGTGTATTCAAACGATATCCTTCGCTGGCCACCCCAATCATATTTCTTCAACAGCGTCACCACGTCGGCTATGGGGTAGGTTTTCTGCATGGGCATGATTTGCAAACGCTCCTCGGCGTACGGATTGTGGAGGCTTACAGCTAGGTGACACTGGCTTTCGTTGAGGAAGCGGGTGAGGCCAGGGATGATGCCTACGCTTGACACGGTGATGCGGTGGGGGCTCCACCCCAATCCCCATGGAGAGGTAAGCACCTGGGTGCTTTGCAACACGTTGTCGTAGTTGTCCATGGGCTCGCCCATGCCCATGTAGACGATGTTGGTGAGACGGTCGAACTCGGGGATGGAGAAAATTTGGTTGAGAATATCGCTGGTGTCGAGGTTTCCGTGGAATCCTTGTTGGCCGGTAACGCAGAAACGGCAGCCCATTTTGCACCCTTTTTGGCAGGAGATGCACAGGGTTCCGCGGTCACCATCGGGGATGAAGACGGTTTCGACATATTGTGTCTGATCAGAATTGCCAGGAATCTCAAAGAGGTATTTTTTAGTACCGTCTTTCGACACTTGGCAGTTGATAGGATTGTGGCGACCGATGAAGGCAATCTCATTCAGTCGGCTGCGGGCACGGAGCGAGAGGTTGGTCATGGCGTCGATGTTGTCGACGTGTTTGGCATAGAGCCAATCAGCTATCTGTTTGGCCGCATATTTGGGCATTTCTTCTTCAGCACAGAGCTGCTGAAGATTTTCCAAAGTCATTCCGAAGAGGTTGATTTTCATAGATTAGAAGTCGTATAAGGGTTCTTCGTCCATGATTTCCTGCTGGAACTTGGCGCAATCCATTTCGGTGTCGAGAGGTATGCTGGGGTACTCAAAGTCACCACGAGGGAATTTGAGGCTTTGGTCTTGGTAGACACTGCGCATAAAGTGGCCGAAGATGGGCAGAGCTTGTGCTGCACCTTGGCCGTAGGTCATGTTGCGGAAGTGGATGCTGCGCACCTCGCCGCCAGTCCAAATGGCTGTGGCCAGTTTGGGTGTGATGCCCACAAACCAGCAGTCGGAGTTGTTTTGTGTGGTGCCTGTTTTGCCTGCGATAGCGGTGCTGTATTCGTTGAGGTGGTATTTGTAGTTCAGGCGCACGCCTGTGCCGCTATGCACCACGCCTTTCATCAGTTCTACCATCATGTAGGCTGTGCGTTCGCTGATGGCTTCGTGGCGTTCGGGGGTGAAGCGTTCGAGCACAGTGCCTTTGTTGTCCTCGATGCGGGTGATGAAGATGGGTTCGACGTATTCGCCCTTGTTGGCAAAGGCGGCCATGGCACCAGCCATTTCGTAAACGGTGATTTCGGGCGTGCCCACACAAATGGCGGGAACGGCATCGATGGGGCTGGTGACACCCATTTTGCGGGCGATGCTGATGACCTGTTCGGGCGAGCCTTGTTTCATGAGATAGGCCGATACCCAGTTGACGGAGTGGGCCAGGGCCCATTTGAGGGTGACCATCTCGTCTTCACGCTCATGAGTGGAGTTTTTGGGGCACCAATCGGGCTGTCCCCATACCTCGAAACAAACCTCAGAGTTGGGTACTTCGGTGCAGGGGTACATGCCGAGGTCTTGCAAGGCCATGGTGTAGACGAAGGGTTTGAAAGTGGAACCTACCTGACGGTGGCTCTGCACGTTGTCGTATTTGAAGTAGCGATAGTTGATGCCTCCGACATATACTTTGACGAAGCCTGTGCCGGGTTCGACCGACATCATGCCCACGTTGAGGAATTTCTTGTAGTAGAGCAGGGAGTCCCACGGCGACATCACGGTGTCGATATTGCCTTTCCAAGAGAATACTCGCATAGGTATTTTTTGTTGGAACACTTTGCGTATGTCCTTGTCGTTCATACCCTGATTGTGGTGCAACTGATAGTAGCGGTCGGAGCCTTTCATGGCTTGTGTGAGAAGTTTTTCTTGCAGTTCGGGACTTATGTCGCAGAAGGGATTGCCGCCACGGACTTTGAGTTCGCGGTCGAACTGGGGCTGAACCTCTTTGCTCATGTGTTCGCGCACGGCAGCCTCGGCGTAGCGCTGCATACGGGAGTCGATGGTGGTGTAGATGCGGAGGCCGTCTTTGTGGACATCGTAGTGCTCGCCGTCGCTATTGCGGTGATGTTTGCACCACTCTTTCATATAGTTGCGGATATACTCGCGCAAGTGGGTGGCCAATCCGTCGTTGTGGCTTTGGGGGGTGTAGTGGGAAATGTCGATGGGTTCTTCTTTGAATTTCTCAAAATCCTCATCGCTGAGATAGTCGTAGCGGTTCATCTGCGACAATACGGTGTTGCGACGATTGAGGGCATTTTCGGGATGGAGTATGGGGCTGTAGGCCGTGGGGGCTTTGAGCAGACCCACCAGTGTGGCGGCCTCGTTGACCGAGAGCTCCGAAGGGGCCTTGTCGAAGAATGTTTTGGAGGCGGTTTTGATGCCGAAGGAGTTGCTGCCGAAATCCACCGTGTTGAAATACATGGCAATGATTTCCTGCTTGGAGTAGTTGTGCTCAAGTTTGACAGCTACTACCCACTCTTTGAACTTTGAGAAAACGGTGCCTATTTTGCTCTTATGTTCGCGGGGAAAGAGGTTTTTGGCCAACTGTTGGGTGATGGTGCTGCCACCACCGCTGCTGCTGTGGCGACCGAGGAGGGTTTTGAAAAACACACGTCCGAGACTTCGCGGGTCGATGCCTGAGTGGTGGTAGAAACGTACATCCTCGGTGGCGATGAGGGCGTTGACCAGGTTGGGCGACAACTGGTCGTATGTGATGTTCGATCGGTTTTCAATGCCGATGAAGCCCAATATTTCACCATCTGCCGAGATGACCTCGGTAGCTTGGTTGCTTCTTGGGTTTTCCAGTTCCTCAAACGAGGGCATGAATCCCAGCCATCCTAACGAAAGAAGGATGAAGAATAGGAAGACAAAAATCCATAGTCCTGCAAAGATTTTCCATGCAGTGCGTACGGTGTTGTTTTCCTTGTTTTTGTATTTTTTGGCCATATTGTTTTGGGTTGATGGTTATGGTGTTGGTGAAATCGCGTTAGTTAGTGATGATGAAAAAATAAGTTGATATGATTTGGCTTAGATTGTCGAACTATTTTTTCATTGTGAAGAAGGAGTGTAGCGGGCTACTCGACTGATGAGCAATGGAAAAAGAGCCGACAAGATGAGCCAAAGCATATAAATAAAATAAATCATAGTCTCAAGTTATTTTTTTATCATCACTTTATTTTTTTATCATCACTTTATTTTTTTATCATCACTTAGTTGCTTTCTCAATTCTCAGTCCTACGCTGCGCAGTCCTGCGATATTGGTGTCGCGCATACCGTGGGCCACCTCGAAATGGTAATTGCCCGACATGGGGAATATGACGTGCTTGCGGAAGAAGTATCGGTTGTCGACATAGCGTCCGGTCTGTTTGCCGTACCAGTGCCCGTCGGGGCTGGCCAGGGGGCATTCAAGGGTGTCGAAGGCCTTGCTGCCGTCGGGGAAGGTGGTGGTGATGAAGAAGAAGGTGTTGGATTTGTCAAAATTCACGTTGTTACGGAGGTCTAAAAAGAAATTATACACCCGCATAGTGTCCTCAATTTCGACATCGTACTCCAGCGTCTGGTCCATGTTCCAACCATGTTCGTCTACATCTCGCTCCACACTATAGAGCACATTCTTGTTGCAGCTTTGCAGTGCAAGCATGAGCAGACAGGTTATTATCAAAGTTGTTTTTTTCATATTGTTATAATCAGTGAATAGAGAAATGGGGGCAGCCCTACATTTTACGTTTCTCTATAATTATTTCTCTCTATCTCTTCTATTGTGTTGGTGATTGCTGCGCTGACGTTGTTCGCCTTGGTTGTTGTGGCGATGGGCGTTGTGGTTGTCGCGTTCATTACGTTCGTTGTGTTCGCCTTTGTCGTTGCGGTTGTTGCGTTCATTGCGATGATTGCGGTCGCCCTTGTTGCCCTTATCTCCTTTGTCACGACGGTCACGACGGTTGTTGCGATCATTGCGGTCGTTGTTTTCTTCGTGCTTCTCCTCGCCACCGAGGTCGTCGGCCATGCGGCGAAGCTCTCTCTCGAATTCGGCTGAGTTGGTCTCCTGTACCAGTGCTGCAGTAGACATCAGTTCCACCTGATAGTCTTCCAGTTTTTCGGGATACTCCTGATTGTGGTTCATCTCGATGATTTTCTTCACACTCTCGGCGGGTATGGCGTAGAGCTCGCTGTCACCTTCGTAGGCGTACCACATGATGCCGCGGAACACATCGGTTTTTTTGTACAGGGCCAAACCCTTCTTGAAACGGATGGGGGTGTTGGCAGGGGGGAACTGCTTCAAAGCATCGGCATAAACTTCGCACTCGAAGTTCAGACAGCATTTCAGTTTGCCGCATTGTCCAGCCAGTTTCTGCGGGTTGGGAAGAATTTGCTGTATTTTGGCGGCATTGGTTGTGACCGATTTGAAGTTGGTGAGCCAGGTGCTGCAACACAGCTCGCGTCCGCAGGTGCCCAAGCCTCCCACTTTGCCCGCTTCTTGGCGCACACCGATTTGTTTCATCTCGATGCGGACATGGAATTCTTCGGCCAGCACTTTGATGAGGTTGCGGAAGTCCACGCGGTCTTCGGCGGTGTAGTAGAAGATGGCTTTGGAGTGGTCGCCCTGATACTCAACATCGTTGACCTTCATGTCCAATCCCAAGTCTTGGGCGATGCGGCGGGTTTTGAGCAGGGTGTTATGCTCGTCTTTCAGACCGCTGGCCCATTTCTCGATGTCGATGCTCTTGGCGCGACGAAACAGCTTTTTGATGCTCTCGCTTTCGGGGTCGACGCGGCGTTTCTTCATCTGTATGCGGCACACCTCGCCTGTGAGGCTCACAATGCCTACATCATGTCCTGGAATACCTTCCACAGCCACCACATCGCCTTCGGTTACTTCCAAACCATCGGGCAGGCGGTAGAAATCTTTGCGGTTGTTCTTGAAACGCACCTCCACGCAGTCGAAGGGGGTGCCGCCTGGCTGGCGGATTCCACGCATCCAGTTGCACGAGGTTACCTTGCTGCAACTGCGGGTCTCGGTCTCGCTCACGGGGACGTATGATTCGGGACATTGTTTGCAGCCTCGGCTGAGGAAAAGGTTCTCGTCGTATTTCACCCACGGCAGGGTGGGGTCGGGTTCAAGGTAAGGGTCTATCGAGTTTTCGGGAGCCTGATATTCGCCAAAAATGTCGGTCTTGTCTTCACGCTTCCCATGTTTCTCTTTCTCACGACGGTCACGGATGAAGGCCTCCATCTCTTCGGCGGTAGCCACATCGTCGTCGTTGTTGATATCAGGTGTTGCTTCTATCGGTTTCTCTAATTCTTTCTTCTCTTCTTCCATAATGTGTTATCTTAGTATGCGGTGTCTTATCTGTTTTTGATGAATTTGCTCATGCGGAAAGACAACTGCATGAAGGTTATCTTCGCATTGGCGTTGCGTTCGATGGCATAGAGGGCGCTGTTGATGTTGTCCATCATAGGCTCTATGTTGCGCGGGGTAATCATGCCGGGGAACGCGGCATCGAACTTCGCATCGCCGAACGCCAGCTCGTTGTTCAATTCTATCCCCGCTGCGGTTTTTAGGAAACAGGCTCGCAAAGCCTCTTGCGAATACTGTAAAAATTGTTTCTGTGTTTCGCGTCCGAGGGTGGCAGTTTGGTCCACCCATGCCGAGAGCTGCTGCATATTGAGTTTGAACAGCAGCCGCATCCACGACACGAACATCTGGGCGAAAGTTCCCTGACGTTCGGTGTTGAAAAGGCCTCCCTGGTCGGGCACCACCACTTGCTGCACACGTGAGAGGATGGTGGAGAGCATCCTGTCACGGCTCTCGGCTACGAGCAGTATCAGCGTCTTCTCGCTGGGTTCTTCGAGGGTCTTGAGCAGTTTGTTGGCGGCATCGAGGTTCATGCGTTCGGCCATCCACACGATGAGCACCTTGTAGCCACCCTCATACGATTTCAGCTGCAGGGTGCGGACAATATTGTCGGCATCCTTCTCGCGTATCATGCCCTGTTTGTTGTCTATGCCGAGGGCGGCATACCACTCATCCTCGCTGCCCAGCTGGTGGTGTTCGTTGAGGAAGTCGCGGAACTCGCCCTGGAAATCGTCGGCACAAGGCTTGGAGGTCACCGAGGTGGTGGTTGCGGTGGGGAACACCAGGTGGAGGTCGGAGTGCATCAGTTGGGCAAACTTGCGGCAGTTGGGGCACTCGCCGCACGAGTCGGCTCTCAGGTCGCTCTCGCCGTGGTAGTGTTGCCTATGCTCGCAGTTGAGATATTGGGCGTATGCCAAAGCCAGGGCCAAACTGCCGCTTGTGGTGGGTCCGAGGAACAATTGGGCATGGCTGATACGTCCCGAATCAATTATTTCGGTCAGATGGTTTATTAGAATCCGTTGTCCTTCAATATCTTTGAACTGCATTGTACGCACAAATTAAATTACAAATATATAAAAAAAAATCTATATATTGCGTTTTTATAATTGAAAATTGAAAATAAAGAATAAAAAGTGCCTGAGCAACAGTTACTTTCAACTCTAAATTTTTAAGGTGGGTTCTATAAATTGATTGCTTGGGATTTTGAGTTGGTTTTGGAACAGATTGCTGAGCGGAACGAGGGAGTGTAGCGGGCTACATGACCGAGTGACAAACAGCAAGATGACCAAAAACGGCCAAAATCACAGAAAAGTATATTTTCAAAATATTTCATGT
>JAZUIX010000197.1:0-10656 GCA_045642445.1 Bacteroidales bacterium | reverse complement strand
GTCTGACAAGATTGGTGCATGGCTACAAGACCTAATCAGTTCGGAGCACCCTAATGAGAATTATCGAAGACTGAAAAAACAACTAGTTATGTAGACTAGAGCCCATTATTCTTGCCCTGCAGACTGCGTATTTTGCGGTTTTCAGCCCCCAAAAATAGAAAAATGAAAACTCTTTTCACACAAAAAATCCCGACCATCAGGTTCGGGATTTTTTATTTCTAACAGTCCTTGTAAATCTTTACACTTCACCATCTTACTCACATCGTATTGTTTATCATCTTGCAAAGATACAAATTTTCAAGCAAATCACAACTATAATCTGAAATTGTATCTCTTCATCACAATTGTTTATCATCTTCCAAAGTTACAATTTTTCAGGCAAACCACAATTCCCTCACACCTTCCTTGGGCAGCCTCACTTTAAAAATGGATAAAATGTTAATTTTTGCGACTTGCATTGTAAAAATAGATATTTTTGCGTATATTTGCATTGGTTTCCTATTAGCAGAATATATTACAACAACATAATAAACAATAATTTACCACATATTCACAAAAAAGAATTTTATAAAAATAATACCACAGGCATTTTATGGAGAAGGAATATGATGTTTTTATAAACTACACAACAATATCAACAAAAGAGCTGAAGATCGCTGAGGAGATAGGCGATTATTTGGAGGCGAAGGGGCTGCGTTGTTTTGTGGCTCATCGTGACATTCAGCCCCCTCAGTGGTGGCTGTACAATATTCGCAACGCCATTGATAAGAGCCGTATGATGGTGACTGTTCATTCTGTCGATTCCAATTCCGAAACCTTGTTCGATTACGACCTTCAGATAGATCAGGCGTCGAAGAACGAGATCCCGATACTGACTTTCCGCACCGACAACTCTGACTTCAAAGGGGCAAAGAAGTATATTCTCGGCAACACCATCTGCATTGATGCTTTCCCGAAACCTGACGAGGCTTTTGAAAAAACATACGAATGTGTTTGCAATCTGCTGAATGGCACTATTCCTTCAAGAAGGCCTGTGCCACCCACACCGCCACTACCCCTCGAGGACAAAAAAGACAGTTGGTTCAAGGTGGGCGAGGTGGAGTTCAAGATGATTTATGTGGAGGGCGGGTCTTTTGATATGGGCTCTTCGTCAGGATATGATGTAGAGAAGCCTGTGCATCGGGTTACAGTTGATGATTATTTGTGCGGAGAAACACTTGTCACACAGGCCTTGTGGATGACTGTGATGGGAGATAATCCGTCGTGTTTTGAGGGGGACAATCTGCCCGTGGATCAAGTAAGCTGGGACGAATGTCAAATGTTTATTGAAAAATTGAATCAACTGACCGGCAAACATTTCCGTCTGCTGACAGAGGCCGAATGGGAATATGCCGCCCGCGGCGGCAAGCAATCGAAAGGGTATCTGTATTCGGGCAGCGACAATCCCGAAGAGGTGGCCTGGTATGAGGACACTTCGAACGACGAGACTCACGACGTGAAAGGCAAGAAGCCGAATGAACTGGGCATCTATGATATGAGCGGCAATGTGTATGAATGGTGCCAGGACTGGTACGACAACGATTACTACAGCAAAAGTCCGCAAAACAACCCCAAAGGTCCTGCTGGTGGGTTTGACGTCGTGACCCGTGGCGGCTGCTACTATTCCGCGGATTACGACTGCCGCGTGTCTTCTCGACGCTCCTGGACACTGACCCACAGCGGCACCTTCATCGGCTTCCGCCTGGCAATATAAGTTTCATTAGAAAGCAATGGGTTACTTTTTATGGCAAACGGCACTACAACATACATCCACGACGGCACAGAACTGCCGGTAGAGAACTGGAATGAGGCAAAACATTCCTTCGACGATTTGGCAGGTGTCATCATCAGCACGCATGATGCGGCACTAACTTCTGCCGTCAAGGCCATCAACCGTATGCAGCCGATGCGCAATTGGCTCATCGGCTACTACATTGTGGAGTTTGAACAGCACGGTAAGGATCGAGCTCAGTATGGCACTGGCTTGCTGAAGAAACTAGAGGAGAAAGTAAATCGGAAAGGATTGACAGTGACACTGTTTAAGTGGGCAAGAAAGTTCTATCTCCTTTATCCCCAAATGGCCGAAAATATCATCCCTGCAATTAGTTCGACATCTTCCATTGCAATTGGTGCGACTGTGATGCACCAATTGCAATATGTAGATAATCAGTCTCATGAAAAAAGTGCATCAGAGATGCACCAATTTGTAACACCTGGGGAGATAATAATTTCGCATCTGTCTTTTACCCACTTGCGCGAAATAATGTCCATTGACGACCCCTTCGCCCGTTACTTCTACGAGCAGGAGTGCATCAAGTGCACATGGTCGGTACGCGAACTTCGGCGGCAGATAAGCACCAACCTCTATGTGCGGGCAGGAATAAGCAGCAATCCCCAAAAAATGCTTTCGTTGCCATCCTTGCAAGGACACAACAGCAACGAGTTGCAGATACGAAATCCATTCACATTCGAGTTCCTTGGTCTGAAGGCTACTGAGGTTGTAGATGAGCATGACCTTGAAGATGCTCTGATTGACCACATGCAGGAATTCATACTTGAACTTGGCAAAGGTTTCTGCTTCGAGTCTCGTCAAAAGCGTATCATCATTGATGACGAATACTTCTATCCCGACCTTGTATTCTACAACCGCATTCTTCATTGTGGTGTCATTATAGAACTGAAGGACGAGGAATTCTCGCACGAGAACCTCGGTCAGCTCAATGCCTATGTGTCCCACTACAAGAAGAACGAGATGAATCCAGGCGACAACCCACCCGTCGGCATACTCCTCTGCACCCGCAAAGGCAAACAGATGGTGGAATACGCCCTTGCCGGTATGGACAACCAACTTTTCGTTTCCACCTACATGCTTCAACTTCCCGACAAGAAAACCCTCGAAGACTTTCTGCTTCGACAACTGGCAGAGATGGATATTGACAACAATCGCTAATATACTATGGTCGAGAATGATATAATTTCTCAAAAAGTCTGGAAGGAGGCTGGGGGGGCGTAAATTCAGCAGACTACTGTTTCGGACAGCAAGTCGTATAACATGATGTACAAAATAAAATTGCAAATATGAATAAACTGTTATTGTATGTATTGCTTATTGTGGCAGTGGGGGCTTTAGCGGGCTGCCACAGGGGGATGAAAACTGACGATGATACCGCTGTTGCGGATTTGGTTGACACCTCTGAGGTTGGCGCCTTTGATGAGCCGCAGATGTATGAGGGTGGTCAGGTGTTCCGGTCGGAGGACGGCCTGGTGGAAGTGGAATCGGGCATTTGCCCCTGGGGCGGGTCGAGTCCCATGTATTGGGCCAAATGCACCATCACCGACAGCAAGGGGCAGAAACACGAATTGCGTTATGACGAACTTCCGGCCATCAGCAATCTGCATTCTTTGCATAAGAAGGACGGTTCGACATATTATATAGTGTCTTGCCATTATAAGTGTGGCTGCCTGGGGGATGAATGGTTGAAGGCTTTTCGGATTGTGGGCGACACCATCAGACAGGTGCGGGTGAAAGACGGTGGGGAATATGAAGACAAGCATGAATTTAGTGTGACTTATTCCATTCCTGACTGGTACGATGCCACCCATGGGGCCGGATACGGCTGGATTTTCGAGTACGACAATTCAACAAAGGAACTGAGCGTCCCCATCACCGACAAGGATCATTGTATCATTGACCGTTACGAGGTGTGGCATTTCAATGGCGATTGCTTTGTGTCGCTTGGCGAGAAGCCGCACAGGAAACTCCATGAAAGTCTGGTCAAGTATAACCGCCTGGTCCAATATTTTGTTACAAAAGAGTACATCGTGCGGGTGGACTCGTTGAATAGTGGTGAATTGCGCTACGCATCGTGGAAACGGCCCAAGAGTATGTCCGACAAGCCCGATGTCGTCATCAAAGGTGGCAAGCGATACCAACATCCTGTCCCGCCCGACGAGCTGCACCCTTGCGATGATTTTCGCTTTGAAAACGACGGCTATGAGTACATCGTGAACTACTGCGAGATCGAGAAGCTCACTGACGGCCACGGACACCACCATGAATATCTACTGGTAAAGAAAAACGGCAAAACCCTCCTCAAGCAGCCAAAGATTTGACGACATTTACCTCGGCAGAGCCAAAGCAGTTTTTGGCTTATGAAAACGTTGCACAATATTTTGGTCTTTTTTGCGTTATTATTGAAAAATATCAACCATGAGATACCCTATCGGAGTACAATCGTTTGAAAAAATCATCGAAGGCTGCTATGCGTATGTCGACAAGACCGACCTCATCTATGATTTGGCACAGGAGAACGTCTGTTTTCTTTGTCGTCCTCGCCGTTTCGGCAAAAGTCTGCTCATCTCCACGTTAGAGGCTTACTTCAAGGGGCGCAAGGAATTGTTTGAGGGATTGAAAATCATGGCCTATGAGAAGGATTGGACGAGATACCCCGTGTTCCGCATTGACTTTGCTGGTGCCGATTTCCACAACCCCGAAGAACTGGCGTGCAAACTCGACTTCCTATTGCGGGGATGGGAGAAGGAGTATGGTGTGAAGGATACGGGCAGCACTCTTTCAGACAGGATGCAGATTGTTCTCCGTGAGGCGCGTGTGCAGACGGGCCACAAGGCGGTGGTGCTGATTGACGAGTATGACAAGCCGCTGTTGGACGTGATTGGGGAGGATTTGGAGCAAAAACACCGCAACATACTGAAGGGTTTCTACGGCACCTTCAAGGCTGCCGACGAAGACTTGCGGTTTGTGCTGCTGACGGGTGTTACGAAGTTTTCGCAAATCAGCGTCTTCTCGGGCTTCAACCAGCCCAACGACATCAGCATGGATGCTCATTACGAAGCCATCTGCGGCATCACCGAGGATGAACTTTATTCTGTCTTTGCCGAATCAATACGCGAGTTGGCTCGGGCGATGGATTATTCGGAAGAGGAGATGAAGATGGAGCTTAAGATGCAATACGACGGTTACCATTTCAGCAAACAACTCACAGACATCTACAATCCCTTCAGCCTGATAAACGCTTTCAGCGTTAAGGATATTGACAACTACTGGTACCGCTCGGGCACCCCCACATTTTTGGCAAAACTGATCAACGGTCACAACATCAATATGGAGAAACTGTTGGCCCGTTCTTATGCTTCACAAAAATTCATAGACTACAGGGCTGATGCCTCCGACCCGTTGGCCATGCTGTACCAAAGCGGCTATTTGACTATCAAGGACTATGACCGCGTGGGACGTTGTTACTGGCTCGACTACCCTAACGCCGAAGTGCGTGGCGGATTCACCACCTTGGTGGCCAACGACTATTACGGCAAGGATATAGAGTTCGGATCGTGGGCTCAGGAAATCAATCGTATCGTATATGAGGGGCGCGTCGAGGACCTGGAGGATGCCTTTGTCAGTTTCTTTGCCGATATCGACTACCAGGCCCACCAGAAGCTCAAAGCCGCCAGCTACGAGGAGCATTTCCATTACACCTTCTACCTCATCATGAAACTCCTCTCTTGCTACCGTCCCCTCATCGAGAAGCAGAACAGCCGAGGCCGTTGCGACATGGTGGTGGAAACGCCAAAATACGTCTATATCTTTGAGTTCAAACTGAACGGCAAGGCCGACGAGGCCCTGCAACAGATAGCCGACAAAGGCTACGCCGAACCTTACCTGTCCGACCCGCGACAGGTGTATCGCATCGGTGTGGGCTTCAGCCAAGAGTCGAACGGCATTGCCGAATGGAAGGTGGAATAAAAAGAGATATTTTTAACCATAATAAATACAACTATGATTATCACTATTTGCATTCTTATTCTCGCCTACACCCTTAAGGGGAAACCTATAGGCGAACTCGTAGAAAAGGTCAAAGACGTTGAGTGGAAAGACATCGCCCAACGCATCGGGGATTCGGTCAAGGCTTTTTGCTTGAAGGCCGGAAGAAAAGCCAGCCTGCCGCTGCTGACGTTCTACTATGTGATAACTGACGAGAACACTCAGGTCAAAGACAAGGCTTTGGTATATGGGGCACTGCTGTATATCATATCCCCTTTGGATCTGGTCCCCCGAAAAATCCTCGGCTTATTGGGCGTTCTGGACGATGCCGCCGTGGCTGTGCTTGTATACAAAAAGATTTCGGCATCCGTAACGCCGGAGATTGAAAAGAAGGTGAATGCCACGTTGTCAGAATGGTTCGGAGACGACGATAATACAAAAGTTGGATTTGTCGGGGAATAACGCCATTAAAAACACAAACACTAATAGTACATGGAATACCCCCTGAGATAGTGTTTGTGGAGCGTGGGGAAATATTTGTGGATAGGCGTGCAACTGCATGCAGGATCTGTTCTCCACGACCCTTAAAACACGGCGAGGCCGCCCGAATGGGCGGCCTCGCCGTGTTTTAAGTATGATTAGTATATCACACTGACTTTGAATTGCACGTCGGGAAGATATTCGATACCTTCGGGCAGAACGCCATCAAGGTCTTCAAGAATGAAGTACACATGGCCTTCGGAATATTCAAAACGATAGTTTTCGGCAACGGTGATGTCGTACTCGGCAGAATAATACGGATAAACGTATGGCATTCCGTGCCAAGTGTCGTTATTGAAGACGTAAGCTTCAACGGCACCATTTTCCATCACCTCTCGAGTGATGTCGGCATTCTCCCAGCGAGACACATAGTAGTTCTCGCCAGCAGGCTGCATCCACTGGTTGGCTTTGACGGTGTAGGTATGCGAGCGGACTTGCGAACCATAGGTGATGTACTCTTTTCTGCAACCCGTGGGGAGGAGCAGCAATGCCATCAAGGGCAATAACAACAGTTTTTTAAAATTCATATTGGTTGTTTTTATTGATTAATAATCGGTTTTTTTCAATTTGCAAAAATACAACTTTTATTTCGTATTTTTCCCTTTTACGAACATATTTTTCCTAAAACAATCATTTTAACTGCACAACGGTGATGCCGTCACCACCCAGTTCCAGGCGTTCGGAACGGAAAGATTTGACATCGCGGTTGGACTGGAGATAGTCGCGGATGATTTGCTTGAGGATGCCGTAGCCTTTGCCGTGAAGTATACGCAACTCCTTCTCGCTGAGCAGCTGGGCATCGTCCAGGAAGTGCTGGAGGTTGTCCATGGCCTCATCGGCACGTTGGCCACGGAGGTCGATGGTGGGGTTGAAGGTCTTGCGTTTCTCGTTGATGTCGTCGTAGATAGATTGGAAACGGCTGTTTTTCTGACTGGTCTTGTCGGTAGGGATGACTTTTTTCTTGGTGGCGGAAAGGCGGTCGAGGGCGATGGTCATGCGGATACTATTGCTCTCGACTACGGCCTTCTTACCCTTCATCTCGACCACCTGTCCGAAGGTGTCCTGTCCGTCGATACGCACGATGGTGCCCACTGTGATGACACCTCCGTCATCGTCGGTGGCAGCGGGTGTTTCGGCGGCTTTGGCGGCACGAGTGAGAGAATCGACATGTTCCTTATATTTGCCCTCCTTGCGCTGTTCGTCGTGTTGTTCCTGTGCCGAGGCAATACGCTCGGCCTCGGCCTTCATACGCTGACGAGCCTGCAATGTACGCTCACGCTCAGCCTGGGCCTCTTTGATGTCGCTGATGGTCTGCTCAACGGTACGGTTGGCGTCAGCCAGTATCTGCTGCGCCTCCTTGCGGGCGGCACTGAGTATGTCGTATCGTTTGGATTCCAGTTTCTCGGTGAGCTGCTGGTATTTGGCAGTAACCTCGGCAAGGAAGTTGTCGGCCACCTCCAGCTGGGTCTTCTGACGGGCGATTTCCTGCTTGTCGAGTTCTATCTGCTGCAGCTGGTGCTCGAAATTGAGCATCTCGCCACCCACCTTCTCACCAGCCGCCTTGAGTACCGACTCGGGGAAACCGATGTTCTGCGCTATCTCGAAGGCAAACGAGCTGCCAGGATGACCTATCGAGAGGCGGTAGAGGGGTTTCATGCGTTCGGTGTCGAAGAGCATGGCACCGTTGCGTATACCAGGGCATTTGTCGGCCAAAAGTTTGAGGTCGGCAAAGTGTGTGGTGACCACTCCGAAAGAATGACGCCTATAGAGTTCTTCCAGCAATGCCTCGGCAATGGCGCACCCCGAGCGGGGCTCGGTGCCTCCGCCCAACTCATCGAGTAGGAAGAGGGTGCCCTCCTGGGCTGTTTCGAGCAGCTGCTTCATATTCTGCAGGTGCGAGGTGTAGGTGCTCAAATCATTGTCGATAGACTGCTGGTCGCCGATGTCGATAAAGATATTGTCAAAAATGCCGAACTCGGAAGTCTCACGACAAGGCACCAACAGTCCGCATTGGAGCATATACTGGATAAGTCCCACAGCCTTGAGGCATACCGACTTGCCACCCGCATTGGGACCCGACACAATCAGGATGTGGGCGTCGTCGTTGAGTTCGATATTGAACGGCACCACCTCGCCCTCCTTGTGGTTGAGGTAGAGCAAAGGGTGGCGGGCGTCGAGCCAGTTGATTTTGGTGATGCTGTCCACGATGGGGCGACCAGCACGCAAAGTGAGGGCGAAACGAGCCTTGGCACGGATAAAGTCGATGCGGGCCAAGAACCAATAAGCATTTACCAGTTCATTCAGCTGGGGCCGCAGCATATCGGTAAAACGGGCCAGGATTTTCTGTATCTCGTGCCTTTCGGCAAACTCCAGTTCTCGCAGGTCGTTGTTGAGTTCCACTACCTCGGTAGGTTCCAGATAGGCGGTCTGGCGGGTGGCCGACTCGTCGTGGATAAGGCCTTTGATTTTGCGACGATGGGTGTCGAGCATCGGTATCACCATACGCCCGTTGCGGATGGTCACCTCGGCGTTCTCGGGGGCCCAGCCCTCCTGTTTGGCACGTGCCAGCTGTTTGCTGATTTGCACATCCACATCGTTGCGCTTCTTGTTCATCTGCCGGCGAATGTCGAGCAGGAGGTCGGAAGCGTTGTCAAAGATTTCGCCTTTGTCGTCAATGATCTTGGCCACAGCCTTGGCAATGGCGGGGTTGAGGTTGACATGCGAGGCCAGCTCGTACAGCTGGGGATAGCGCACGGGGTCGTCGCGCAGCAGGAAGCGGAGGCACTCGCCGATGGTGTGCAGCGAGCACTTGAGGTCGAACAACGCCTGCTGCTCAATGACGGTGTTCTCCACCTTTAGGCGCAGAAGCTCGTCGGTGAGGTCTATAAAATCCTGTGCGGGAAAACTGTTCTCCAGCACCAGTATTTGGCGGAACTCCTCGGTCTGCTGCAGATAGCGCACCACGCGGTCGTAGTTGGCCGAGAAGGCCATCTCCTGCACCATACGCACCGCCAGGGCATTGGTGCACTCTGCCGCCACATATTCGCGTATCTTGTTAAAGCCGAGTTTCTCTTCTATAGTCATATTGGAATGTTCTTTATCTTCCGAAATTCATCAATCAAAGTCCAAATAAAAAGGCCAATGGTTGCGGAAAGTGCGCAACTGGCCGTAGTCCAAGACAGCGGTCTGCACCTGCTGACGCGAAGGATCACAAGCGCTGAGGGGCTGTCCCTTGAAATCGATGGCAGTGCTATTGCCCGTATAGGGTATTCCCACCCCATCGGTGCCCACGCGGTTGACACCGACAACGTAGGCAATATTCTCAATGGCGCGTGCCTTGAGCAGGGTGTTCCACGCCTCGTGGCGAGATCCCGGCCAGTTGGCACAGACAATGAGCAGGTCGTAGTCGAGGGCGCAGTCTTCCGCACAGCGGTCCACCCCGTTCGAGGGCAGTTTATAACGCTCGTCAAGAGGCACACCATTGCGGAGCCATTTTGGGAAACGGAGATCGTAGCACACCGCAGGTTTGATGCGCCATCCGCGCCATTCCAGCAACTCCTTACGACAGCCTCGAGCCAGCTGCGAGGCCTCGCTGCTCATGCGGAAGGTGTGGGCCTTGTCGTAGCAGCCATACATCCCGTCGGGGCGCACCCAGTGCAACCTATTATACACCTGTCCGTCAACCCTGACCGTCCATGTGCCCACAAACAGGGCGTCATGGCTGCTGGCCATGCGTCGGGCAAACTGTAGGGTGTCGCCTTCGGGCTCCTCGGCCATGGCGGCCATATTGTCCGAAAAACCTGTGTTGAAGGTTTCGGGCACCACCAGTATATCGGCCTTGCCCGCAACAGGGGCAAAAGCCTCCTCCACCAGCCGATAGTTGTCGTCGGGAGCCTCCCAGGCAATATCCTGCTGGTAATATGCAATCGTCAGTGTGGGCTTAATATCGTTCATAATCAATCTCCGCAATTACAAGCCAAATCCCATATTTTCTTCACGTTGGGCAATATTTTCTCAATAGCGTCCTGGTCGTCGAGTGTCAGCGGACAACCCCGCAGGTCGAGCAGCTGCAGCACACCGTCGAGCCGTGCATACGTCTCCGGCACCGAGGTGACGTAGGTGGCCCACAGCACCAGTTCTTCCAACTCCTCCAAGGCGGACCACGAGGCGGGCAGCACCATGAGCGGATTGCGACTGAGGTCTATGCGGCGCAGATGGGTCAGCGACCCTATGCTGTCGGGCAGACGGGCGATGCGGTTGCCCCGCAGGTCGAGTTCCCGCAGGTTGGGCATCGAAAG
>JAZUIX010000196.1:0-2588 GCA_045642445.1 Bacteroidales bacterium | reverse complement strand
GGATGGACATGCCCATGGCGTTCCAACCTTCGAAATGGTAGCCCTCGTTAGCAACGGCCTGAGCAGTGACCATATCGCCCACGGCATAGGTATAGGTGCCCGGAGCGGGATTGGTGGTGCCCATAGCGGGATCGTTGATAGAAAGGACGATGGTGGTAGAGTCGGCGTCAAGGCTGGAAGATGTGATGCCCTTAATCATCCAGGAATAGCTCAACGAGCCCTCGGATGCGGTATAAAGGCTCATCCATCCGCCAAAATAGACCAAACTGCTATTGGTGTCGGGCAAACCGTCGACAGCATCGGCAGGATAATCCACATCACTATTGGAGAAAGTTATCCAAAGGGGCTGCGTAGAACCGGCAAGGGCAACGGGGGTGGCAAGATGGATGGTGTTCCAGCCGGTGGTGGTCATAGCCACCGCCTGGGTGTAGGCGGCGGTGCCGGAACCTGTGGCGTTTTGATAGACATTGAGGGTGTAGGTGCCAGGATATGAGATATGAATCATCACATCGGTGAGGTAGTCACGTCCTGCAAGGCTGGCTGCAGGGAAACGGATGCCCCAAGTGATTTCGCCACCGGCACCAATATTCGTGGAATAGGGGTCGTCCTGACAATAGGAAATTGTGTCGCCCACAAACACGGGAGGCAGGTCGGAGGCGAAGTTGGCTGTGAGGGAGATGGTTTGGCCGGCATAGCTGGCGGGGATAATAAAGGCCACGGGGTTGGTGGTCGTGGTGCTGCCCTCCAAATTCCAATTAACAAAATGATTGCCGCTATTGGCAATAGCCTGAACAATCACCGTGTCGCCAACAAAGTAGGTATGGGTGCCAGGGGCAGGATTGGTGGTGCCGTAGGCGGCATTATTGACGGCGATATTGACGTAAGCGATATCGGCGGGAGGAGGAGTGACGGTAGAGTCGATGACAGCAATGTCGTCAAGCACCAGCCAGTACTCATCGGAGCAGTTGTAGTGGCGGAAAGCAATCCAGACGCTCTGTCCGGCATAGGAGGAGAGGTCGATGGTGCGCTGGGTGTAGTTTGCCGACGAAAGGGTATATTGCTGCAGAGGAGCATTGGTGTCGAAGTTGCTCGGGGCGTTGCCCGTGGTGGAGAGATACACGGCATAGTGCTCGGCAGGATAGTTGGCATCCTGGGCTCTGTCGTACCAGGTGAGGGTGTAGGTATGGCCCGAAACAAGATCGAAACGAGGTGTCACCATCCAGTTGTCGGGGGTCAAAGCGCCCACATCGTTTATGTAAGAAGCCGAAGCTATTATGTTGGGGCTGCCATTATGACCATAAAATTCGCCAGCCAAGAAGGTGGGATCCCAGGTGTAGCCATCGCCGTCGGCATCGTAGAAACTCCAGCAGTCGAGGCTTTCGCCCGTCTCAAAGCCCATGGTGTAGGGGAAGGTGCTGATGCCATCGCAATCGGCGGTGGTGTCGGGTGCAAAGATGGCGGTAAGTGTTACGATAGTGCCATTGGGCAGGGGCAAGTATCCAAATTCCAAAGGATTGATAGTGGTGCTGGTGGACATACCCAAGTAGGAGGCCTCCCATTCAACGAAATGGTAGCCAGGGTAAGAAATGGCGATGAAGGTAGCGGATTGACCTTCGGTAAAAACGTATGTGCCAGGGGCGGGGTTGGTGATGCCCCTGGTGGAGTCGTTGACGGAGACGACAACATTGACGCTCGGAGTGAGGGGAGGAGTGGATGTGGAGTCGATTACGGAAATATCGTCGAGCACCAACCAGTACTCGTCGGTGCAGTTGTAGTGGCGGAAAGCAATCCAGATGTTCTGACCGGCGTAGGAAGAGAGGTCGATGGTGCGCTGGGTGTAGGAAGCGGAGGAGAGGGTGTACTGCTGCAAAGGAGTAGCGGAGTTGAAGTTGCTCGGAGCGCTGCCGGTGGTGGAGACATACACGGCATAGTGTTCGGCGGGATAGCTGGGATCTTGGGCTCTGTCATACCAAGTGAGGGTGTAGGTATGGCCCGCAACAAAATTGAGACGGGGTGTCACCATCCAGTTATCGGGGGTCAAAGCGCCCACACCAGACGCATACGAGGCCGATGCTATCATGTTAGGGCTGTCGTTGTGGCCTTGATTTTGACCGGCCAAATAAGTGTTGTCCCAATTGTAGCCATCGCCGTCGGCATCGTAGAAGTTCCAGCAGTCGAGGCTTTCGCCCGTCTCAAAGCCCATGGTGTAGGGGAAGGTGCTGATACCGCCACTGCAATCGATGACGGTGACCTGCAAGGTGTCGTGAGCAGTGCCTGCAGCGGTGGTGGCAGTGCATATCACATTGAAAGTGCCCCCTGCATTCCAAACAGCAGAGACAGTGGCACCCGTAGCAGTGGAAGGTGTGGCACCATTGAGCTGCCAACTAAGTGTTGCACCCGTAGGAGCTACGGCAGTGAAGGTAACAGAGGTGCCAGTGTGGAAATTAGTAGGGCCACTGATAGCCACTGTGGGGGCAGGCATGGTGTTGGAGAGGATGCCCTTGATCATCCAGGAATAGTCCAGTGAGCCCTCGGATGCCGTATTAAGACTCATCCATCCCCCAAAATAGACCAAACTGCTATTTGTG
>JAZUIX010000195.1:0-3559 GCA_045642445.1 Bacteroidales bacterium | reverse complement strand
GACCTCGGTTCGGCATAACAAATGTATTTGTTCTGCTCTCACTCTCTTGTCACGCTGACTCGTCTGTGTCTCCGTCCTGCCCTAGCAGGACCTCCGACACACGCTATCTCATGATCTCAGAAATTCAATGTCCTCTCGCTTTCCCGATGTCCCCCGCAGGAGGCCTTTCTTCCGTCGAAAGCGAGTGCAAAGATACGACCTTTTTCCAAACTACCAAAATTTTTTTTCATTTTTTCTTTTTTCAAATAGCTAATGCCATTTTAAATCAGTATTTTCCAAAATGAATTTTTTTTTGAAAAATGCCAATTCTTGCTTGCAAATTGCTTCCAAAATTCTTTTTTTACACCATTTTGGACAAAAAAATATTGAAGCAATTGTTGATAACTCCACAACAAATTGAACTATTGAAACTTACATAAAAATACAGCCGTTCCAATTGGAACGGCTGCATAAAATATCAACTGTAAATCAATTATTTAACAATAACTTTAGACGTACTTACTCCTTTTTGAGAAGTCAAACAAAACAGATAATTTCCTGCAGACAATTTTGAAATATCAATAGTGTTGTTGTTGCTGACGATAGCCGACATCACTTTACGGCCCATTGCATCATAAACACTCAAACATGCACGTGTGTCCCCCACCCCTTCAATGGTGACAAAATCGTTTGCAGGATTTGGCGAGACCTCCATGCGTATCTCGTTATTTCGAACGTCCGCAATACCGGCTGTGTTTTCATCATACAAATATATATAGTCGCATACATATTGCAAGACATGGTCAATATCGACAGCATACCATGATTCGGTAGTATACGCATGCACGTTCTGATATATATAGGGGCGTTCCATTTCAGGTGTCCAAGGCATCAGCACCTGATTGAGGGGCATCGAATAATCATATTGATACTCTCTACGCTCCGAAGGCGAGCCGGTATTGTCGACATATTCATATATTAAGCAGTTGCCATATTCATCATAAACATACGTGCGGTAACCATAATATGCCCAATGGTAGCCATCATACGAGGTACTGTCATCTTCTCGAAGCAGATGGCGGTCGCTATCGTATGTGTAATTAATCTTATCGCTGGGTGTGAGGCCTACCCCGTCATACGAATACCACAATTCCTGCATCAGCAATCCGGCATCATAGGTATATTCCACCTTCTGATAACGCATGCCTCCCATATCCAACGTAGAAAGGACTATCTGGTTGTCGGCATTATAGGTATAATTGTAAACGCCTCCCAAACACCACTCACCTTCCCACATATTATAATTGGTACGGGAAGCGATATTGCCGGCAGCATCGTATGTGTATTCCACATAATATACATTTTTCAACGCGCCATCCAAAAGCTGCCATCCCGAGAGACGCACCATCTGGTCCCGATCATTGTAAAACAACGAATCTATCACGAAATATTCGCCAACCACCGAATCGCTCACGGCAATAAGCCTACTACGGTTGTCGTAGTCATACGACTCGAATTCATAATAGTCGTCCGTATAGTAGCCCGACATTTTCCACGGGTTGCCGTTCTTGGCAGCCAACTTTTCAACACGATTAATGTGATGTCCATCCTTGCGGACATGTCCGGCAGGTTGAGCCGCCGCAGCCAATGTCAACATACAAACCGTCAATAAAAGTACTGTTTTTTTCATATAGATTAGGAATTTAATTGATAGCAAACCTAAAATACTCCTTTCTGATACGCCACTCGTAAACAAGCCATAACAAGAAATATCCATTCGTAAAAATCTCATATATCCACGTCCACGGGGCGGCAAGATGCAAAAAACGCTTCACCACCCACAATACGATGTCCACCACAAACAGCGCATCCCACCATTGCTCACGGTCGCAAAACGTCAAAGTGGTCTCATGCTCATCCGCCACCTGTACCCGTTCCGATGCGGAAATAAACGGGAACATGCTCTGAATAGTCACCTCGTATCCCCCCTCGGGCATCTCTATCACCACCTGCTTATCCTTCATGACACCCAGCAATTGTCCGTTCACCAAAACCTTATGCGGAATGGTAAGCGAAAACTTGCCTCGTTTCTGAACAATCGTAAGACGTGCCATATCAAATGAACATTTTTTGAAACCTATCTCAATACAAAAAATAACGCAAAAAAAATCAAAAAAGTATTTGATTCCACAAAAAAGCGTATCTTTGCAGCCATGAAAAAGACACAACTGTTCATACTGACAATCCTTCTTCTGTCACCTATTTTATTGTCTGCTCAGACACTTAGAGCTTATCGGAACCAAGTTGCCGACGGCTATAATTTTTGGGTCTCCACCCCCAAAGACTACGATTCTGTCCAATCCGACAAGCCCATCATCCTCTTTCTTCACGGAGCCAGCCTTTGCGGACGCAACCTCGAACGGGTACGCCGCTACGGCCCCCTCGACGCCCTCGCCATGGGCCGTCAAATCGACGCCATCATCATCGCCCCTCAGAACCCGGGAGGCGCTTGGAACCCCGACAGAATCAACAACGTCGTCGACTGGGTTTTTGAACACTATAAAGGCGACACCAACCGATTCTACGTCCTCGGCATGAGCCTCGGCGGCTACGGCACCATCGACTACTCTGCCGCCTACCCCCACCGCATCGCAGCCGCCATGGCCCTCTGCGGAGGAGGCAACCCCAAGTCATACTGCGGCCTCAACGACCTGCCCCTGTGGATTCTCCACGGCACTGCCGACCGTGCCGTCCGCATCAGCCAGTCAGAGAAAGTCATCAACGCCATGTCGAAATGCGGCGAGAGCCCCCGACTGCGCTTCACCCGACTCCCTGGAGTCGACCACGGCGGATTGGCACGAGCCTTCTACATCACCGAAACCTACGACTGGCTATTCGAACACCGACTCGACCCCCCCGACCGCCGCGTCAACACCGACTACGAAATCACCATCGACCGACTTCACCATGCCTACAAAGACATTGACCGCCACGCCAATCACCTCGTAGTGCTCAACAACAGCAAAAGTTCCGGAGCCGCCTCCACCGAACCTGAAGACAATGTCGCTTCCTCCAAACAACAAGCCAAAAGCGATAATTCTTCACCCCAATACCACACCATCCGCCGAGGCGACACCCTCGGTGCTTTAGCCAAACGTTACCATACCAGCGTCAACAAACTCTGCAAACTCAACGGCATATCTCAAACCACCATCCTCAGCCTCGGCCGCCGTCTAAGGGTGAGATAGCTCCCTTCACCAAACGGACTTGTAGCGGCCACCTGGCGGGGACTTAACGGGGTAACCCCGATAAGGCCCCGTTAAGACCCCGGTAAGACCCCCTTAAGAGAAAGACCCTTCGCACCACCGCCAGCCTATATCCACCCCCGCCACAACGGGGGGCTTACGATTGCTTGGCAAGCGAGAGCGATAGTTAAGGTGGGTTCTATAAATTCAACGTAAACATGAAATATTTTGAAAATATACTTTTCTGTGATTTTGGCCGTTTTTGGTCATCTTGCTGTTTGTCACTCGGTCATGTAGCCCGCGGATTCTCCGCTTTCCTTACTCCGTGCGGAATC
>JAZUIX010000194.1:0-34887 GCA_045642445.1 Bacteroidales bacterium | reverse complement strand
CATGACGGAAAGGTACAACCCCACGGACAACGCCGTCGCAGAACGCGTCAACGGCATCCTGAAGGTCGAATGGATCTACCATCAGGAGGTCTTCCGGGACAGGGAACAGGCCGAAGCCGCCATCTCCCGAATGATACATGTATACAACCACATCAGGCCCCACATGAGCATCGGGATGATGACGCCGATGTCCGTCTATAATGGACAGCAGCCGGGACCGAATCTTTGGAAAAAACAAAAAGAATGCCTGTGATCTGGAAAAAAGTCGTATCTTTGCACCACCCAAAAACAAGGTGGCGACAGCTTTATGCCATCGTCATCCCAAAGTCGAATGGGGCATCGAGCCCCACTCGACTTTACCCAAAAACAAGGATGGCTCTGCATTATCCATAGTCATCCTGGACTTGTCAAGCGAATCAGTGCGACTTGTCAAGCGGGTCAGTTGAACCGCCATCCGAATGACAAGTATTTTAGTTTAACATAGGAAAAATTGACAAGCGATTTCAGGAAAAGACACTTATGGTATCCAGGATACGATAACGATACCATAACGATACCATAAGGATACGATAACGATACCATAACGATAAAAGAATCTTGGGAGAATAGATGCAGGATTAGCAAACCCCGAATAGTATTTATTTTGACAAAAGAACGGCTTATTTCACATTTTACATCTCACGTTTCACACAAAACTACTATTTGCTAATTTGTTGGTTCTTAATTTGATTTTATAATTCATTTTTTACTATTTTATTATATGAGAATAAAATCGTATTTTTGCAATTTCAAAACGACAGAATTTTAGAACCTGATTTATAGCATGGGTGTAATTGCCAAACAGAGTATCAAAGGTGCGATAGCCAATTATGTGGGGGTGCTGATAGGCGCCATCACCACTTTTTTTGTGGTGACGGACCTGCTGACGCAGGAGGAGATTGGCCTCACCCGTGTGATGGTGGATGCCGCCATGCTCTTTGCCGGTTTGGCTCAGCTGGGTACCAATGCCTCGATACTCAAGTTTTATCCTTTGTTCAAGGATCCGGAGAGCCACGACCACGGTTTTTTCGGCTGGACGCTTATCTTGCCATTCATAGGCTTTATCATCATTGGAGTGCTTTTCTTCGTTTTCAAAAACGCTGTCGCCGATTATTATTCGGCCAATTCGCCATTGATTGTCAATTATGTGTATTTGTTGCTGCCGCTTACGTTTTTCGCGCTGTATATGACGGTGTTCGAAACCAACGCCAGCGTGTTGCTGCATATTGCTGTGCCGAAGTTTGTGCGCGAAGTGCTGATAAGGATCCTCAACTTGGTGTCTTATCTGCTGTACGGCTACGGGATGGTGTCGCTTGATGTGTTTGTCGTCCTGTTCTGCTCGTCGTATGCTGTGGCCACGGTGGTCAATTTCTGCTATCTGATGACCTTGGGAAAGATTTCGTTTCGCCTGGATTGGCAGTTTGTCGACAAACGGTTGCTGCGTCAGGTGCTCGTTTATACCCTCTTTATGACCGCTGCTGTGTTGGCGGGCAACATCAAGCTGTTCAACTCCATCTTCTTGGCCAAAGAGGGTCTGAAGCTGGCCGGCATCTACACCATTGCCTGCTATATTGCCAATGTGATAGAGATACCGTATCGCTCGCTGGGGGCTATCTCGAGCCCAATCATCTCGCAGGCGGTGCAGGATGGCAATATGGCCGAGGTGAACCGCCTCGGGCGGCAGGTGTCGACCCATCAGCTGCTTGTGGCTTCGATGCTGCTGTTCTTCATCTGGATTAACCTCGGGCCTCTGTTTGCCATCATCCCCAATGGCGAGGAGTATGTGTCGGGAATGGGGGTGGTGCTCTTTTTGGGTTTGGCCAATCTGCTCAACTCCACACTCTGCATTGCTACCAATATCCTCAATTTTTCCAAGCATTACGCATTCTCGCTGCTTTTCATCTCGCTGCTCACGGCCTCGGCCATACTGCTCAACCTTTGGCTCATTCCGAGGTGGGGCGTGAGTGGGTCGGCGTGTGCCACGCTGTTTGCCTACGTCGTCTATTTTGTTCCGCTGCTAACCCTGTTGTGGAGCAAACTGCGGGTGTCGCTCTTTAGTGCCAAACAGTTGCAGATAGTGATGCTCACTCTCCTCCTTTTCGGCTTGAACGGCTTGTGGAATTTCTTCCTCTCGCCGCTGTTCTCTATGGCGGGCACAGGAATGGGTGTGGTGCTGGTCGAAGCATTGCTTCGCACAGGCCTCTTCGGAATCCTTGCCATTGCAGCCCTCCGCAAGATGCACATCTCGCCCGAGGTGGATAAGATATTGAAAATTGAAAATTGAGAATTGAGAATTGAGAATTGGCTGCCGCCTTTTTGAATTGAGAATTGAGAATTGAAAATTGAGAATTGAGAATTGAAAATTGAGATTAGTGACTGGTGACTGGTGATTAGTGACTGGGGGGGCGGCAGCCTCCTAGTCACAAGTCACAAGTCACAAGTCACAAGTCACAAGTCACCAGTCACAAGTCACCAGTCACAAAAAAGATAATGAAAGAGATAGTTGATAATCCATATTTCGCCACGTTGGCGCCCTATATCTTCCCCGAACTCTCTTTGGAGGAGGCTCGAGAGGTGGTGCTCTCGTGTCACGACTCAGCGGAGTTCCAGCAGAGGGTGATGTATCCTGCCAGCTGTGCCGTCATCAAGCACAGCATGACAGCCTTCACCTACGATGGCGAGGAGTATCTGCAAGATTGCCGTCCGAGCCTTTTTATCTCCAATCACCGCGATATCACCATCGACGCTATGCTGTTGCAATATGTCCAGCTCAGCCATCATCGACCCTCGTCGCATATCGTGGTGGGCAGCAACTTGTTTGAATTCCCCCTGTTGGCCCAGTTGTCCGAAATCAATAAAATGTACGGTATTGGCCGTGGGGGCACGCCTCGTGAGTATTACGCCGTGCTGATGGATATGTCGCGCCACCTCCGTCATTGGGTTGCCGAGTGTGGCGAGAGCGCTTGGATAGCTCAACGCAACGGTCGCACCAAAGACGGCCTCGACCGTACCGATCCCGCTTTGTTGAAAATGATAGCCGCCAGTGGCAATCGCAACAACGTGGTGGAATCTCTCTCAGCCATGAATATCGTCCCGCTGAGTATTTCTTACGAATGGGAACCCTGTGGATGGCTCAAAGCCCGAGAGGTGTGCCTCTCCAAGCAAGGCCCGTACAAGAAGGTGCCCGGCGAAGACACCCAGAGTGTCATCAGCGGCATCTGCGATTTCAAAGGACGGGTGCACCTCACCGTCTGTCGCCCCTTGAGCAACGACGAGCTGGAAGCCACCCATGGTGATTTCAATGCTGTGGCGGCACTCATCGACAGCCGTATCGCCGAAGGTTATCATCGTTGGCCGAACCAAGCCATCGCCGCCGATATCCGGCAAGGAAAAAATAGCTCGGCCAACCAGTACACCCCCGCAGAACGAAAGGCATTTGAGGATTATCTTGCTGCCGCTGAGGCAAAGTATGGTATGGGCGAGGATTTTCGCCAGACACTTTTGGACATTTATTGCGTTTCTGTGATCAGCGATCAGTAACCGGACAATGCAAATTACCGATTACAATTCACAGACAAGTATTTTTATTATTCAATCATAAATCAAGAAGAACATGTTAGACAAACTCGAAGCCATATATGCACGCTACCAAGAAATAGAACAGCAGATGAACGACCCACAGGTCACTGCCGATATGAAGCGTTATGTCAAACTCAGCAAGGACTATAAGGATCTGCAGCCAGTGGTGAAGGCTTACCACGAATACAAGAACCTCCTCGACTCTATTGCCGAGTGCAAAGAACTCCTCAGCACCGAGAAAGATGAAGAACTGCGCGAGATGGCCAAAATGGAGCTCAACGATGGTGTTGAGCGTCGCGACAAGATGGAGGAGGAGATCCGTATTATGCTTATCCCCGCCGACCCGGCCGATAGCAAGAACGCCGTGGTAGAAATTCGTGGCGGCACAGGTGGTGATGAGGCCTGCATCTTTGCCGGCGACCTCTTCCGTATGTATTCCCGCTTCTGTGAGAAGAAGGGCTGGAAGATAGAAATCGACGACTTCAACGAGGGCACAGCTGGCGGTTACAAAGCCATTACCTTCAACGTTACTGGCGAGAAAGCCTACGGCCTTCTCAAATATGAAAGCGGCGTACACCGTGTGCAACGTGTTCCCGCTACCGAGACCCAAGGCCGACTCCAAACCTCCACAGCAGCCGTGGTCGTCCTGCCCGAAGCCGAAGAGTTCGATGTGGAGCTCAATATGAGTGATGTCCGCAAGGACACTTTCTGTGCCTCAGGTCCTGGCGGCCAGTGTGTCAACACCACCTACTCCGCTGTGCGTCTCACCCACATCCCCACAGGCATCGTGGTGTCGTGCCAAGATCAGAAATCGCAAATCAAGAACCTCGAGAAAGCCCTTGTTGTGTTGCGCACCCGACTCTACGAACGCGAGTACAACAAGTACATGGAAGAGATGTCCTCCAAACGCAAGACCCTTGTGGCCACAGGCGACCGTTCCGAGAAAGTCCGCACCTACAACTATCCCCAAAGCCGTGTCACCGACCACCGCATTGGCTATTCCATGCACAACCTCCCCGCCTTCATGGACGGTGATATTGAAGCCCTCATCGAAGCCCTCCAACTTGCTGAAAACGCCGAGAAACTCAAAGCCTCTGTCGGCTGATAGAGATAATGGTAGAGACGTGGGACACGTCTCTACTAATTGAGAATTGAAAATTGAGAATTGTGATTAGTGACTGGTGACTGGTGATTAGTGACTGGGGGGGCGGCAGCCTCCTAGTCACAAGTCACTAATCACAAGTCACTAATCACTATTCACAATTCACTATCTCATGACAACTTTCTTTATCCCACATTGGGCGGTTTTTACTAAGTAAATGCCTGCTGCCTCCAAGGTTATCTGCTCATTGTTGCCAAAATTCTTATTTTCATATACTTTTCTGCCCGATATATCATACACCGAGACCATCCTTCCTTCAGCACCATTGATGATTATGTTGCGTCCTTGGGTGAGAATATTGATATCTGTTTTTGGGGCGTCATTGATACCTACCATGAGGTAAAATTCGGCCTGAAACGATGTGTCACTCGTTACAATGATGATTCTTTCCCCATTCGTGTCACCATCATTCCATCCGCTGAAACCATAGTTCTCGAAAGGTATTGCTCTGATTGCCACCTCGGTGCCGTAGGCGTATTCTCCGCTGCCAGAAACAGCTCCCATAGTGTAGTCGTTTGCAGAGATGGTGACGATGTAGTTCTCCGGCTCGAAGTAAGCCGTATAAATGGTATCTGCATTCACGTCCACAATTCGTGGATTGGAGGTGTCGCCATCGTTCCAATGACTGAAATAGTAATGCTCAAATGCGGTAGCCGAAATCGTTACCTGCTCACCGGTGTAGAACAATCCTCCTCCTTCGACTGTCCCCATGGTGCTATCGGCAGCCATAACCACAACCGTATATTGCGGTATTGCGGCAAACATGGCGGTGAAGACGCTGTCTTGTGTCACCTGGACAAGTCTCGGATTAGCGGTGTCGCCATCGTTCCAACCGAGGAATTGGAAGCCCTCGAAGGGTGTGGCACTTATGACGGCTGAAGGAGTATCGCACGTAGGGGCCACTTGGAGGGTTGCAAAACCCATAGAGTCGTCCGATGACACCACATCAATGTCCGGAGCTATCGACTCAATGAAGTTGCTGAAAGAAGACCATCCCGTGCTATACGAAGTCGTACTCCCGCAGGGAATATAAATTGGCAGCGTGCTGCTGAGGGTGAGGAAAGCGTAGTTGTTGTGGGTAGGTGCGACCACCGCTTTGGACACAATCTCTGTCAGACTTCCACAATTGTAGAATACCGCATACCCCACATGGGTGACACGTTTGGGTATGGTGACGCTGGTGAGACTGTCGCAGAAAGAAAAGAGGTATTCGTCGAGGATGGTGATAGAATCGCTGAGCGTTACGGACGACAATCTGTTACAACGTTGGAACACACCTTTGCCCAGCACGGTGACGGAATTGGGTACCACGAAGTTGGTGAGGTGGTAGCACCCCGTGAAAGCGTATTCCCCAATGGAGGTGACCGAATTAGGGATGACAATGCTGGTCAAACTGTGACATTCACGAAAAGCGGAATTGCCTATAGTGGTCAGAGAATTGGGTAGCGAAACGGTCTCAAGTCCCCTGCAATTGTTGAAAGCCGATTCACCGATAGAGGTGACGGTGTTGGGGATGAGGACATCGGTGATGCTGTCGCAGCCATAGAATCCCTGTGCACCTATCGCGGTAACGGTGTAATCAACCCCCTCGTAGCTCACGCTTGAAGGTATGATAACACTTCCGAGCGGTTCGAGGTGATAGTATGGGGAACTGGTCAACGCCGAAGTCACGGAGACTTCCGAGCCGTTGATATTGTAATACAGCACCTGTCCGCTGGGAGCCACGGCGCTGAAATCGTATGCCCACGAAGTCAGAGAACCAAGAACTAAGGCAAATAATAGCAAGTGTTTTTTCATACGTAATGTTTTATTGTTTTGTAACTTGATCATTTATTGTGTTTTTCGCAAAGCCTGACACAACTGGTCGGGGCAACTTGTGGGGCCTCCGTTGCAACTGATGCCTTCCAGTTTCTCCAACACGGCGTCTATTTCCATCCCCTCCACAAGGCGGGAGATGCCCTGAAGGTTGCCGTTGCAGCCACCATAGAAGATCACGTTGTGCAAGGTTCGCCGAGTGGTGCCGTCGGGGAGAGGAGTTTCGCACACCTCAAAATCGATACGTGCGCTGCAAGTACCTATAGTATTATATGTATAATTCATATATATGTGAGTTGTGATTAGTGACTAGTGACTGGGAGGGCGGCAGCCACCTAATCACCAGTCACCAGTCACTATTCACTATTTACCAGTTACCGAACAATATCAAGTTCGTCGATAAGGTTCTGGGCGTTGGCGTATTTGTCGATAACAAAGAGCATGTAGCGGGTGTCGAGGCAGATGCAGCGTTGCAAGTTCTCCTCAAAATCGATGTCGCCCGACATGGCTTCTCCGTTGCCGTCGAAGGCCAAGCCGATGAGGTTGCCGTAGGCGTCAAGCACGGGCGAGCCGCTGTTGCCTCCCGTGATGTCGTTGTTGGTGATGAAACAGGTGGGCAGTTCGCCGCGTTTGTTCACATAGGGGCCGAAATCCTTGGCGTTGTAGAGATCTTTAAGGCGCTGTGGCACATTGAATTCGCCGCCAGGGGTGGGGTCTTCCTTCTGCATCACACCCTCGATGGTGGTGTAGTAGTGATAGCTCACGCCGTCCTTGGGGTCGTAGGCCTTCACATTGCCGTAGGTGAGGCGGATGGTGCTGTTGGCATCGGGCGACATAAGTTTCTTGCCGGCATTGATTTGGAGTATGCCGTCAACAAAGTCGCGGGTGCCGCGGGTCAGGTTGTCGCGGCTCTCTTTGGGCACGCCTGTGTAGACCTCGCGGTATTTTGCCAGGATGTTGCTGCCGGCCTTGTAAACCTCGTCGTTTTCAAGCGCCTTGACGTTGGGGTCTTTGAGGAACTTCATGAAAGCATCTTGGTTGGCGAAGATGGAACGGCTGAACATATTGGCCACAAAAGCGTCGAAATCGCCTCTGAATTTGCGGTCGGCATTCTTGAGGTAGTCGGGAATGTAGTTGATGTTGATGGTTTGGTAAACATACTGCATCATGCGGGCGGTAACGCGCTGTTCGACAGCCTCGTCGTAATCCTTGTAGAAGGCTTCGGCTTCGGTGCGGAGCTCGGCCAGCATACCGTCGCGGGCATCCTGGTTCGTCTCTTGGCAGATAGCCTTGATCTTGCGGCCGAAGAGGGTGGATTGGTAGAGCAGTTCGGGACCCTCGAGGAGGCCTTCGTCAAGATAAGTGATGGCCTCTTGCAACTCGCGACGGTCGGCATAGCTCTGCTCGATCAGGCCGAGAGCCTTGAGGTATTTGGGATCCTTGTCCTTTGCCCACTGGCGGTATTCGTCCTCAATCTGCACCTTGAGGCCCATGGTGTTGAGCTCGGTGAGGGCCTTGTTCTGCTCGTTGCTGTATTTCCAGTAGTTGGAGCAGCTGGCATATTTGGAGGCGTATTTGATTTTCACAGCTTGGTCTTTGACCATCTCCTCGCGCAGGACGTTGATTTTCACGGTGCGGAGTTTATAGCGGAGATCGTTGGTAACCTCCATCGTCTCCTTCAAGCCGTAGGAGGTGAGGAAATGGTTGGTGGTGCCGGGAAAACCCATCACCATGGCATAGTCGCCATCCTTCAGCTCGCGATTGCTCACGGGCAGGTGGTGCTTGGGTTTCAGGGGGATATTCTCGGCAGCGTAGGCGGCAGGCTTGCCGTTGGGGGCGGTGTAGATGCGGAACATCGAGAAGTCGCAGGTGTGACGGGGCCACGACCAGTTGTCGGTGTCGCCTCCGAATTTGCCCATCGACGAAGGAGGAGCACCCACGAGGCGCACATCCTTATAGATGATGTGCACGAAAAGGAAATACTGGTTGCCGTTGAACATGGGCTTCACCATGGCATCATAGTCGGTGCCCTGGACGGCCTCGCGGGCAATACGCTCGCTGATGTTGCTCACAGCCTTGGCACGGTCGGCCTCGCTCATATCGTCAGAGAGGCACTCCATCACGCGGTTGGTAACATCCTCCATGCGCACGAGTATGGAGGCGGTGAGGCCCGGGTTGGGCAGCTCCTGCGACATGTTGTAGGCCCAGAAGCCGTCGCGCAGATAGTCGTGCTCCACAGACGAATGCTCCTGCAGCTTGCCGTAGCCGCAGTGGTGGTTGGTCGAAATGAGGCCCTTGTCGCTGATTATTTCGCCCGTGCAGAAATGCCAGAAGGGGCGGCCTTCGTTGCCGAGGCCCACGATGGCGTCCTTGAGGCAGCTCTGGTTGATACTGTAGATGTCTTCGGGCGTGAGTTTGAGGCCTGCCTTCTGCATATCGGCGTAGTTCTTGCCGATAAGCGAAAGGAGCCACATGCCTTCGTCGGCACGGCTGGCTGCGGGAAGCATCACCAGCATTGCAAGGGTAAGCGAGAAAATGACTTTTTTCATAAGTAATTATAAAGTTTATATTTTTATTATGCGAATTTATTGAAAATGCAAAGGTACGACTTTTTTTTCAATCCGAAGGAGTTTTGTCCGAAAAAAGTTATCAACATTTTTGAAGGGCCGAACAAGGGGAATACTTGCCCTCAATATGTCGGGGCGAGAAAGCGATTGTTTTGAAGAAACGAACCTTTTTTGACCCCGATAAAAGGGCCGGATTTGCAAGGGTTGAGCCGAGGCAAAAAGGTGCCCCAATTTGCTTGTTCAAACCCTTCTCGGAAGCTTCGCCCTTTGTCCGATGTCGTTTGGTGATTCTTCCTCTATTCTCCCATCGTTATCGTATCCTTATGGTATCGTTATGGTATCGTTATCGTATCTAGGATACCATAACGATACCATAACGATACCATAAGGATACTATAAGGATACCATAACGATAAAAGAAACGAGGACGGAGAATGAGTGATGAACCTCAACAGCAAGTCCGTTTTCAGGAAGACATGGCGCTTGTGCCTCGAGAGTCTTTTGCGATTTTTCCCATGTTGTTTTTTGGGGACAAATTTTTGGGGATGAGAGAAGGTTGGGCGGAAGAAATTTGATTTTTTTGCCCATAAATGAAACTTTTTTCAAGGAGTTACGTATAATAAAAAAGTTATCAACAAGGCAGTGGAAAACTTTTTTTGGTAAAAAATGGTATTTTTTGGAAAAGTCTTCGTATCTTTACAAATTGAAAAATTATAGGTAAAAATGGCTTTAATCATTGGCACTGAGTATTGTAAGGTCGATTCAAACGGTCGATTCAAGCTCCCAACAGCTATAAAAAAGCAGTTGGAGGTGGAAGACTGCCGTTTTGTGATCCGCCAAAGCATCAATGCCGAGTGTTTGGAGCTATGGACGTATGCCGCTTTTCAAGCCGAGGTGGAAGACCTTCAAAAGAAGTTGAATCTCTACAGCATCCGCGACAACCAGATCATGCGCAAGCTCACACGTGCCAACCTCGTGGAGATGGACGCAACGGACCGAATGCTGATACCGCCCGAGCGCAAGTCGGTGCTCGGCGAGGCAAAGGAGATAGTGCTGCAATCCACCGGCAGGTGCATCGAAATGTGGGGTCGTCAGGCCTACGACAAGATGAACAACGAGACTGTCGATTTCGCGTCGATAGTCGACCAAAGACTGGGGGAATTGCATGGAATACCACTTGCCGGTGATGCTGAATGAATGCATCGAGAGTTTGAACATCCGTCCTGATGGGACGTATGTGGACGTCACTTTTGGAGGTGGCGGCCATTCGCGTGCCATTATGGAGCGCTTGGGTCCCGAGGGACGCCTGGTGGGGTTTGACCAGGATGCCGATGCTTTGGCCAACGCTATCGACGATCCCCGCTTTGTGCTCATCCACGAGAACTTCCGCTACATGAAGAGTTTTCTTCGTTTGCAGGGGGTTCGCTCGGTGGACGGCATTTTGGCCGACTTGGGCGTTTCGTCGCATCAGTTTGATGTGGCCGACCGTGGTTTTTCGACCCGTTTGGACGGGGAGTTGGATTTGCGTATGGATCGCAGGCAGGAGCTTACGGCCAAGGATTTGGTCAACAATGCCGATGAGCAGGAGCTCACCCGTCTGCTCCGCCTTTACGGCGAGTTGCCCAATGCTTTTCAAATGGCCAAGGCTATATGCAGGGCTCGTGCCGAGAAGGCTATCGAGACCACTTTCGATTTGCGCGAAGCGGTGAGCCGTCATCTGCCTCGGGGCATGGAGAACAAGTACCTTGCCATGCTTTTCCAGGCGCTTCGAATCGAGGTGAACGGCGAGCTGGAGGCTCTTCAAGCCATGCTTCAGCAGGCGGTGGAGATTCTCAAGCCGGAGGGAAGGCTGGTGGTGATGTCGTATCACTCGCTGGAGGACCGCCTGGTGAAGAATTTTTTCAAAACGGGTAATTTTGAAGGTAAACTGGAAAAAGATTTTTACGGCAATCCGATTGTGCCTCTGCAACTTGTAACCCGCAAGGCTGTTACGGCCAGCGAGGAGGAGCTGCAGCAGAACAACAGGGCCCGTAGCGCGAAACTCAGGGTGGCTAAGAAGGGATGAGAGAAGACAGATAAGTAAATGTAATATGGAAGAAGAACAAAAGATACACGAACAGGAACAACAGCAGCCACAACCTCAGCAGCCGGCACCGAAAGCCAAGAAGGCGGGGTTGGCGAACCGCATTTTGGGCGGAGATGTGCTGCAAAGCAAGGGGGTGACCAGGCAGATTCCGCTGATTATGCTGTGCTGCTTCTATGCTCTGCTGCTTGTATATAACCGTTATAGAGTGGAGGATTTAACGAAGGAGAAACTTGCTGCCCAGGAACGTATCAACAATTTGCGTGAGACCCGGATACAGGTGCAGAAGCGTTTTCAGGAGACTATCAAGATTTCGCAGATTGCCGAACGTTTGGACAGTACGGGGGTGGGGTACACAGCAGGACCACCGTATGAGATTTAATTGAAAATAGAGAATAGTGACTGGGAGGGCGGGAGCCGCCTAATCACATATCACACAAAAAAAGAATATAAATGGAAGAGAAGTTTGATAATAAGCCTTTGTTCGTCAAGATGACGGTGCTCGCAATACTGCTTGTGGTGGTATGTGGTAGCGCTATGCTTATCTCGACTATTAAGACGCAGGCGGTGGATGGCGATATGTGGCGAGAGAAAGCCAAGTCGCGTGAGTGGATTTACCGCACCGAAGCCGCTCGTCGAGGCACTATATTCTCTTCCGACGGCAAGGTGCTGGCCACCACGGTGCCTGTGTGCGACTTCTACCTCGATGTGAGCATTCTGCCTGAGGTGGACACCAATAAGTTGAAAAACCCGAAACTTAGCGAGAAAGATAGAAAGAAATTGCTCAAAAGGAATGCTGATATTGACTCGGGTTATAGGGTGATGTACGAGGTGCTCGGGCAGCACGATCCCGCCAAGCCGGCAAGCTATTATAAAGCCCTCGTGGATAAGGAGAAGAAAAAAGCCAAACCCAGACGTTGCATGATTATGGCTCGCCGTATGCCTTATTCGCAGTGGCTCAAGGTGAAGAAGTTGCCGTATATCGGTTCGTGTGTGCCTTCGAAAACTATGGAGGGCAGCGTGACTTCGTATATCCGTGCCCACATCTACGGCAATTTGGGTGAGAACACCATAGGTTTGCATTATAAGACCCCGAACCAAGAGGGTTACACAGGTCTTGAGGGCTATTACGACAGCGTGCTCCGCGGTCAGGACGGCTGCTATCTTTGCCGACGCTTGACCCTAGGGGTGTGGCTGCCTATGGAAGATGCCGCTTTGCCCGACGAGGATTCGACATTGGTACAACGCCGCATCGATGGCAAGAGCATTATCGCCACCATCGACACCCGCTATCAGGATATTGCCGAGAGCGCACTTCGCAGTTCGATGAATCAGTTTGGCGGCCAGCGTGGCTGTGCGATATTGATGGAGAAGGAAACAGGCTATATTTTGGCTTGCAGCAGTCTTACTCGCGACACTTCGGGCCGCCTCAGCGAGATGCTGTGGAGCAATGTGGCTTGCAGCGATAAGTATGAGCCGGGTTCGACTTTCAAAGTGGTGGCTATGACCGCTATGCTCAACGATAAACGCATACAGCTCGACACTTCGAAGCGTGTTCGTGCAGGTGGTGTGAAACGCTATAGCAACAGTAGTGGCGAGATTAACGACGGCCACGGCTATGCTACCGACACTACCAATTTGGCAGGAGTTTTGGCTCGGTCGTCGAACATCGGCATGTGCGAGTTGGCTTGGGAATACTATCGCACTCGTCGCGACGATTTGAAGAAAGGCATGGAGACCATTTTCCCCTTCGGGAAGATGAATCCCGATTTGCAGGTGCGCGAATACACCACCCGTGTTGTCAACCTTGTCTCGGATCGTGATTTTCTCAACCTCAGTTATGGTTACTCCGCCACGGTGACCCCGTTGCAACTGATAACATTCTACAACGCTATCACCAACGATGGACGTATGGTGAAACCGCTGTTTTGTCGTGAAATTTTGGATGGCTCCAGCCGTTCGGAAATCAAGCCTGTGGTGCTGAACGAGCATGTGTGCAGCAAAGAAACTGCCAAACAGATGCGCGAGATGCTCATCGGCGTGGTGGAGAACGGTACGGGCAACAATATTTACAATGCCGTCTATGGTATCGGAGGCAAGACGGGCACTTCGCTTGCCCACGATGACCATAGTATCAAAAACTCCTCGTTTGTAGGATTCTTCCCTGCCGACAATCCTCGCTACACTTGCCTTGTGCTGGTGGAGAGCACCAGTATAGCGGGCCGCCATGCTGCGGCACCTGTGTTCAAGAAGATTGCCGACTGTGTGGTGGCTTTTGACAAGGAGTTGGGCAGCATACGTCTGCAGGATTCGATAGAGAGCGAGGCGCCAGTACTTGCCAAAGGCAATCAGGCACAGCTTCGCCGTGTGCATCAGATCCTGGGCATTCCTTACACAGCTATCGACAGTACGGCATCCTATTGGGCAGTTTACGACAATGAGCGGCAAGGCTATTGCAACTACAGTCTTCCTAAAGAAGGACAGGTGCCGAATTGCGTAGGTATGACGGTGCGTGATGCAATAGCACTATTGCGTAGCGCTGGCTATAAGGTACGCTTCAGCGGTCATGGCAAGGTGGTGAGCCAGACCCCCAAGAGCCACACCGTTGCAGCAAAAGGGACGACAATAATATTAAAATTAGCTAATAGTGAATAGTGGTAGGGGGTATGTTGGCATTCTTTTCACATTTAACTTATCACTTGTCACAAAAATATAGAAAATGAAACTTTTTGATTTAATAAACGGCATCACACCTTTGGCACCAGTCACCCTCAATCCTGAGGTGACAGACATCTGCTTTGACTCGCGCAAGGTGGGACAGGGTAGCTGCTTTGTGGCACAAGTGGGTACCAAGGTGGACGGGCACCAATATATCGATGCCACGATCCAGCAAGGTGCCGTGGCCGTTGTTTGTCAGCGTATGCCGCAAAAGGTTTCGCCCCAGGTGGCATACGTTGTGGTGGAAAACAGCGATTTGGCTTTGGGTATCATGGCCGACAACTTCTATGGCCATCCTTCACGCCAACTCAAACTCATTGGCATAACCGGCACCAATGGCAAAACTACCACAGTGACGTTGCTTCACCGCATGTTCCGCCAAAACGGCTACCATGTGGGACTGCTTTCCACTATTGTCAACAAGATTGACGAGACCGAAATACCGGCCACTCATACCACTCCCGATGCTTTGGAACTCAACAGCCTTTTGCAGCAGATGGTGCAGGCGGGTTGCCAATATGCCTTTATGGAGGTCAGCAGCCATGCCATTGTCCAACATCGTATTGGCGGATTGACTTTTGCTGGAGGTATCTTCAGCAATATCACCCACGACCATCTTGATTTTCACAAGACCATGGCCAACTATATTGCCGCCAAGAAGATGTTCTTCGACAATCTGCCTGCCGAAGCTTTCGCCCTTACCAATATCGACGACCGCAACGGCATGGTGATGGTGCAGAACACCAAGGCCAAGGTGCAGACCTACAGTTTGCAACGTATGGCCGATTTTCGTAGCCGTATTGTTGAGGATACTTTCCAAGGGCTGCAGTTGGAGATTAATGGCCGCGAAGTGTGGACACGTCTTGTGGGCAAGTTTAATGCCTACAATCTCACAGCCATTTATGCTGCCGCTGTGCTCTCGGGGATAGAGGCGACAGAGGCTTTGCGATTGCTCAGCACGTTGGAGGCAGCCGAAGGACGTTTCCAGTATGTTTCGGGCAGGGGCATCACAGCTATTGTCGACTATGCCCATACCCCTGATGCGTTGGAAAACGTGCTCACTACGATCAACGACATCCGTCGCGACTGCCAGCAGCTCATCTCTGTGGTGGGTTGCGGAGGCGACAGAGACAAGACCAAACGTCCCGAAATGGCTAAGATAGCCTGCACGTTGAGTGACCGACTGATTCTCACATCCGACAACCCCCGTACCGAAGACCCCGAGCGGATACTCGACGATATGGAGGCTGGCCTTTCGCTCGAAGAAAAGGGTCAGGTGGTGCGAATCACAGATCGCCGTCAGGCCATAAAGACAGCTGTGATGATGGCCAAGGAGGGCGACATTATCCTTGTGGCAGGCAAGGGCCATGAGAAGTATCAAGACATCAACGGAGTCAAACACCATTTTGACGACCGTGAGGAATTATATAAATTAGTGAATAGTGAAAAATGAATAGAGAACAGCCGCAGTACTATAAATTCTTTTAAATTTTTAATTCGAAATGTTGTATTATCTTTTTGACTGGTTAGACAAGACTTTTGATTTCCCTGGGGCGGGAGTGTTTCAATATATCTCCTTCCGTGCCTCCATGGCGGCAATCACCTCGCTGCTGATAATGCTGATTTGTGGCAAGCCGTTCATTCGTTTCATCCGTCGCAAATCAATCGGTGAGACGGTGCGCAACTTGGGCCTCGAAGGACAGAAGGAAAAGGAGGGCACCCCCACGATGGGCGGATTGCTGATTTTGGCAGCCATTATTGTTCCGACGTTGCTGTTTGCCAAACTTGACAACGTTTATGTTATCACAATGTTGGTGACTACGTTGTGGCTGGGCCTCATCGGATTTATTGACGACTATATCAAGGTTTTCAAAAAGGATAAGAAGGGTATGCCTGGAAAATTCAAGGTCTTCGGCCAGGTGGCGTTGGGTTTGGGTGTCGGTTTGCTGCTCTCTTTTTATCCCGACATCGCTTCCACCAAAACCACTATACCATTTGTCAAGGGCAACGAGTTCGACTACGCATGGCTCATTAGTTGGATGGGTGATTGGACGCAGAATTGGGTTTGGGTTGTGTATGTGCTGGTGGCAATTATCGTGGTGACAGCTGTTTCCAACGCTGCTAATCTGACCGACGGTATTGATGGTTTGGCTACCACAACGGCGAGCATCATCGGTGTGTCTTTGGCCATCCTGGCATGGCTCTCGGGCAACATCATCATGTCGAACTACCTGAATATTGTTTATCTTCCCAATATCGGCGAACTCACGGTGTTCATCACCGCCTTTGTGGGTGCCACCTTGGGGTTCCTTTGGTTCAACACGTTTCCCGCCGAGGTGTTTATGGGCGACACGGGTTCGCTGGCTTTGGGTGGTATCATAGCCGTCTTTGCCTTGCTTATCCGCAAAGAACTGCTGCTGCCCATCCTTTGCGGAATATATCTCGTCGAGGACTTCTCTGTTATTTTGCAGACCTGGGGCTGCAAGCGCTATCGTCGCAAACACAAATTGCCGATAGGACAGCCCGTCCCGATAGAGAAGAGGCCTTTCCTGATGACTCCGATACACCATCACTACCAAAAGAAGGGTATGCCGGAGCCTAAGATAGTGCAACGTTTTGCCATCATCGGAATACTTCTGGCCATTGTAAGTATTGTAACATTAAAACTGAGATAAGTAAGCACACACAATAATAATTAGCACACTCCCGTCAAATACATCTAAACTATGAGCATTGAAACATTAGCAAAACAAGGTAGAGACCGCGTATATGGTGGTCTTGCCGCCATCGACTCCTCCAAACTTCGTCAGATGCGCAACGCTGCGTTGCGCTCCTGCTTCACACGCTTTGACGAGACGTCCTACCGCATGGAGTATGTGGCCCGCATCCATGGCAAAGAATTTGTCAACGATGCCGCTGCCCGAAGTGTGAATGCCACATGGTTCGCCCTTGAGAATACAGAGGGCGGTATCATCTGGATAGCCACCGGGGGTAACACTACGGCCGATTACTCCATGCTGCGGTCTGTGGCTTTGCGCAAAGTGCGTATGTTGCTTTGCGTGGGAGCTGAGACGCAGAATCTGCACGACTCTTTCAAGGATGTTATTCCCGTTATTGAAGATGTAGACAGTATTGGTGCGGCGGTACATCGTGCTTGTTATAGCACTTTAGACAATGTCAAAGTACTGTATTCTCCTGCCACCCACGACGTGCTCACCCCTGAGATGGCAGGCGAAGTGTTCCGTCATGAAGTGAATGAATTATGAGATAAGTGAATAGTGAATAGTGAATAGTGAATGGTGAATGGTGACTGGTGAATAGGAGGGTGGTGAATAGGAGGGTGGAAGCGCTCATATCACATATCACTTTTCACATATCACAAAAAAAGAAAAATATGAAACGGAAACTCAACATATTTGCAGGTGATAAGGCACTTTGGGTGATCTTTTTCCTCCTAAGTGGCATATCGTTGATTGCGGTGTATAGTACCATCGGTCTTTCTGCTATCAGCGAGCAGGATGCTACGCCGATGCATGTCTTTTTCAAACATTTGGGTTTGGTTTTGCTGACTTATGTGGCTATTATCATTCTGTCACATATTAACTATCGTTTTTTCTCAAAAGCTTCGTGTTGGGTGTTTTACATTTCGTTGATATTGTTGATAGTGGTGATGTTTACGGGAGGTGACCGGTGGTTGGCGATACCTCATCTGCCCAAGTTTCAGCCTTCGGAGATTGCTAAGGTGGCGTTGATGGTGTTCTTGGCCCGCAGCATCGCTGTCAACCATGAGCAAATCGAGGAGAAACGGACGTTTTATTGGCTGTTGGTGCCAGTTGTTCTCACCTGTTTGTTGGTGGCTCCAGAAAATCTGTCGACAGGGTTGTTGATTTTCCTGGCATGTTATATCTTGCTCCTCTTTGGCGGAGTGAACAAGTCGATGTGGTGGAAAGGATTTGCATTGTTGGCTGTGGCGGCTTTGGTGGCGTTTGCCATTTTCTATTTTGTGGGTGATAAGATGGATGTGGCTCGTAGCTCCACTTGGGGTCATCGCCTACAGAGTTGGCTCCATCCGAATCCCGACGAACTGTCTCAAGAAAATATGGCCCGTATGGCTATTGCACGAGGCGAATTTTTCGGGCAGGGTATCGGTAGCACCATCCATGGTCGACTGATGACCCAGGCACATAACGACTTTATCTATGCTATCATTATCGAAGAGGCTGGTATGTTTGCGGCCATAATCATCTTTGCCCTGTACTCGTTGTTCTATTTCCGTTGCATTCATATCGCACGTCACTGCAAAGGTCTTTTCGGTAGTCTCAGTGTTGCGGGGTTGTCGACGGTGATATTTTTGCAGGCTTTGGTGAATATGTGCGTTGCTGTGGGAGTGTTGCCTGTTACGGGGCAGACGCTGCCGTTCATCAGTTTTGGCGGCACGGCATATATCTTTCTCGGTTGTGGAGTGGGAGTGATACAGGCTGTAGCGGCCGATAATAAGAAGAAAACTAAATTAGCGAATAGTGAATAGCGAATAGTGACTGGGCGGGAACCGGATTTTAGTTAAGAGTTAAGAATTAAGAGTTAAGAACGGTTCCCGAATCAAATAAGTACCTCGTATTATTCAAAAACCAATAACCCTTATAAATCGATAACCTATAACCTATAACCAATAACCTTTACCTCAATTCACAAGTCACAAAAAAAAGAATATTATGAAAGTAATCATTAGCGGAGGAGGAAGTGGGGGACATATTTTCCCAGCGGTGGCAATAGCCAATGCTATTAGGGCTCGTCATGCCGATGCCGAAATACTTTTTGTTGGAGCAGAAGGCCGTATGGAGATGGAAAAAGTGCCTGCGGCAGGATATAAAATTGTGGGTCTCCCCATTGCGGGTCTTCAGCGGCAATTGTCATTTGCCAATATTGTCAAAAATCTGCAATTGCCATTCAAGGTGGTTCGTAGCCAGTGCAAGGTGCGCAGTGTAATCAAACAGTTTCACCCCGACATTGTGGTGGGTGTTGGCGGCTTTGCCAGTGAGCCTACACTCAAGGTGGCTTCACGATTGGGCTATACAACATTACTTCAGGAGCAGAACTCATACGCAGGACTCACCAACAAGACTTTGGCCAAGTCGGCAGCCAAGATTTGTGTGGCTTACGATGGTATGGAACGTTTCTTCCCCAAAGAGAAGATAGTATATACCGGCAATCCTGTTCGAGCTGACATTGAGCGACTTTATGACGGATTTTCAGATTCGCAAAGTGATGGCACTTCGGCCTCGGCGGGTCAGACTTTCGGGGTCGACGTTTCGAAACCAGTGATTCTTTCGGTCGGGGGCAGCCTCGGTGCTCGGAGCATCAACCAGATGATCTTGGACAACCTTGGATTTTTTAAGGACAACGATATTCAGATTATCTGGCAGACGGGGCGGTGGATGTATGACCAGGCTGTTAAGGCGGTGGAAGAGGCCAAGGTGGGCCAGTGGGTTAAGGTTCACCAGTTCATCAGCCGTATGGATTTGGCTTATTCGGCTGCCAATGTTGTGATATCACGAGCTGGCGCTATCGCCATTTCGGAATTGTGCTTGGTGGGTAAGCCTGTGATTCTCATACCTTCTCCCAATGTGGCAGAAGATCATCAGACAAAGAATGCGATGGCCTTGGTGAACAAGGGTGCGGCTTTGATGGTGCGGGACAATGAGTGCGGAGCCAAGGGGCTGCCGATGGCATTGGAATTATTGCACGACAAAGATCGTTGTGAGCAGATGAGCAAAGCTATCAGATCTCTTGCTGCACCTCATGCGGCCGACCGAATTGTAGATGAAATAGAATTGTTGATTTCTGAATAATGATTCAGAGTAAAGCTGACGCGATTGAAACAAAATACTCATAACTCATAATATTAAAAAGATGAACTATTATTTTCTTGGCATAGGAGGAATTGGAATGAGCGCTATAGCACGCTTCTTTCATCAGCGTGGAGATATAGTGAGCGGTTACGACCGCACAGAGTCGCCACTTACGCGGCAATTGGTTGCCGAGGGTATCGATGTGCATTATGTTGACGACCCTTCGCTTATTCCCGAGGCTGTTGATTTGGTGGTATATACTCCAGCCGTGCCTTCAGACACTGCAGAATTTGAATATTTGCAGCAGAAAGGTGTGCCAATGAAAAAGCGTTCGCAGGTGCTTGGTGAACTCACTCGCGGTAAACGCTGCATTGCGGTGGCTGGCACCCATGGCAAGACTTCCACTTCGTGCCTTATCGCCCACATTTTGAGCCATACCGATTTGGGGTGCAGTGCTTTCTTGGGAGGAATATCCAAGAATTTCAATTCCAATATGGTGGTTGACAAAAACAGCCAATATGTTGTTGTCGAGGCTGACGAATACGACCGTTCTTTTCTCCAACTCAACCCTTATTGCTCAGTCATCACAGCCACCGATGCTGATCACCTCGACATCTATGGCACACACGAGAACCTACTGGAGGCTTTCCGTCAGTTCGCTTCACAAACCGACCCGGAAGGTGCCTTAATCACTAAGCAGGGCCTTCCCCTTTTTGACGATGATGAAGATGAAGAAGCCGAAAACGCTGACGAGGATTCAACACAGGTACCTCATCACCACCATCATCACCACCACGATTCCTCGTTGCTTCAAAATTTCAAAACCTTCAACTACACTGCACGAGGCATTGAAGCCGACTATTATCCTTGGAATGTCCGTAACTATAATGGTAACATTTTCTTTGACCTCCGTACACCTAATGGCGTGATTTATGATTTGGAACTTCCCAATAGTAGCCTCTATAATGTTGAGAATGCAGTGGCTGCAGCCGCAGTGGTGATGACTTTGGGTGTCAATGAACACCAGCTGCGCTATGGCTTGAAGACTTACGAGGGCGTGCGTCGTCGTTTTGATTATCGTATTAAGACCAAGAACTTGGTGATGATAGACGATTATGCCCATCATCCCCAAGAGATTGCAGCCTGTCTCGAAAGCATCCGCTACCTTTATCCGGGCAAACGAGTTGTGGGTATCTTTCAGCCTCACCTCTACACCCGTACCCGTGATTTTGCCGATCAGTTTGCCGAGGTGCTTTCCACTCTTGACGAACTCATTATGATGCCCATTTATCCTGCTCGTGAGAAACCCATTTTGGGCGTTACATCCTCAATGGTGTTGCGCAAAATCAACACTATGTCCAAGTATCTTTGTACTCCCGACCAGGTGCTTGAGCTGGTTCCTGCCCTCTGTCCTGACGTTGTGGTGACCATGGGTGCTGGTGATATAGACCGATTGGTGCCTCGATTGGAAGAAGAATTGAAGAGTGAACAGTGACTTGTGATTTGTGACTGGGGAGGCTGACGCCGAGTGGCTCTGGCCCACCCAGTCACCAGTCACTATTCACCAGTCACTAAATATAGAATAAGATGAAAAAGAAAACCAAAATACTAACCATTATCCTTGTCCTCCTTTTCGGAGTACTTGTTGTGGGGGCCAATGTTTGGCGTAGCCATGCTGGGGTCAAAGGCATCCGTGTCAACATTGACTATGCTGGTGCCGACACCCTTGTCACACCAAAGCAGGTAGCCCAACAAGTGCTGGTCGGCATACCTGGACTGAAGACTTCGAAGTTGGGTGATGTTGATTTGAAAAAAGTTGAGGCCATTGCAGCCCAATCACCTTATCTTCAAGATTGCGAGGCGGCCACTTCTATTGGTGGGAAAGTGGTATTGTATGCTGTGCAACGTCGCCCTATCGTGCGGGTCTTTACCTCTAAGGCTGAATTTTATCTTGATACCGCAGGTCATCAGTTGCCGATCAGTGTGGTGGGATCGAGCGATGTTATTGTTGCCAGTGGCGCCATATCTCCAAAAGGCAAGTCTTTGCCCCAAGTGCTCGCCTTAGCCAAATTCCTCGATCAGCATCCTGACATTTCGCCCCTTTTTGACCAAATTTATTATGACCAACAAGGTTGTCTGTTCCTTACCCCAAAGTTGGGCAGTCATGAGGTTGAAGTGGGCACTGCCGACAATTTGGAAGAAAAATTCAATAACTTGCTGGCTCTTTACTCTCGAGGTTTGCCCCATACGGGTTGGGACACTTATAGTAAGATCAGCATAAAATATAAAGGTCAAGTAGTATGTACAAGAAAAGTGAGCAGTGATTAGTAAATAGTGGTTTGAAGGTGGGAATCGCCTATTCGTTGCTCATTAAAAAAGAATTATCAATTATCAAAATATAAGCACCATGAACAAATACATCGTAGGTCTAGACATTGGAACAACAAAGATTGCCTGTTTCATAGGAGAGCGGGCAGAAAATGGCAAAGTGCGTATCTTGGGTTTCGGTAAAACCGAATCAGTGGGTGTAGAACGCGGCATCGTCCGCAATATTCGTAGCACAGCCGAATCTATTCGTCGTGCGGTTTCCGACGCATCGGAGATGGCCAAATGTGACGTTGACGAAGTGTATGTCGGTATTGCTGGACAACACATCAAAAGTCGTGCCAATGAAGGCACGGTCATGATTCCCGATAGTCATCGTCAGATTGAGCAGGAAGATGTTGATCGTCTTATTGATGATCAGTACCATATCATGCTCACTCCGGGTGAAGAAATTATCCACGTGTTTCCTCAAAAATTCATCGTCGACAAAGAAGATCTGGCACCCGATATCAATCCCGTCGGTGTGGCTGGTAAATGCCTTCAAGCCAATTTCCATATTGTTACAGGAAACACTGCCAATCTCCGTAACATTCGTGATGCAGTCGAAACAGCAGGCTATCATATAAAAGGTGTTGTCCTTGAGCCTATCGCCTCAGCCTATGCCGTCCTTGACGATGGTGATAAGGATGCGGGCGTGGCCCTTGTCGACATTGGTGGTGGCACTACCGACATCGCTATTTTCCAGGAAGGCATCATTCGTCACACTTCCGTGCTTCCCTTGGCAGGCAACGTTATCACCAACGACATTCGTGAAGAATGCAAGATCTTGAAACACCAGGCCGAAAGCCTTAAAACCAAGTTCGGTTGCTGCCTCCCTTCGAGCGTCAATCAGGATGATATCATTGCCATTCCCGGTATCCGCAACCAGGCTCCTCGCGAAATCAGCGTCAAGACTCTTGCAGGCATCATCAAAGCCCGTATGCAACTTATCCTTGAACAGGTCGCCTACGAGATACAATCCTCTGGTTTCGAACGCCAACTCATAGCAGGTATCGCACTTACCGGTGGAGGTGCTCGTATGCGCAGCATCAAGGAGTTTTCGGAATTTATCACAGGCATCGACTCTCGTCTCGGTATGCCCGACGAACACCTCGACAAGGAAGGCAGTGTGTCGTTTGAGGATTTCAGCCATCCGATGTACGCCACGGGTATCGGATTGGTTATCTATGGCCTGATGGAGAGCGAAAAACAGACTTTGCCTGAGGAAGAACCCATCGCAGAACCCGAACCAGAACCTGCCGCTCAGCCTGTTCCCGATATTGAAACCGCCGAACCTGTTAACACACATAAACCCAAGGGAAAAGTGAAGAAAACGAAGAAACCAGCATCCGAGGGTGAAGGCCGTTCTTTTGGTCAGGCTATCAGTGATTTCCTTACAAAAACTTTCACTGATGAAGGTCTGGATGAATAGATTGTTGATAACATGTTGATAAACAATTTTGGGATGTTGATGATATTTGACGGAAAAAATGTAATTTTACAAATCCAAATTGTTTGTTAAAAATTTGTGATAAAATTGATTATTAATATTTTATAGTATAAATACAAATGGAAGAGGAATTGTTTTCTTTTGATTCTCCCTTAAATCAGTCATCCTATATCAAGGTCATCGGTGTCGGTGGTGGTGGCAACAATGCAGTCAACCACATGTATCGTAACGGTATCACGGGTGTTGATTTTATTGTCAGCAACACAGACATGAAGGCGCTCAACGGCAGTCCTGTCCCCAACAAGTTGGTGCTGGGTAACGAAGGCTTGGGCGTTGGAGGTCGTCCCGCCAAAGCCCGCAAGGCTGCGGAAGAAAAGGCTGATGAAATCAAGGCGTTGTTTGAACACAACACCAAGATGATATTTATCACTGCCGGTATGGGTGGCGGCACAGGTACAGGTGCGGCTCCTGTTATCGCTAAGATCGCCAAAGAGATCAAACTTCCTGTTGAAGATGAAGACGATCCCGGCAAGATCCTTGTCGTGGCTGTGGTCACAACTCCCTTCCAGTTTGAAGGCAATCGTCGTATCCAGCAGGCCTTGGAGGGTGTGGAAGAACTTCGCAAGAATGTCGACTCCATCCTTGTTATCAATAACGAGAAATTGCGCTCCTACGGCAACCTTTGCATGACTGAGGCCTTTTCAATGGCCAACGATGTGCTGCTCACAGCCGTCAAAGGTATTGCCGAAATCATCACTCTCAACGCTTACGTCAATATCGACTTCCGCGATGTTAACACTGTGATGGAGAACAGCGGTACAGCTTTGATGGGTATAGGCACGGGTGAGGGTGAAAATCGTGCCCGCCAGGCTGTTGAAGAGGCTGCCACATCAGTGTTGCTCAACGACAACGATATTGCTGGTGCCAAGAATGTGCTCCTCTATCTTGCATACGGTCCCGAACATGAGATCACCATGGATGAGATGGGTGAGGTTACTGACTATATTTCTCAGCGTACCGGCAGCCTTGACACCAATGTCATCTGGGGTACCGGTTCAGACGACAAACTTGGCGACAAGGTTAAGATTACCCTTATCGCTACTGGGTTTGACCAAAAGGAAACCACCGACCCTGTCAGACATGTTCTCAATGCCGAAAAAACAGAAAAGCCTGTAGCAAAAGCACCTGTCAATGAGGACCCTATAACTGAGCCTGTAATCATCCGCCACGAAGAACCCGTCAGCGAAACTAAGGATGTTTACGAGGCTCCTGTTATCAACACTGTCAATTATGGAGTTGATGAGGTTTCGAAACCTCAAAACATCGAAACTTCAAGCCAACCCAAGCATGTCATCAATCTTTATGATGATGAGGTCAAAGAGGAAACAAAACAGCCTATCAATCAGGAAGAGAATGATGGTTTCGTATTGGTGAATCGTGCCTCTCAGCCTAAAGAGGAGCCCGTGTCTGAAACAATAGCGCCCAAAGTTGTTGAGCCGGTATCTCAACCTTTTGCTCGTGCTACTGCCCCTCAGACTCCCTCATACCATCTCGACATAGAGGCCATGAATCGTGCAGAACGTATGAAGGCCATGAACGACTTGCTCCGCAACAATGCTAACGGTCCTTCCATTGTTGAGGCCATGAACCCTATGGAACTGCTCGGAGAACAGGTCTATCAAGGTACTCATTCCTCACAGTCGGAAGCATCGAAAACCACATTGAATAACAATGGTATTGTAGCCAATAATCTTTATCTTTACGATAACCCAGATTGAATTTAGTGACTGGTGAATAGTGACTGGTGACTGGGTGGGCCAGAGCCACTCGGTGTCAGCCTCCCCAGTCACAAATCACAAGTCACTGTTCACAGCTAAACCTCATGTCACATATCACAAATCACAAAAGTAAAACATCTGCCTCTTTTTTTGGTATGCTCTGCGGAATCTTGGCCGCAGTGTGTTATGGCACCAATCCTTTGGGAGCCCTCAAACTTTATGAGCAGGGTATGCAGACAGGCAGTGTGCTCTTTTACCGTTTTGGTTTGGCTTGGGTTATCATTGCCTTAGTTATGCTGTTCCGCAAAGAAAGTCTGCGGGTCTCTTTGAAGGAGTTTAGAGCCCTGACAGGTTTGGGACTGCTATTCATCACCTCATCCCTAACGCTCTATCTTAGTTTTCATCTAATGGATGCAGGTGTGGCTTCTACTATCCTCTTCACCTATCCTGTGATGACTGCTGTCATCATGGCGCTCTTTTTTCACGAGCGAGTAGGCTGGGTCACGATCTCGGCCATAGTGCTTTCGTTTGTAGGGGTGGCATTACTCTATTGGGGTGATGGTACGGCCAAGCTTCCCATCTTGGGTGTAGTGCTGGTGTTGCTCTCGGCTTTGTCATACGCGTTGTATATCATTGTCGTCAATCGCAGCAATCTGCAGATGTCCTCTTTCAAAATCAACTTCTATGTCCTTTTCTACTGTGCTTTGGGCATGTTGGTCTATTCTTTTTGTGCGGGTCAGCCATTGGTGTTGCCACAGAATTTCACCAGTTGGTTCTATGTCGGTTGGTTAGCTGTGGTGCCTGCCATTATGGCTTTGGTGTTGATGGTGTATGCTGCCAAATATGTAGGCTCCACCACCACGGCCATCTTGGGTGCCCTCGAACCACTCACAGCCGTACTCATCGGCATCTTCGTTTTTGGCGAACACTTTACCGCCACCCTTGCCATAGGTATTGCCCTCATCCTTTCCGCGGTAGTGCTAATAGTTGGAGTAAAGAGTTTAAAGAACTAAAAGTTTCCATACACCCATACACAATTCACAATTCACATATCACATATCACATTCATGACCATAGCAGCATTAGTTTCAGGAGGCGTTGATAGTTCAGTAGTAGTTCATTTGCTCAAGGAGCAAGGTTACGACCCCGACATTTTTTACATCCGTATCGGTATGGAGGATGAGGAGGGGTATATCGACTGCCCTGCCGAGGAGGATATAGAGATAACTTCATACATCGCAAAAAAGTACGGATGCCGTTTTGAGGAGGTCAATCTGCATAAAGAATATTGGGACAACGTGGTCAGCTATACCATCGATTCTGTTCGCAAGGGCCTCACTCCCAATCCCGACATCATGTGCAACAAACTCATCAAGTTTGGTGCTTTTGAGCAACGTCGTGGCAAGGATTACGACAAGATAGCCACGGGTCATTATGCAACTACCGATATCGTCGACGGAACCACTTTCCTCGCCACAGCCAAAGACCCCGTCAAAGATCAGACCGATTTCCTCTCTCAACTCAATTTTCAGCAGATTGACAAATTGATGTTCCCCATTGGTCATCTCATGAAGAGTGAGGTTCGCGATATTGCCCATGTTGCCAAACTGCCCAGCGCCGATCGAAAAGACTCTCAAGGTATCTGTTTCTTGGGCAAGATCAACTACAACGATTTCATCCGTCGCTATCTCGGTGAACGTGAGGGCAAGATCGTCGAACTCGAAACGGGCAAGATTCTCGGTACCCACAAGGGCTATTGGTTCCACACTATCGGACAGCGCAAAGGTCTCTTCCTTAGTGGCGGCCCTTGGTTTGTTGTGAAGAAGGACATCGACGAGAATGTGCTCTATGTCTCTCAAGGCTATGACCCAGCCGCACAATACGGCAACGAAATCAATCTCTTAGGGTTCAATTTCCTGAGTAAGGACATCTGGGGTTCCGTGCTGGACAATGGTGGAGTGGTGGATGTCAAATTCAAGATTCGCCATACACCCGACTTTGCCCAAGGCCATCTCTCTCGCACCCCTGAAGGCTACCGCATTATCTCCGACACTCGTATCCAAGGCATCGCTGCGGGTCAATATGCCACCATCTACGACAATGATGCCCACCTCGTTGTGGCTTCTGGCATGATAGGGTGAGGGCTCAGTTAGAGAAAACATACGACACAATATTCTCCCCCATCCGGAAAGCGTTTTGCCGCGTTGCAGGACTGTCGTTGTGCACATCTGCATCCTCCCAGCCGTCTCCCAAGTCGCACTCCCAAGTGAAGAAACACACCAGCCGACCCTCGTAAATCAACCCATAACCCCTCGGAGGCAGATTGTCGTGCTCGTGAATTTTGGGCAAACCGTTGGGGAAATCGTATTTCTGATGATAGATAGGATGGCTGAAAGGCAACTCCACAAAATCCAGTTCGGGAAACACCTTCTTCATGGCAGGAATGACGAAATCCTTGATGCCATAGTTGTCGTCGATATGCAGGAACCCGCCACCGATGAGGTAGTTGCGTAGGTTCTGTGCCTCCTGGCTGGAAAACACCACATTGCCGTGCCCCGTCATGTGCACCAGGGGGTAGTTGAACAGCTCGGCGCTTCCTACATCCACCACCGCATAATCTGTGGCCAAATGCATCTGCGCATCCGTGTTGCAGAAGGCAATCAAGTTGGTCAGCGAGGTCGGGTTGGCATACCAGTCGCCTCCTCCGCCATATTTCAACAGCGCAATCTGTGTCTGCGACCATCCTTGTCCTCCCATTATCAGCAAGAGTGTCAATATTATGGATAACTTTTTCATCATTTCTCGTTTAAAAAATTCAGTACCGTTGTTGCATACAGGGCAGCCGTCTCTGTGCGGAGCCGTGAGGCGCCCAAGGTCACAGGTTGGAACCCCTGTTCGAGAACGGCCTTGATCTCCTTCTCCGAAAAATCCCCCTCGGGACCTATCAGCACCAAAGCATCGCCGCCTGCTGTATAAAGCTCGTGTAGCGAATGTCGCTCATCGCCAGAGCAATAGCATACAAAGCGGGCTTCAGGCATCTCTGAGGCCGCATCCTTCAACCAGTCGCACAACCTCACCGCCTCATCAATCTGAGGCTTTTGTGCCTTGAGCGACTGCTTCATAGCGCTGAGGGCAATCTTTTCCAAGCGGTCGGTCTTGAGGACACCTCGCTCCGAGTGGTCGCAGACGATGGGGGTGATGCGGTCGATGCCTATCTCCACCGCCTTTTCCACAAACCATTCCAAGCGGGCGGTGTTCTTGGTTGGAGCCACGGCGATATGAAGTCCGAAAGGTCGTTTCCCGTACTGGGGCATCCGTTCCACAATCTCCACCTCGCAAGCCTTGTCGTCGGGGTCGGAAATGATGGCTCTACACATCGTGCCGTCCCCCGAGGTTACCCACACCTCGTCCCCAGCACTCATCCTCAGCACCCGCACACAATGCTTCGACTCCTCAGCCGAGAGTGTCGCGTAGTTTCCAGTAGTATCTTCAGTTAAAAACAGTCTCATAGCAATCAATGTGTTATAACAAATCTTTGAGCATTGTGTGCCCCCACCTGAATGAGGTAAACTCCGCTGCAAGGCATCTTGTAGTGTCGCACTTCTCCTCCGTTTTTCTCCGATAATAGGCATCTCCCCACCGAGTCGAAAATTCTTACCGGTTTCCCTGCCACCTGTGAGAGTGTCACAATGTCGCCCTCGATGTCAAGGGTGTAGTCAATATTCTCCACATTGACTATCCCCTCCGTTCCTATAGGCTCGAAAATTGCAGTAAATGAGGCGTTTGTGGTTACTTCCACAGGGCGAGGATTGCTCTCGTTTCCATCACTCCACCGAGCAAAACGATACCCCTCGTCGGGCATACCTGCAATCTCGATGTGGCAGTCTTTGGGGAAATTTCCATTGCCTATACCTGTACCATGCCCATCCCCGTACACGGCTATGGTGAAATATTCGGGTTGAATTTCTACAATTACCGTGTCGTGGAGGAATATTGTGTCGTATCTTTCAACAAAAACTGTATCGGTAATTCGTTGTATGATAGTGTCGTGTATGTATTGTGGCAGAAAAATGGTGTCAAAGTTTTGAATAAAGGTTGTGTCGTGAACAAACACAGAGTCGTGAAGTATCACCGTGTCGAATAATTCTACAATCACCGTGTCGGTAAACGTCTGTATGATAGTGTCGTATATGTATTGTGGCAGAAAAACGGTATCGTAGTTCTGCACAATTGTTGTGTCGTGAACCAACATCGTGTCGGGAAGGCCGAAGAGGGCTGTGAAAGCGGTGTCGCTCAGCATCGTAATGTTGCGAGGATTCTCCAACCCGCCATCCTGCCACCCCACAAAGCGGCAACCTGCTTTGGCTATGGCTGCCATCGTGGCCGTTCCGCCATGGGCATATTCGCCCGACCCCATCGTGGTGCCGAGGTCCACATTGCTGCTCGTGGCCAGAAGTGTATGGTTGTGAACAAAATAGGCTGTCAAAGTGGTGTCTCGGTCAACCAAAATGGTGCGAGGATTGTCCTGGTTGCCGTCTTGCCATTGCAGAAACGAGTAGGCTCCGATGCCGAAGGCCTGAACCACGCTCAGCGAGTCGGCACAACTGGGTTGCGACACCACCGTTGCCGTGCCCTGTGCAGTATTGGCCGATACGGCAGCCACCACAGGCATCACGGGCTCCTCAAAGTTGGAAAAATGACTCCAACGAGACATGTAAGAAGCTGTGCTTCCGCATGGTATCGACACAGGGATTGAGATGGGTATGCGGTCGAACACCGTGGTGTTCTCCAAATTGGGGGCAACCACACAGCGCGACACAATGCTTCCCACCGACGTGCAACCCCAAAAAGCATCGCCTCCCAAAGTGGTGACCGATTTGCCGAGGGTGATAGATCGTATGTTGCCGCACCCGTCGAAGGCGCTCTCTCCAATTGTCGTCACCGAGTCGGGAATGTCGACAATTCTAAGGTTTGGGCAAAGTGAAAAAGCCCTGTAACCGATGCTGGTCAACGATGCGGGAAACGTGATGCGGGTAATCAAAGTGTTGGCGTCGAAAGTCCACCCCACGATGGTTTTGATGCCGTCGGGGATGGAGTACACGCTATCGTAAGCGGCTGGATAAAAGGCAAAAAGGGTGTTGTTGAAGATAGGTTCGGCAATATTGTTGCAGCCGTTGAAAGCCCTGTCGCCCATACTCACCACCGAATTGGGCAGAGTGAACGAGGTCAGCCCTGTGCAACCGTAGAAAGCCTGTGGGCCGATGTATGTTACCGTTGAAGGAATGATGATGCTGGTCAAACTGGAGCAATTGGCAAAAGCCCTATCGCCAATCGAAGTGAGGGTGCTTGGCAACGAAATAGAATCGAGGCTCGAGCAGGCGAGGAACACCCTGCCGTTCAAACTCGTCACCGATGAAGGAATATTGACATGCGAGAGGCTGGTGCATCCTGCAAAAGCCCCCTCCCCGATGCTGGTCACCGTGTTGGGAATGCTTATCGAGGTGATATTGTTGCAGTTGAAAAACAAATCGTAGCCGAGCGAAGTAACCGTGTAAGTGATGCTCTCGAAAGTCACCGTGTCGGGAATCGTGATGTCCCCCGAAGGGCTGGAGTAGTAATAGGGCCAGTCGGCATTCTGCCGAGACACTTCCACGGTGTAGGGCGCCACATCGGAAGTGATGGTGTAGTACAGCGTCTGCCCCGAGGGACAGATGGCGCTGAAATCGTATGCCGAAGCATAGAAAAACGGAAGCAGCAGGGCAAAAATGAGTAAAATATTTTTTTTCATAGTTTTTATTTTAATATATAACATTTTTATATTCAACTTATTTTCAACAAAAACCTCTCGCAGCAAACACTCTACGAGAGGATTTTCGGGATGCAAATATACAACTATTTCTTGAATAACGAAGAATTTTCGAAAATTTTTTTTCAACAACAATAATCATGAATGACCAAGGATGACTTTTCAACGAAAATGTCCATGAATAACCGTGAATGACCATAAATATTTTTTTCGAAAATTTACGGGCATTTGCGAACATTCTCGTTTAAAAAATATTTGCGGATATTCTCGTTGATAAAAATATTCTCGAAAATTCACGGATATTCTCGTTTATACCTATAATCTTCTTCGTCTATTTCCCCCGAAGGGGCCGACTATTTCCCCTCGATAGAGGGTTTTATTTCTTGCCGTCAGGCAACTTTTTCAAACAATCACCTATATGCGGATAATCGTAGTTCAATTTATACCAAAACAACAATTCTGTCAAAGACCTCAGGCTTGAATTTGCTCCTTTTGCGGAAGAGGGCTCCTGCCTATACCGTGTCCTTTCTATTTCCTCGAAAAGACGATGCAAAATTACTAAAAAAAATTCTACTATTTCCCGATTATGCACGATAATGCACGATAATGCACGATTTATGTTATAACCATTTGAAAACCAGCAATACTTCTAAAGGCACTCGCACATTCCCAGATATAATCTTCTTCGTCTATTCTCCCAACGTTATGGTATCGTTATGGTATCCTTATGGTATCGTTATGGGATCCTTATGGTATCCCGGATACCATAACGATACCATAACGATACCATAAGGATACGATAACGATACCATAACGATAAAAGAATCTTGGGAGGAGAATAAAGCTACAGCGGGGGGACTCTCTCCCTTTTCGCTTTATAAACTATATACTTTTAGCCCCCCCCATACTCGGGTCAAAAAAGTCTTCAAAATACTTTGAACATCATATCCCCAAAATGGTACCATTTTTTTCAAAAGTGTACAACTATTTTTTGATTTAACGTCATTTTAACACGGGTTTTAACTAAAACAAGACCCGTTTTGAGCAAAAGTCACACAAAGTTTGTTTTTCTGAATTTTATCAAATATTTAGAATACAATGTATTAAGTATTGCTAAAAATCAAAAGGTATACAAAGTCAACTGTCACTTCCTAAATCTGCACAAATTCAAAATTGTTAAAATTAGTCATAATAGATTGGTTTATAGCCAATAATATCCGCGTTTCAAAAAATGCCGTTTCCAACCCTCGTTTCCCTCTTTTATGACCCACAAAAGACAAACGTAAATGCCCACAAACCACCATGAATCTCCAGAAAAATATTTTTCGGCTGTTCACGGCTGTTTGTGGCATTGTGGTTCAAAATAAAAAGGGAGCCCCGCAGCATCGGTGACAAAAGAAGAGGCTGCCGTCAGGCAGCCCCTCTCATTTTTTCTTCTTTGATCCTAATTGGATTCTATGGTTTTGGGAATCAGAGACCTTAGTCGTATGAGATAGTGCCGGGCCAATTGTTCCAATTGGCAGTACCTTGGCAGCTGGCAGGGAGGTGGAGCACCGCGGTGGAGGGAACGAGGGAAAAAACAGTCGAGCCAGTTATCGAGGGTGCCGCAGTGTTGGAGTATAAGTGGGCTAAACTTGTGCATCCTGCAAATGCATCTTGCCCGATATTGGCAACATTATCCGCATACACTGTAGTCAAACTGCTGCAATCATTAAATGCCCAACCTTCGAGGTTTGTAACGTTTGGAATCGAAACAGATTCCAATTGAGTGCAATCTGAGAAAGCAAACTCACCAAGAGAGGTGGCCTTGGGCAAAGAAACGGAGGTTAGAGATTCGCAATCCATAAAGACATTGTAACTTACGCTTATTAAATTGGGAAGCGAAACGTTCACAAGCCCTGCCTCGTTAAATGCATCTTGTTCTATTTGCAGGAGGCAAGGCAACGAGAGGGTAGTCAGTGCAGAGCATTTTTCGAATGCTCCTTCCCCGATAGAAGTCACGCCAGGCATAATGATGGATTCTAATTGCTCACAATTATAAAATGCCCCATCTCCAATAGTGGTAACATTGGCGGGCAATGTGATAGACTTCAAGTACCCTGCTCGAAGTGCAGTCCAACGAAAAGCGTCATTGGGAATCGTAGAGATCGGTCCGTCGAAGGTGATGACAGCCGTTGTAGTGGCGTCGGTGTATGTGTTAGTAAAATAGTTTGCACCATATCCTACTTTCGTTAAAGAGCTGGTAGGATTTTTTGTGCAAGTGTACCATATTTGGTTGGGCAGAGGACCAGAGTGGGAAGCCACGGTGGCGGTGGCGGTGGAGAATTCTACGCACTGGCCTGCGTTGCGTCCCAATGTGATGGAGGAAGTGCGTGTTTTGGTGTAGGCTTGGGTGGCATTGTTGACGGTGATGGTGAGCTCGGAAGCGGTGATAGGAGGCAAGGAGATGTAGAACACCTTGGAGCCGTTGGCAGCGATGGTGGTGTTGCAATAGAGGGTGACGGCGTTATGGCCGGAGACGCTCATCGCGGGTTCCTCGGACATGTAGTTGCTGATGGTGGCAGAGCCACAGAGAGAAGCACCCTGGGCGGTAACGTCGATGGATACAACGGTGAAATCGCTGCCTGTTTGGTTGTTCACATTTACAGCGAGGAGGGCACCGAGGTTGCGAAATTTCAAAGTGTTGCCATCGCTATAGGCGTACATGGGGGCATCAACGATTTGGTCGCCGTTGCCATTTTCGCGGTAGGTCTGCATACCGGGGATGTTGAGGGTGGTGTTGCCTGTGGCCCAACCTGCAGGATAGATGGCATAATATGAGTTTGCCTCGGGTACGCCGGTGATGGTGGCGGAGTTGCTGCTGACGTTGACGGTGTAGTCGTTGCCGTTGATTTTGACCTGGTCGTCATCGTCCCACACGGCGTAATTGTCGTCAATGTGGACTTTGGCGCTGCTGGTGTAGTGTTCCACTTCGAGGGTGAGGATACCGTTTTCTTCTTTTTGGCAGGCGGTCATGCAGAGGAGCATGGCGCAGAGGGGTAATAAAAGTTTCTTCATGTTGTGTGTCCTCCTTGTTTTAGTTCCAAAAGTTTTCACTGCTGAAGTCGTAAGCCTCGTTGCGGGGGCCGTTGGCATCGAATTCCATTTCAAAATCCATAAGTGTGGGGTCGACGAGGTTCGTGTTGCCGTGGAATCCCGAGGCCTGAAAGCCTCGTTCTACCTTGAATTCCACCACTTTCAACGTGGGGGATTGGTACTTGCTTTTCATTTGTTGTTTAATGTTTTTAAATAGTAATATTAAGTTAGTAAATTGACATTCAACAAATTACCCCCCCGTACATATCTTGAACGTATAGGAGGGTAGAAATTTTTTGCAAAAATACGAACTTTTTTGGAATCAAATGGTTATTTGTGAAAAATTTAAGAATATTTAATTATTAAATATGCAAATATTCCTGATTGGTATTCAATTTTCACCCAAAATAGTGCGGGTTGTCTGCGTGGGAGGCTTAGGGAATTTTATGGGTGTTTCCGAATTTTTAGGTGGGTTCTATAAATTGATTTCTTGGGATTTCGGAGTGGTTTTCGAGCAGATTGCTGTGCAGAACGAGGAAGCGTAGCGGGCTACGTGACCGAGTGATAAACAGCAAGATGCCGGAAAACGCCCGAAATCGCAG
>JAZUIX010000193.1:0-2187 GCA_045642445.1 Bacteroidales bacterium | reverse complement strand
GCCAAGTTGCGCGGTTTGGAGGCCCGCTATCTCTACTTCCCCGACGAGACCCACTGGGTGCTGCGTCCGCAGAACAGCCTCCTCTGGCATCGCAACTTTATCGACTGGTTTGACAAGTATTTGAAGTAGGGATTAGTGAATGGTGACTTGTGAATGGTGAATAGTGAAATGTGAAGAGGCTTGCCGGTGGCAAGCCTCGACAGCGAAGCGAGAACAGCGCCTTGCGCGCTGATGCCGTAGGCATTAAGCAAAATTCCTCATTTTGCGCCCGATGCGTCAAAGAGTGAGATATGATTTGAATAGTGAATAGTGAATAGTGGATAGTGAAATGTGAAAAGGAAGGCGGCAGCCATGACTTTTCACATTTCACTTTTCACATTTCACTTTTCACATTTCACTTTTCACATTTCACTTTTCACATTTCACTTTTCACATCTCACACTTCACATTTCACACTTCACATTTCACATCTCACAATTCCCATTTTGAGATTTTTTTGACTTTTTGACGAAAAAATTTCACTATTTCAAAAAATATTTGTATTTTTGCTTGTCGAAATATTTTGAATTTTAAACCTTATTCTATAGTAATGAAACGTTTTCTTATTGCGTTACTTGCTTGTACACTGATATTTGGTGTGTGCGATGTTCAGGCACAAACCAAAACGAAGAAAAGCACAAAAACCACCAAATCTACCAAATCGAAGAAAGGTAAGAAGGGTAAGAAAGGTGCTGAAGAGGCTCCTGCCATCATTGAAACGCCGCTGCCTTACAACAGCAACGACTGTATTTTCGCCATTCCTTTGGAGGTGGATCGCGTTTATGGACCTACGACAGCTCCGCAGGGTGCTGGCCGTGTGATGGAGGTGATGGCCGACAAGCGTCACCCCAACCTGCCCGAATTCGAGCACAACTCGGTTTGGTACAAGTTCACCGTGCCTTACAACGGCAAACTCGACATCGCTGTCACTCAGACAGATTTGTCGAACGACTACGATATGTTGGTGTACAAATACACGGATGTCTATTTTAGCAACCACCTGCAGTCCAACAAGGTGCTGCCCGTGGCTGTGAATATGGCTGTTCCCGACAGCGCCCTCCTGGCCAAACCCAAGAAGGTGAAAACCGAGAGCACAGGCGACAGCAAGGCTGACGCCAAGGCCAGAGCCGAGGCCAACAAGTTGGCTCGCCAAAAAGCCGAATTGGAAGCCGCTATGGGCACCATTGGTATGTATCACGATGCCGAGGACATACTGCTGACCAAGGCCTCCAACAAACGCCATATCCGTTCCATCAACGTGCGTAAAGGCGAGGTGTACTACATCCTGCTGGACAATGTCACCCCCAACGGCAAGGGCCATAGCATCAAGGTGTCCATCCATGTGGATGCTTTCGAAGTGCCTGTGTCGTTCTACGATCCCAAGATCAAGAAGAATGTCGATGTGAACCTCACCATTCTTGAAAAGAACACCAACAACCGCGTGATTGTCCAAAACGACAAATTCAAGGCGGGAAGAGTGAAATTCGTCCCTGGTTTCAACTACACCATGTATGCAAAGAAAGAGGGTTATTTCTCGGTGTTCCTGGATTTCAATGCCGACCGTTTCAAAGAGGATACCCTCATGCGTATACGTATGAATAGAGCCGAGCGTGGCACCGTGTATCCCATTTCCGACATCTATTTCGAGGATGAGACCAAGTTGATGAAGGAATCCGACTCGGTGTTGGTCAATTTCGTCCAGATGTTTAAGAACCACCCCGATGTGGTCTTCACCGTCAAGGGTTTTGTGACCACCTATGGTGTCGATCCCGAGCATGACCAGCTGGTATCGTTGGAGCGTGCGAAATCGGTGAAAGACTACTTTGTGAAGAACGGTATTCCCGAGGGCAATATCCGCACCGTGGGTATGTCGCCCACCGATATCAAGCGTGCCGCCACAGCCGCCTTTGACCCCAAAAAGAAAGGCGAAGATGTGAAGATACAGCTGATTATCGTCAGCGTCGGTTCGAAGGAGAACCCCTGATTGTAGCAAACCCAGAATCAATGTATAGGTGGGTTCTATAAATTCAACGTATGAAGATAATGAAAAATAAAATACTTTTCTGCGATTTCGGGCGTTTTCCGGCATCTTGCTGTTTATCACTCGGTCACGTAGCCCGCTACGCTTCCTCGTTCTGCACAGCAATC
>JAZUIX010000192.1:0-5371 GCA_045642445.1 Bacteroidales bacterium | reverse complement strand
TGTCCCGTGCAAGACACGCTGCCGTGGGTGGTGGATTTCAGCAATGATTTTTCCTGCTGGCAGGTGCTCGATGGAGCGTGTGAGGTCAACAGCAACGGATACTTGAGCTTTAACGATTGGCCCACTGCGGTGGCGTCACCGGCGGTATATGTGCCCACCGATGGCAATGTGGAGCTTGTGTTCGACTGTGCGTACAGCTTCTTCTACGGCAACACACAGGTGATGGTCACCACCGATATGATTACCTTCGACACCCTGGGCGTTTTCCCCTTCGTTGATGGCACTCATCCCAGTACACTTATACCTCTCTCTGCCTATGCTGGCCAGCACATTCGTTTAATATTCAAGGCAACAGGTGAATTTTTGCGATACTATCTGTTCAACGTGAACATCCGCTACGCCTTAGATCCCGTGGTGTCGCTTACGGTCGACGACGACTATTTCCCCAACACACCAATGACGCTCACCGCCAACTTGGTAGAGGGCGACACCACCGGCATTGCCTACATCTTCACCTCCTCCAAAGCCCAACGTGGTGAGGCCTCGCTGGTTCAAGACGGCAGCGCACAAGCCACGCTGACTTGCTACACGGGCGACCCAGACACCGTCACCGTTGTTGCCACTAATGGCTACGGAAGCGACACAGCATGGACTGTTGTGAATGTCAAACCATGCGACACGGTGGATGCCCTATCGTGGATTGAGAATTTTGATAACTACTATACCTGCTGGTGGCAGCCCGAGGGCAGCATTTGGGATCTACCCATAGACGGCAGCACTATGGCGACAGCCATAAATGTGTGGCAGTCCACCGACAGCTGGCTTGTCTCGCGTGCCATCTCATTGCCCAATTTGCCCGTTGACGGGAACGATGAATTGCTGCTGTGTTGGGACGCTGCCGCGATGTATGCCTACGAGCATTCATACTGCGTCATGATTACCACGGAGCCCGACTACCGTGACCTGAGCACATACGACACTTTGATTTCCCTCGACACGGTGTATCCCGACATTCATAGCGGCATGAGTGCCATACAGGCACCCTTGAGCACCTACGCCGGACAGAATATTCATCTGGCATTTCGCTACACCACGGAATATTACGAACCCGACGGCCTGCCAGGTGTCTTGTTGATTGACAATGTGCGCATCATCGACACCCTGCTTGTGCCACCCACACCGCCTGAGCCCGACACCGTCTGGCGCACGGTCACGGTGACGGCCAATGTAGCAGGAGCCTGCGAGCCCTACGGCAGCGGCAGTTATGTTGATAGCAGTAGTGTGGAGATTGGGTATAATATGCTTGATACCGCCACCATCGGCGGACATTGGCAGTTCGTTGGCTGGAGTGACAATGGAACGGGCAATCCCCGAAGCATCTTCGTCACCTCCGACACCGCCATCGTCGTCCTCTTTGAATGGGTGGCCGACAGCACCCAGAGTATCGACAACATCCTCTCGTCCGACATCAAGGTCTATTCCCTCAATGGCCGTATCATGGTTGAAGGTGCCGATGGCGAGGAAGTTCGGATCTACGATATGATGGGCCGAGAAATGATTAATTGCGAAGAACGAAACTTCCGATTCCCCACAGGCATCTACCTCGTTCGCATCGGTACCCGCCCCGCCCGCAAAGTGGTTGTAATAAAGTAACGTAAATCAAAAACAGCAACGCCCTCCCCGTTTTCTTAATTCTTTAAATTCCAAAAAAGCCATCAACCTCTCCGACAACATAACCTACCTCAAAGGCGTTGGTCCCGCCAAAGCCGAACTGTTTGCCAAAGAACTCGACATACACACTTTGGGCGACTTGCTGCACTATTTTCCCTTCCGTATGGTGGACAGGTCGGTCATCAGCTCTGTCGATAATTTTGACCCCGAGGAGCCCTACTTGGTGTTCCGCGGAGTCATCAGCGACATGCACACTATCGTTTCGGGACGCACAACGCGACTTGAAGCAACGTTTTTTGATGGCACGGGGTATATCAGCCTCGTCTGGTTTCAAGGAGTGAAATGGATAAAGGAGAGTCTGAAACCCAATGTGGCCTATCTGGTCATGGGGCATCCTGTTCTGTTCTCGGGCAGTTTCCAATTGGTGCATCCCGACATAGAGGTTGCTGCAGACAGCGAAAGCGAGCATCACAACCACCATTTCCTGCCTGTATACCGATCCACAGAGAAAGCCAAGGCCCGCGGTTTGAACACCAAAGCCATCGCCCGCATCACCGACACCTTGCTGCAGGTCATGCCGTCGCATCTTGAAGAGACGCTCCCCCGTTCCATCATAGCCAAATACCACCTGATGGAAAGGACTGCGGCCTTGCGCAACATGCACTATCCCGACACGTCCGACGCCTGGCAGCAGGCCATCTATAGAGAGAAATTCGAAGAACTCTTCTATCACCAACTCGATTACCAATTCAGCCGTACCGCCCGACGGCAGCACTCCGTGGGCCGCATCTTCGGCGTCGTGGGCAAACACTTCAACGATTTCTACGAGCACAACCTCCCGTTCCCGCTCACCAACGCACAAAAACGTGTGGTCAAAGAAATTCGTACCGACATGCGCAGTGGCCGCCAGATGAACCGGCTGCTGCAAGGCGATGTGGGCAGTGGCAAGACTCTGGTCGCACTGCTCACCATACTGATAGCCTTGGACAACGGTTTTCAGGCCTGTCTGATGGCTCCCACCGAGATATTGGCATCACAACATTATGCCAGTTTCCAAAAACTCCTCGACGGCCTCGGCATCACCACCGAACTGCTCATCGGTTCGCTCAAAACCTCGCAAAAAAAGGACATCAAGCGCCGTCTTGCCGAAGGCGAGATAGATATTCTTATCGGGACCCATGCCCTCATTGAGAACGATGTGCGATTCAAGCAATTGGGCTATGTGGTCATCGACGAGCAGCACCGTTTCGGTGTTGAGCAACGTGCCAAACTGTGGCGCAAGAGCATTGTGCCTCCGCACATCCTTGTCATGACCGCCACCCCTATACCGCGCACCCTCGCCATGACGCTGTATGCCGACCTCGACTGCTCGATAATAGACGAATTGCCCCCGGGACGCCAACCTGTGCAAACCTCGCATGGCACCGATGCCAAACGTGCCCTCCTCTTCAACTTTATGAAGCAGCAGATAGCCCAAGGCAGACAGGTGTATGTGGTGTACCCCCTTATCAACGAGAGCGAGAGCCTCGACCTGAAAGACCTCATGGACGGCTACGAGAGCATCTCGCGCAGTTTCCCGCAGCCGCAATACCAGCTCAGCATCGTCCACGGACAGATGCCCGCCGAAGCCAAAGCCTACGAGATGGACCGCTTCAAGCGGGGCGAGACCCACATCATGGTCTCCACCACCGTCATCGAGGTGGGTGTCGATGTGCCCAACGCAACCGTCATGGTCATCGAGAACGCCGAGCGTTTCGGCCTCAGCCAGCTGCACCAGCTACGCGGACGTGTGGGCCGTGGTGGGGGCAAATCCTACTGTATCCTGATGACCAAAGACGAACTCAGCCGCACCAGCCAGCAACGCATCCAAACCATGTGTGCCACCACCGACGGCTTTGCCATAGCCGAAGCCGACCTGCGACTCCGTGGTCCTGGCGATCTGCAAGGTCTGCAACAGAGCGGTATGCTCGACCTGCATATAGCCGACATTGTGGATGACGAGCCTCTCGTATGTGCCACCCGCGACGAAGTCCACGACCTCCTCGACGCCGACCCCGATCTGCAGCATCCCGACCATGCGATACTCCTCCGTCATATTGCCGCACGAAACACCCTTCCCCAATGGGACAACATCAGCTAACAACAACAAAACAATCAATACTCATGCAACTTAAAGCACTCCCCAATTCTTCCCTTTCTTCAGGCGAACTCAAACTTTATATTTTTCCCGACAACATCGAAGAACCCGTCGGATGTGTCGAGCTCTACAACTACGACCCCGTCAACCATCGTGCCGCCGTGGGCATCGTCATCTCCAACGAATACCGCCATCGCGGCTATGGCTGCGAAGCCATCAAATCCCTCGCCTCATTCTGTCGCGACAACACCTCGCTGCACCAAATCTATGCCGACATTGCCGCCACCAACACTGCCAGTATACGCATCTTTCAGAAAGCCAATTTTCAACACTGCGCCACCATGCACGACTGGGTTGTCCGTGGCGACCAATATCTCGACACTTATCGTTTCCAACTGATCATTCAATAAAGTTATGAAAAAGTCCACACTTCTCATCCTACTTTTAGCCTTTGCCACAATCATATTGCTATCCATCGGTCTGCTTCGCCGACAGTCCACCCCTGCCACCGAAGATATACGCATCTATGTCCCTTCCGGCAGCAGTTTCAGCGCCCTTGCCGACACCCTCGAAGCCCACAACCTGTTGGCCAGCCGAGGCATCTTTGCTACCGCCTCAAAACTTCGCGGACTCGACAAGCACGTCAAATCGGGCAGCTACCTCATCCACCCACACACAGGGCTCATACCTCTCATACAAAAACTTTATGCCGGCAACCAAGACGCCATACGCATCACCATCAACCGACACCGCACCGTGGAACAGCTCTGCGAATTTCTTGGATCCAAACTGGAACTTTCTGCCGACACTCTTTTGGCACTTATGCTTACCGACACTGTCTGCGCCCGTTATGGCGAGACCCCTCAAACCATCATCGGCATGTTCCCTCAGAACACATACGAATACTATTGGAACATCTCGCCCAACAAACTGCTGAACAAGATGCACCAAGAGTCTCTCCGTTTTTGGGAAAAGCGTGAAGGCAAGTTGGCACAGCTCCACCTCACTCGTCAGCAAGTCATCACCCTTGCCTCCATCGTTGAAGAAGAGACCAATGCCAATGACGAAAAAGCCAATATCGCCTCCGTCTACCTTAACCGACTGCATATCAATATGCCCTTGCAGGCCGACCCCACCGTCAAATTTGCCATAGGCGACTTTTCCATCCAGCGTATCAAGGCCTATATGCTGCTCACCGACAGTCCCTACAACACCTATATGCATGCCGGTCTCCCTCCGGGACCCATCTGCATACCCTCCGCAGCCTCTATCGACGCCGTTTTGCAAAACAAACACACCGACTATCTCTATTTCTGTGCCAAGGAAGATTTCAGCGGTCATCACAATTTCGCCACAACGCTTGCCCAACATCAAGCCAACGCCGCCCGCTTCCATGCCGCCCTCAACCAAAGAAATATCAAGTAAGGTGGGTTCTATAAATTGATTTCTTGGGATTTCGGAGTGGTTTTCGAGCAGATTGCTGTGCAGAACGAGGAAGCGTAGCGGGCTACGTGACCGAGTGATAAACAGCAAGATGCCGGAAAACGCCCGAAATCGCAGAAA
>JAZUIX010000191.1:0-8294 GCA_045642445.1 Bacteroidales bacterium | reverse complement strand
CTGCGATTTCGGGCGTTTTCCGGCATCTTGCTGTTTATCACTCGGTCACGTAGCCCGCTACGCTTCCTCGTTCTGCACAGCAATCTGCTCGAAAACCACTCCGAAATCCCAAGAAATCAATTTATAGAACCCACCTTAACTTCATCGGAAGCAATGCGAAGCATCATATAACCTTCTTTTAGAAGGTATCATTATTATTCTTTTATTGCCATACACCTATCCATTTTTCGGAAGAACCTCAATCCCCTACCCTCTCGAAGAACGCCCGACCGAATAAAACACACGGAGTAAGACCCGAGGGTCGGGACAGAACAAAAGTATTATTGCTACTATTTGTTTGTTGTGTATAACAAAAGGGAACCCACGAGTGTGGGCTCCCTTTGAGGGTGATTATTGTGGGAATGTTATCTCACAACGAGTTTCTTGACCATGTTGACATTGTCGCCAGTGATGCGGACGAAGTAGGCACCCTGGGCGAGGTTTTCAACATCCATTGTCTTCACACAGTCGGAGGCGCACTCCAGGGTCTCGGAGGCGACTGTGCGACCGTTCATGTCGACGATGGCTATCTTCACCTTACCATTCACACCGCTCACGCTGATGGTGGTGGCGCTGCTGGTCGGGTTGGGATAGATGGTGCAGTTCATGCTCTCGACACCGTCGATACCTTCTGTCTGGTTGGTCATGAAGCTGGTGGTTACGAAGTCGCTGTACTGGTCGTTGTCGCAGACGGTGCGGACCTTCACGTTGTAGTTGGTGTTGGCCAGCAAGCCGGTGAGGGCGTACTGCTGCTCGTAGACGGTGACGTCGACATTGGCTTCAGGAACGACTACGTTCCAAGCGGAACCGTATTCGGAGAACCAGGTCACGAGAGCCGAGTTGGTGGTGATGTCGGAAACGGTGAGGTTGCTGACGGGGTTGCACTCGTCGCCAGAGCTTGCAGCGGTGGTGGCGAAGACTTCGGCCCACTGTTCGCTCTCCCAGCCAGTGCCACAGACGGCCTGGACGTAGAACTGATAGGAGGTCTCGTCAGACAAACCAGTCACGGTGTAGGTGTTGGTGGTGACCGTTACCACGGTGCCCTGGCCCTGAGGAGTGCCACGGTAGCCGTATTCGATCTTCCAGCTTTCGGCCATCGGGTCGGCGTTCCAGTTGAGGGTCACGCTGTGGGCGGTGACGTTGCTGGTAGCGAGGCCGGTGACATCGGGACAGGTAGCGGTGGTGAACTGAGTAGCATCGCTCCAGTCGCCTTCAAGCAGGTTGACACCGCAGAGGGCACGGACGGTAGCGTTGTAAGTCACACCGGCGGTGAAGCCGCCAACGGTGGCGGGATGAGCGTTCACGCGGTAGATGCTGTCGAAGCCAGCAGCCCAGACGTGGATGTCCCAATTGGTTTCATTGCCAATGGTGTTCCAGTCGAGGGTGGCGGTGGCGTTGGTGGCCTCAATGGCATGCAGGCTGTCGGGAGCGAAGCAGGGCAGGCTGTCGGTTACGACACCGCCGTTGGCCCAATCAGAGTAGCCGAGGCTGTCGGCATTGCAGTCCTGACGCACGCGGAAGCTGTAGCTGGTGGAAGGATTCAAACCAGAGAAGGTGTAGGTGTTGCCAGTGACGGCGATGGCATCGGGCCAAGTGCCGGCGGCAGTTTCCTTAATAGCAACTTCATAGCTGTTGCCGGAACCGTTCCAAGTGACGGTGACCGACTGATAGTCGTGGGTCTCGCCAGTGATGACGGGAGTGCCGCAAGAGGCGCCACCGCAAGAGGTAAGTTTCATCACAACACGATAGCTGTAAGTGGACTTAGAACCAGTGTAGCTGAAGGGATCAGCGACATCAGGATCGTTGCTGTCGGAGTAATACACCAAAGTCTTGGGGCTAGAGCAGACATCTGTCTTGAAGACATAACTACTACTATTGTAAGCATAGCTGTTGTCATCCACGATGACGAGCAGATTGCTGGTGCCATCGTAGTGGAAAACTGTGTCAAGCACGAAATTGTTCCAACCCTGAGAGCAGTTCAGTGCACCAGTGTAGACCATGACAGCCGTAGCGGTATCAAGGGCCTCAGCATCGGAAGTGCTGCTGAACGAGGTCTTGTTGGTGGGCTGGAAGTAGATGGTGCAGTTGGTCTTTGCGGTGAGCGGCGAAGCGTAGTCGTAGTAGTAGCTGAGAACTGAGATGTCCTGTTCGCCATTGAGTTCGGCACTATCGATGATAGTCTCGGTCAGAGTGTATCTGAAATAGGTATTGACAGGCGTATAGTAGGAAGTGGATCCTGAGCTCTCTCTACCGATAGTGGTAACAATAGCATTGTCGCAGATAGCAGTGCTGAGGATAGTGCGATCGCTCCAACGACCAGTGTCTTCGTTGCTACAGATAGGACGCACATACACATCGTAGCTGGTCAACGAATCAAGACCGGTGAGGGTGACAGGGTGGCTGGTGACATTCATCATGGTGCCAGAACCGCGGGTGAAGCCAGATTCACCATATTCAACCATCCAAGCGATAGCAGGATTGACGTCAACCCAATCAATGGTCATGCTGGTAGTACCAACAGTGGTGGCGTAAATGTTGTCGGGAGCGGGGCAGGTATTCATGAAGACCTCGACATTGTCGATAGCTGCGGGAGGAGTGGTGCCGCCACTGCCGTCGTTAGCCCACATGAAGACAATAGAATAGGTGCCGTTGGCAGAGATGGTGACATCGGTGTTCTGAGACTGCCAAGAACTCTGGAGGTTCAGTTTTTCGCCGCCATCGAGAGAAATCCAACCAGCGGGAGTGCTGCTGGTGTAGTTATAGGTAGAAGTGCTGCCATCGGGGAGCTGACCAGCGGTGACGTTGGGAACGCCAGGCACGAGCCAAGCACGGAGGTAGTCGTAGTTGCTCTCGCCGTTGGCCTGCCAGTTGAAGGCGATGTTGTAGCTGCCGGCGTTCATGCTGAAGGCACGATAGGCGTAAGACATCTGGGCAGAAGTGTTGGTGTAGGTGTTGGAAGTGCCGTTGTTGTCGGAGATGTAGAGACCCATGTTGTCAGCGGTGCCGTAATAAGCGGCGGTGCCGACATACCACTTATTGGCCTGCGAGCCATTGACGACCTCCCAGCCGCAGTTGGTGAGGGTGGTGTCGGTGAAGGGGCAGATGTAGGGATAAGAGGAGACGGGATCAGCATTGAGGGTGCTGAAGGTGAAGCAGGACGACCATTCGCTGGTGTCGCCAACAGCACAAATACCGCGGACATAGATGTCGTAAGTGGTGCCGTAGTTGAGACCGGAGATGCTGGCCATGCGACCACTGCAAGTATCAAAGATACCAGTGCCGCGGGTAAAGCCGGTGGGACCATACTCAAACTCGTAGTCTTCAGCCTGGCAGACGCTCCAAGTGATATCGGCAGAGACACCGGTAACAGTGGTGGTACGCAGGTTGACAGGATAGACGCAAGAGGGGATGTAGTCGACAACGATGTCGTCGATGTAGTGGTAGCTGTAGCCGTAGCCAGAGGTGTTGTAAGTCTTGAAGGCGATATAACGGCCAGTGCCAGTATAGTCGGACAAGAAGCTGAGAACATTCATCGAGGTGCCAGTGACGTTGATGGTATCAATGCCGACGAAGGAAGCCTCGAAGCCTGGAGTAACGGAATCGACAGCACCGACGATGAGTTTGTAGGAGCTGGAGGAGGTATTGTACTCGTGGAAGGAGATCATGAGGCTGTCAACCGTGGTGGGCATCTCGGGGAGTGCCGTGACGGTGGTACCATACAGCCAGAGGCAGTAGCTGCCAGAGGAGGCGTAGGATGCCTCGTTGTAGGTGCAGGGCTCATAGGTGCTGCTTGAGTAAGAAGCATCAAGCATAGTGAAGCTCCAGCACGGAGGCAGAGGCGAACGTGTAGAACCGGCATCGGCCTCGTTGTCGAAGTTCATGACATAGGGCAGGGTGACAGCATCACACTCGGTAGCGAAACGCACCATGTTGGAGACCATCGAGGTGTCGTTGTTACAGATAGTATAGATGTAAGCCTCATAGGAAGTGCTGGCATCAAGACCTGTGAGTGAGTAGGGCGAAACGGAAGCAGGAACAACCGTACCTGTGCCAAGGGCAAAGCCACGATGACCATACTCTACGAGATAGGAAACTCCGCTATTGATATCGTCTTCCCAAGAGAGGTCTGCGCTGTTAGTTCCAACATTGCTGACGGCGACGTTGGTGACGGTAGCACAGCTCGGAATTTCTTCGATGACGAGGTTGTCGATGAAGTTGTAGTTGTCGTTGAAAGCATCCCAGAAAACGATGTGGCCGGTAACGGAATCATCCAGGTCGTCGAAACGATGGACGAGGTTGATAGTGGAGATAGGCGAAGCCACGTACTCGGAACGGATAAGGGTGTCGAGAGGACGGATGGTGGTGATGGGAGAATTGATGTCGTCAATGAGACCCATGATGAGACGCACGTTGTCACCGCCCTGAACGAGGGTGAAGCGGGCCTGGAGGGTGTTGAGAGGTGCATCAAACTCGGGGAGAATCATGTAGCCGCCGTTGTAGATGAGGCAGAGCTTATTGTTCTCATCACCAGTGAGGCTGATGACGTAAGGATAAGGATAGCTGGTACCCAGATTGGTAGTGCCGGTGCCCCAGCAGTTGCGTTCAAACTCGCCGTAGGGGTGGCTTTCCATATCCTCGGTGTAAGGAACAGGAGCGAGGCCGCAAGAGGAAGAAGCCACAATAACGGCTGCACCTCCTTCGTCAGTGCCACAGATGGACTGAACCATGATTTCATAATCGGTGCTTGCATAGAGGCCGGAGATGGTGTAGTTTGTGGTTGCGGAAACACCATCGAGAGTCCAGGTGGTGTCGCCCAAAACGCGGTGGTAGACATTCCAAGAGTTCTCTTCGCCGCCAGGCACCCAGGTCAGGTCGATGCTGCTGGTAGTGTTGCCTGCAACAGTGACGATAGGAGCGGGACAAGTCTCAAGTTCGAGACAGGACTGGAAGTTGAAGAACATATTGAGACGCTCATTTTCATACTCAGGATACGAAGGAGGATTGGTCGGGTCAAAATCTGTGCCGTCCTGATAGATGTAGAGAGAGTTACCAGAAATGCTGTGTGTATAACCCTCATTGCCACTACTATAGGTACTAGTGCGGTCGCGGAAAGTGACAAGGATATTACCACCTGTGTAGTTGAAATCGCTGGCAAGGTTGATAGTGTTCCAACCCGAAGTCATACCGGAGGTAGTACCGCTCCAAACCAAATCATTTTCCGACACAGGAATGAAGGAAGTGAGGGTGGAAGGAGTAGCAGTGGTATTGGTCATATAGATTTCCCAGTTACGCGTCACAGAGATATTGCTCATCTGGATACCGATGGCGGTGATAGTGCCGGCAACGGCAGTATCGAAATCGGCAGCAGTGTAGATCTGCTGAGTGAGCGCATACTCATAGAACGAATAAGTGGGGAAATATTCGTTGGTGGTATATCCGTTGCCAATAGTGTCGGAGAAACTGTTGGCGGTATCGATAACGGCGCACTCGTAGTTGACGGTAGTGAATGTGCCATACTCCCAATCGGCTTCGCCGTTGTCGCAAGTGGCCTGAACACGGTAGTCGTAAGTGGTGACGGGGGTCAAACCACTGATGGCTGCTGTGGTGGTGGTGGTGGTGACAGAAAGCCAATCGGCGGTAGCGTCGGAAGCCTCTCTGTACTCAACTGTGGCACCCTGGTAATCGCCAATGATGCTGGGAGTCCAACTCACGATGGCAGAGATGGGGCCAGTGGTGGTCTGGAGGTTTTCAACATGACCGCAGTCGGGAGCGGGAACGCAGACAGTGTGAAGGACAAAGCCGTCATACTGATTGGAGCCGTCGGAGGTGAACTTGATGGTCAGAGGACCGGTGGAGGACACGATGGTGTCGATAGTGCCGGTGCCGCAAAGTTCGCCCCCAATAGGATTGCCCGAAGTGGTGGCGCCATCATAGATATAGAGGTAGTCCCAGTTAGACTCGGTGTTGTAGGTACCCCACAACTTGATGATGGAGTCGGAAGAGGCAGGATAGAGGGTAAAAATAGTGTTGCAGTTGGCAGCGTAAGTACCGTTTATACCGCCGTCATCATAGAGGGTGATACCGCAGCCAGAAACACTGTGAGTGCCGCTGGTGGGAATATTCACAGAACCCGGGGTGAAAGACAGTGGTCCGACCCAGGAGCTGTAAGAACCGTCGCCACAGTCGGAACGGACAAAGACGTAATAGGTAGTGCCGTTGGCCATGGTGTCGAAGACAATGGAGTCTTCATACACGTCAATGGCGATAGAAGGATCGTTGTCGTAGGCAGCGGCGAGACTATTGAGGTTGTTGATGCTGCTGCTGGCAACAACCTGCCATGTAGCGGCGTCACCAATCTCATCCCAATCAACCACCACACCATCAGAAGTGAAGTTGTAGACAAGGTTATCGACATGCGGGCAGGCGGGCAAGTAGTCAACCATCACATCGTCGAGCATCATATACAGGTACGAACCCGAGTTAACAATACCGCTGAAGGCGATATAACCGCCCGTGCCGGTATAAGAACTGAGGGGCACTTCAAACTGTTCGTAAGTGGTGGTGTTGGGGTGAACCGTGTCAACAGCCACAAAAGTGGAGATGTCGTTGGGGTCGGACATCACACCCACGGCAAACGAGCAGTTGTAGCTGGTGCTGTACTGACGAGCCCAGAACGACACCTGCAGCGAGTCGATGGCGTGGTTGGTGTGAGGCAGTATGGCATAGCAATAACCACCCGAGGCGGCATAAAAATAGAGACCGTGAGTGTTGTTATGACCATACGAAGTGGTGGCATTGATATAAGGTCTGTCGGCAGTGGAGCCCTTCTTGAACCAGCAGGTGGGGAAGGCAGTGGTGCCTGTGCCGTAGGATTCGAAGTCCTCGCTGAAAGGAACTCTAAGGTCGCCACAAGCGGTGCGGACAGCGATAGAAGAAACCATGCTGGTGTCGTCTGCGGCGCACACTGCACGGACGGTGAAGTTGTAAGGTGTGTTAGGATTGAGCTGGTCAAACGTATATGTGGTATCATATATCTCATATTCGTTCATGCCGTCGCTGACAATCCATGAGCTCTCGGTGCTGCCGCTGTTCCAGGTAAGGATGACAGTGTCCGTGCCCACGTATGGGGCTGCCAGGTTCTGCACCTGGGGACAGCTGTTGCGGGACAGGAAGATATTGTCCACAGCTGCAGAAGGCGGGGTGCCGCTGCTGCCGTCATTGGCCCATGCAAACAAGAGTTCGTAGGTGCCGGGGACAGTGACGTTGAAAGTACCTGTCTGGGTGCTCCAAGAGGAATTCAGATTCTTCTTACCTCCGAGGTCAAACCATGTAGAAGGAGCAACCCATGTGGAGAAGTTGTAAGGAGTCAAGCCATTGGGCCCTGAACCAGGAGTGAGGTTGTCTTCGGATGCGGGAAGCATGAACACGCGGAGATAGTCGTAGCTGCTCTCGCCGTAGCATTTCCAGTCATAGCTGTAGGCATACTCGCCTTCCTCAGCAATATAGACAACTCTCTTGGCATAGGACACCGAAGTGCTGCTTGTGGTGTAATCGTTGGTAGCGCCATTGTTCGCCGAGACGTACATCGACTTGCTGCCGCCGTTGTTGGTGGCTGTGCCGATATACCACTGGTTGGTCTGGCCATCCTGGTTGAAGTCGAAACCATTGGAGCCATCGCCTTCAAAGTTGCAGCTGAAAGGCACCGTTGCGGGAAGGGCGGCAAGGGTGGTGAAAGAAATATACGTATAGAGGATGGAGTCATCACCGCCGCAGTCGGGGCGGACAGCCACATAATATGTTGTGCCCGTGTCAAGACCGGCAAAAGTAATAGTCGTGTCGGAAGCATACTCCAACATAGCCGTGCCGGCACCGGGGGTGAAGGATACAGTGTCGTACTCCACAATCCAGCTCGAAGCTTCGCCGGCCTCTTTCCACACGAGGGTGGCAGAGTCGACAGCAAGATAGGTGGCGGCCAAATTCACCACAGGAGGACAACCCCAAGGAGTGGTGAAAGCAGCGGAGCGGAGGACGCTGTTGCTGGTGTCGCAAACAGCACCCACCTTCACAGTATAGGCGGTGTGTTCTTCAAGACCTGCCAAATAATAAGAAGTGTCGGTAAGCAAAACAGAATCAACATTTTCAGAAGCAGCGGTAGGATAGTAGTAAAGCATCCAAGCGTTGTTGCTCGAAGTGTCGGTCCAATGAATGAAAGCATCATGCGCGGTAACGTTCTCAGCCACAACGCTGATGGGGAA
>JAZUIX010000190.1:0-3404 GCA_045642445.1 Bacteroidales bacterium | reverse complement strand
ACCCGTGCTGCCGATGCTGCCATGGTCGCCCACCTGCACAAGCCATTCGTAGAGCGTTCGCCGGTCGAGCCGGACGGTCTTCTCCGCACCGTCGCGCATGTAACGAAACGTCATCTGCCGGCTGTAGCCGTAGAAAAGGTTATAGTAGAAACTGAACGAGCGCAGAATGGTGGCGTTCATGTAAGCCCCGCTCTCGTGGCTGACGTATGGCATGATGCTGTCCACAATCTCGCCCACACGGTGACCGTCAACAGCTGTTATCTCGCAGCCCCGCAGGCTGTCGGGCATACCCTCGTAGGAACTGAAACGCAGCTGCCCATCGCGATACTGCACTATGCTCATCGGCGGGAAAACCATCATGCCTTCCGGCATCTGCGGCACCATCTGCGGGAAGCCCACCCGCGTATGTCCGTCGAAATGCTGGTTCCACTGCGCGATGACCCTCCAGAAATCCAACTGAGTCATCGGACGGTCGAGCCGCTCCAGCGTCTGCCGCTTCAGCTCGTTGTACCGCTCCCCACCGAGCGACCACGTCGGGTTGGGGTGGATGCGCTCGTACTGCTCCATCATCTGGTTAAAATCCTCTTGTAGTTGTGCAGGCGAGAGTTTGCTCTGTGCCCATGCTATCGTGGATATTAACGTTGAAATAATTATTAATACCTTTGTCTTCATATAAAGAATAATTTAGAATAATCAGTCATCCCGAACCGTGACATACTGGTGGGATGACTGATTTTTCAAATAATACTAGTTGCCACACGTAGAATTGTTTGTGGGAGGTGGCGGGCATTCTGCATTGTTCCAACAATATAAACAGAGTGGATTGGGTTGGGGCGGTAATGAAATTGTGTCGCCACATTCTGGTGTAAGAAGAGTTGGAAGTGTAGGTATTGTGTCCGTGGGGCATCCACAGTCAACCTGAATGCAACTGGGGTTGGAGTCGCATTTGTTGTTGTTTTCCCCACCATATAGCCTCGACATGGCTATTGTATCAAGTGTTTCTTTCGAGAATAGTCTTTTGTCTGTCTTTTTCATATCATTATATGTTGTATTGTTAATCACCCTATCGCGGAGCACGCTGGCACCTTGCACAGCGTTTTCGGATTGCTTTTGTGTGCTTTATGGGCAGAAAACAAACAAATACTTGTCCCATAAAATAATTCCCCCAATCTCTCGTTATTACAAACAGAGCATATGAATTATACCTAAGGTGCAGGGAGTGGGGAAAGGCTGTTATGCTTTCCTACGGCGATGGCAGTCTCCCCCATAGGGCACCTTTCCTTGTTTATAGTCCCATTCAACGGCGCACTCTTGAATGAGACTTTATTTTATGATCCGCATAGATTTTTTATTTATCAATTTCTTAACTTCAGTTCCCCTCAGACTCATTGGATATATCGTGAGGTAATGATCCTTCATTGCTCGTTTCGTTTCAAATATAGCATATTGTTTTTATAATCGAATATGACATTGAAGTGGCGGAGAAAGTCGGTGCCGAGGATGATGTCGGCGTAGAGTTCCGACATATCCATAACATTATTTGGATCTCTCGCAACAACGCGCCCGTTCTCCCTGCGGATAGCAGGAAAGTTCACACTGTCGATGGACATTCCTATTTCATTCAGGATCAGCCATGCCAGAGAAGAGGTGTCTATTTGGCTAAAGTGCAGGTCAATTCGCTTCAGGAATGATGCCGTGTCGAAAATAGTACAAGGAGCCCCAAAATCCAAGAATACAAATGTTTCTATTGGGCTGCCATCTTTAAGTTTAAATCCATCAACCTTGATGTTTCTTTGTCGGGGACATCCGGGTTTGTCGCTGGTGTAAATTGTCGGTATTGCCACATATTGATCAATTGTTGACGGAAGTCGATTCCCCCATGTCATTAATTCGTGTTGGATATCTACCTCCACAACGTATTTCTCAAAGAAATCACGTCCAATTACCGCCTTCGTGGATTTCTTGGCTGCAATTTGATGCCATGGGGTAATAAAGAATGTGTCTAAATGTAATACTGTGTTTCCTATCTTCATATACAAACTGTTTGTCTTGCCTGTTATCCAAGTGTATTCTTGTATATTGTTTCGGGTAACGCTGTCTAACACAGTGTACGATAAATTCAGAATTGGAAGTATTTCTGGAGAGAGGGCAGAATAATAGAAACCATTATCAATCAGCACCGTATCGAGAAATATCCCGTTTATTTCAGCATTGCAATATATTGAACTGTCCCCCCCTACTAACTCAAGAAAGAAAGGATTCATATCACGATCCGAATCATATACTATTTTGACTGTATCGGAGAATGGGACGTCAGATCCACGCGTATCTGAAGAAGAGTGGCAAGAAAGACCCAATAGCAGGAAAGGGGTCAAAAGAAGTTGCTTTTTCATGTTCCTGTTTTTAAGGAATGGTGGGGCATTGTACCCCACCATTCTTAATGAATAGTCTAGAACGATTTGAGATTATGAGCGTCATTAGCAGTGAAGTTTGCTTCCGTAGATGAACCGCCCTGGTTTGCATATACACATCCACAGACACAATAGACTTTTGGTTCAAGCGTTGGTGGTTTTTCTGTTAATCATTTTGTTATATCAATAATTTTTCGTATTTTTGCAAAATATTACTAAAGGTGTTGCGAAAATATTTTCGATGCATTTACTCTCGAGGTGTAAAGAAATGCTTCTTTTTCTTGTTCCTCTGTCATCTCTTCCGATGGAGTACTTTCTGATACTTTGAACAAACCAATGCTGCGGAGCATGGCAAGGATGCTTTGCACCTGAGTGTTATTCGCATCATACTGTAATGTTATCGTTTCCATACACTAATTATTTACCCGATTTGACTTTGCAAAGATACAAACATTTTGCAAAATGGCAAAATTTATTTTAGTGACATTAAAAAATAACATGGGACAAATTGTAGGTGGCCTTTAACCTCGTTGTGGCAGATTTGCAATCTGCCACGATATACTATCAAGATTTGTAATCTGCCAACTATTTCATTGCAGGGTTTTTCCGTGATAAGGGATTGAGAATGCGGATTGAAAATCCGCACCAACGAGGAATTGCTGACAGGACTGATTTTTTAGTTAAGAGTTAAGAGTTAAGAGTTAAGAGTTAAGAGTTGGGCGGGAGCCGCCTATTCTCATTTCTCAGTTTACTAATCACAATTATAGAGCGTCCCATCGGGACGCGACCCCCTCTCCACTATATACCCCACACATCTGACTGCGTCTTGATGTGTGGGGTTAAAGCACCTGACGGTGAGGATGTCCATTCTGGACATGTAAAGCCTGTGTGTTCCGTGCCGAGGGCACGACCCTACCGACATCAGTCGGTGCTTTAACCCCACACTCGAAGTGTGGGGTAGGAATGCATAAATGTATCTGCGTGCAGACAGCA
>JAZUIX010000189.1:0-14362 GCA_045642445.1 Bacteroidales bacterium | reverse complement strand
GTATCGTTATCGTATCCTTATGGTATCCTTATGGTATCGTTATGGTATCCGGAATACCATAACGATACCATAACGATACCATAAGGATACGATAACGATACCATAACGATGGGAGCATAATGGGAGGAGAATAAGAGTTGATGCAAAAAAACTCGCGGATTTCAAAAAATAATCTTACTTTTGCAAAATGCCTCGGGACGAAAATCAAGGGTCGTTTTTTTGACTTTTGGCCCTCGAAACGGTATAATGGGGTAGAATATGCAACAGAAAACGGAAATAATACAGCTGTGCCTGCAGGGCGACCGAGAGGCTTTCAAAGGGGTGGTGAAGCAATACCAGCAGATGGTCTTCACGCTCGGCATCAGGCTGTTGGGCGACGAGGCAGAGGCCCGGGATGTGGTGCAGGAGACCTTTGTGAGGGTGTGGGAGAAACTCAGGAGATACAACCCCGAGTACGCTTTTTCGACCTGGATATACTCTATTGCTTTGCACCTGTGCATGAACCGTTTGGAGCATAAGAGGCCTCAGCGGCTGAAGGAGGAGGACGAGGCGGCGTTGTGCCGTTTTTTGGAGCACGACGACCCTCAGCGACAATTGGAAAACAAGGAGTTGGCGGCCATAGTGCGGGCTTTGGCTGAGGGTTTGGGGAGCAAGCAGCGGGTGGTGTTCACCCTCACACAAATAGAGGGGTTGAGCAGCGAGGAGGTGGGCGCCATCACGGGTATGGATGCCACCCAAATCAAGAGCAACCTCTATGCCGCACGAAAAATTATCAAAGCAAAATTATCGAAACTCGGATATGAATAAACTCGAAGAAATATCTCAAAGACTTCACTCGCAGCAGGCCTTGATTGCGGATGAGGATGCGATGGCCGAGGAGGTGCTTGCGGCCATTCCCTGGGAGGGGAAAGAACGCAGATGGCTGGTGCCTCTGAGGGTGGCAGCATCGGTGGCCGCGATAGTGTTGGCAGGGCTGTTTGTGGGGCTCAACACTACGCCTCAAAACGCTTCCAATATTGCTCAAGAAAGTTTTGAGATAGAGCAATTTCAGACCCCTATACCTTGTTCGACGGAACAGGGTTCATGGCAAGACCTCTATGCATGCTATCGGTCGGCCCATAAGTCGTTTATCGACTATTCAAGTTTTCAAAACATTCACTAAACAATTTTTATTATGAAAAAGACAAAATTGCATTTGATATTGGCGGCTTTGCTGCTCGTGGCGGCAGGTTGCACAGATACGGAGATGAATATGAGCACCATGGTGAACCGTGACGGGAGCTGCAGCCGCGAGGTGGCCTTCATTACCGACTCAGCCACTTTGGTGGGATCAAACGATCTCGGCAGCACGATGGGCCGCCTGGTTGAGGACAGCCTTTGGGAGAAGAGTTGGCGATACAAAGACGATACGGCTCATTATGCCTACCCTATGAGTGTGGCTGAGTACGATTCGCTCGCAAAGATTCTTGCTTCACAAACTTGCGGCAGCAAAAGTCTGTGCGACACGGTGTTGCTGTGCGTGAAAAGAGATTTTGCCTCGGTGGAGGAGATGGCCGAGGCTTCCCCTTTCCGCCTTGCGGAAGGCACGTTGAAGTCTTCCATCTCGCTCTCCAAGCGTTTCAAGTGGTTCTATACCGACTATCTGTATAGCGAGACGTACCCCAGCCAGGAGGCGTTGTTTCGGGTGCCTCTGAGCGATTATGTGGATAGCACCTTGGCGGCATACTGGTTCGTGGGACAGGAGGAGAAACTGCCCACCTACAGCCCTTACGAGAAGAAAATCCTTTACGACGATATTGAAAAGAAGGTGGACAAATGGCTGCTGGCATGTTGGATAAACACGGCGTGCGATGTGGTGGCGGACAATTACAACGCCCTCCCTCACCCCCCTGTGAGTCGCGAACAATTCGACTCGCTTCGTGACAGTATCACGGAGTATGCGGCTTCGAACAATATGGAGATGATGGAGGATGTGACCAAGATTTTTTCGGGTTATTTTCATAGTGATGCCTACAACGAATTGTTTGCCGAAGGTTTTGCGGGAGAAGAGGCGATGGGGGGCTTGGTGGAGCAGATGCTGGAGAATATGACCCTGCAGGTGGATGCCCAACTCGTGCTTCCAGGGCGTATCACATACGCCAATATCGGCGTCGTTGGGCCCCAAGGGTTGAGCTACCGTGTTTCGGGTGCGCGGATGATTCCTGGCGATTACACCGTGACGGCCCAATCGAGAGCCACAAACGTGTGGGCCTTCCTCCTCTCAGGACTGATAATAGGCTTAGCCATAGTCAGTTTCCTGCTCCCGATAAGGCGAAGAAAATAGGTCGAAACAGCCCTTATAGTATTTTTAATTGTATATTTCTAAAAAAAATCGTATCTTTGCAATCCGTATTGTTTAAATTTAATACCTATGAAGTACGGTTTTGACAACGAGAAATATCTGAGAATCCAGTCCGAACACATCAAGGAGCGTATCGCTCAGTTCGGCGACAAACTGTATCTTGAATTCGGAGGCAAACTGTTTGACGATTTCCATGCCAGCCGTGTGCTGCCAGGTTTCGAACCCGACAGTAAGTTGAAGATGCTGATGCAGTTGCGCGACGATGCGGAGATTGTGATTGTCATCAGCGCCTTGGATATTGAGAAGAACAAGGTGCGTGGCGACCTGGGTATAACATACAACGAGGATGTGCTGCGTTTGCGCGACGAGTTTATGAACCGAGGTCTGCAGGTGACGTCGGTGGTGATTACCCATTTCAACGGACAGGGTAGCGCCATGGCTTACCGCGAAAGGCTGGAAAGACTGGGGGTGAACGTGTATTACCATTACATCATCGAGGGCTATCCCACGAATGTGGACTTGATTTGCTCGGATGAGGGTTTTGGCAAGAACGAATATGTCAAGACCTCGCGGCCTTTGGTGGTCATCACGGCACCGGGCCCCGGAAGTGGAAAGATGGCGGTGTGCCTCAGCCAGCTGTATCAGGAGAACAAGCGTGGTGTGAAGGCGGGTTATGCCAAGTTTGAGACTTTCCCCATCTGGAGCATAGCGCTGAAGCACCCTGTGAATGTGGCTTACGAGGCCGCCACGGCTGATTTGAACGATGTGAACATGATCGACCCGTTCCACCTGGAGGCTTACGGCAAAACGACGGTGAACTATAACCGCGACATTGAGATTTTCCCGGTGCTGAACGCTATCTTCGAGGGCATTTATGGCGAGAATCCCTACAAGTCGCCCACCGACATGGGGGTGAACATGGCGGGTTTCTGTATCTCGGACGACGAGGTGTGCTGCCAGGCGTCGAAGGATGAGATCATCAGACGCTATTATACCGCTTTGTGCGACTTTGCTCAAGGCAAGAGCAGCGAGAACGAGGTGAACAAGATAGCCCTGCTGATGAAGCAGATGAAGATAAAGACCGCTGACCGCCGTACCACGGTGGCGGCCTTGGAGCGTAAGCAGTTGGAGGGTGCCCACGCTTCGGCCATAGAACTGGCCGACGGCACCATTATCACGGCTCATACCAGTGCCTTGCTGGGACCCAGTGCTGCGCTGCTGCTCAACGCGCTGAAACATTTGGCGGGGATAGATCACAGCATACGTCTCATACCACAGGAGATGATTGAACCCATCCAGCAGACAAAGGTACACATGCTGCATGGCCACAACCCGAGGTTGCACACCGACGAAGTGCTTGTGGCATTGTCGATGCTGAGTCTTCACGACGAGAACTGCCGTCGTGCGCTGGAATGTCTGCCACAGCTGGACGGCTGTCAGGTACACGCCACGGTGATGCTCAGCGAGGTGGATCGCAAGATATTCAAGAAACTGGGTATTGGCCTGACCACCGACCCGGTGAAGAAGGGAAACTGATTTATGATTTATGAATTATGATTTATGAGTGGGGCGGGAGCCTGACTTTAGTTAAGAGTTAAGAATTAAGAGTTGGCTGCCGCCCTCCTGGTCACAGATCACTATTAATCGATAAAAACCATGAAAAGAACGCTATTGCTTGTTTTGATTTTGCTCGTGGCGGCAGGTGTTGCTATGGCGCAGAAGATGGATACGGTGCATTTTCGTGGAGGCAACGTGTATGTGGGTTATGTTGACGCGCACCGTCAGCCTCACGGCGAGGGGGTATTTTTCTACCGTGACCGCAAGTCGCGTACAGAACGTTATGAGGGTAACTTTGTGCATGGTCAGAGAGAGGGTCACGGCGTGTGCTATCTCTTCAATGGTGACAGATTGGAGGGCGAGTTTGAGAAGGACGTACTGGTGTCCGCCACTTGGATCAAGAAGTCGGGCGATGTGTATACTGGTGAGTTGGTGGATGGCAAACCCGAGGGCCATGGCCGCTATCAATACACCACAGGCAGCATATACGAGGGCGAGTTCAGGGATGGTCAGCCCGAAGGTGAGGGGGTATGCACTTATGCCAACGGCGACATCTTCGACGGACATTGGGTGCACGGCCGAGCCACCCATGGCGTGCTCAAAGATGCGGAGGGAAATAGTTTTGAGGGCAGTTTCGCCAACGGTGTCCCCGACGGCCTGTGCAATGTGCGTTACAGCAATGGTGACCGCTACGAGGGTTCGATGAAGAATGGCCAGCATCAGGGACGTGGCACCTACCGCTACGCCTCAGGCGACGTGTATGAGGGTACTTGGGCCAACAATGTGCCCCATGGTCAAGGGGTGCTCACTCGCGCCAACGGCAGCAGATATGAGGGCAACTTTGTGAATGGCGAGCTGTGTGGCAAAGTGATGATATCTTATGCCAATGGCGATACCTACGAAGGCGAGGAACTCAATGGCCACCACGAGGGTGAGGGGACGTTTACATTCCAGAAAGGGGACGTGTACAAGGGTAACTGGCACCTGGGTCGCAAACATGGTCTCGGCACCTACACCTGGAATAGTGGTGTCAACAAGGGCAAACGCTACGAGGGTCAGTGGGTGAACGACCGCCAGAACGGCCATGGCAAGCTCTATAAGGACGACAAGTTGGTGTACGATGGCATGTGGGAGAATGGGAAAATGGTGGATTGAGGAGAGTTGTGGGTTGATTTTAGAATTATTGAGGGTTCTTTTATAAATATAGAATATGGAAAAAAAATTATTGCAAAATAGGCTTGAGGGTTGTTTTGGTGCCGGTAAAGGGACCGTATTTGTTGCCCCAGGTCGTATAAATCTCATTGGTGAACATACCGACTACAATGGCGGTTTTGTATTTCCCGGTGCTGTGTGTCAGGGAATCATGGCGGCTATCAGACCCAACAACACCCGCAAGGTGAACTTATGTGCCCTGGATCTGGACATGCGTTGCACCTTTTCGTTCGACGACCCTCAAGGACCAGCGGAGAATCATTTTCGCTACGTCTATGGTGTAGTGAGGGAGATGATGGCGGCAGGGGTATGCGTGGAAGGCTTCGATGCGGTGTATGCTGGCGATGTGCCCCTCGGGGCAGGTATGAGCTCGTCGGCAGCGCTGGAGTGTTGTTTTGCGAACGCTCTGAACACGCTGTTCGAGGGTGGATTGGATAAGATGACCTTGGCCAAAATAGGACAGGCCACGGAACACAAATATGTGGGGGTGAACTGCGGCATCATGGACCAGTTTATCTCGATGCATGGCAAGGAGGGTTGTCTGGTGCGCTTGGATTGCCGTAGTGGCGAGTATGAATATTTCCCCTGGCACCCCGAGGGCTACCGCCTGGTGCTGGTGAACAGTTGTGTGAAACACGAGTTGGTGGGGTCGCCCTATAACGACCGACGTCGCAGCTGTGAGCATGTGGCCCAGTTGGTGGGAGTGGAGACTTTGAGAGACTGTACGTGGGCGATGCTCGAGGAGGTGAAGACGAAGATAAGCGATGAGGACTATCGTCGCGCCCGTTATGTGTTGGGCGAGTACGACCGTGTGATGGCGGTGAGTGAGGCTTTGCAGCATGATGATTATGAGACCGTTGGACAGCAGATGTATCTCATCCATGAGGGACTCAGCAAGGACTATGAGGTGAGCTGCGAGGAATTAGATTATCTGGTGGATGAGGCACGGCGCTGCGGTGTTACGGGATCCCGCATCATGGGCGGTGGTTTCGGAGGCTGTACTATCAACCTGCTCCGCGAAGAGGTGTATGAGAAGTTCGTCAACGAAATTCCCGTGAGATACAAAGAAAAGTTCGGTGTGGAGTGCAAGATTATTCCTGTGGTGATAGGCGACGGAGCGAGAAGAATTGAAAATTGATAATTGTCAAGATGAAAAGATATAAGCTTATAGGGGTTTTGGTTGCGATGGTTGCGTTTTGTGGCGCATTGCAGGCTAAGCCGAAGACTTATACGTTGGCTTCACCAGACGGCAGGTTGGTGAGTCATATCGTCGTAGGAGACAACTGCACCTACGACCTCACCTACGACGGGCGGGTGCTGATGCGGCCCTCGGAGTTTTGGTTGAACACTTGCGAGAGGAAGAACGGTGGCATACACGACATGGAGGGAGACCTCTTCGCTTATTTTACTGCGGTTGAAGGTATGACGCCCAAAGTGGGCAAGGCCAAAACAAGCAAGGTGGACGTGACAATCTCGTCACCTTTCACTCGCACGGCCACAATGCGTGACAATTATAACGCATTATATCTGGACTTTGTGGGTACGTGGGATGTGGAATTCAGAGCATATAACAACGGACTGGCGTATCGGCTGGTGTGTTCGGGGAAAGACACAGTTGAGGTGAATAGTGAGGGCGTTGTGCTGAATTTCCCGACCGACTGCGAGGCGTGGGTGCCCTACGTGTCGCAGTACGACGAAAAGAACCCCGACGTGCAGTTTTCTACCTCGTTTGAGAATTTGTACACGCACATACGTTTGTCGGAGATGCAGGAGGGTCGCTTGGCCTTTTTGCCTATGCTGGTGGACTGTGGCGAGGGAATGAAAGTGTGCATCACGGAGACGCATTTGGAGAATTACCCCGGTTTGTATCTGAAAAAGGGTTCGGGCAACACCTTGGACGGCGTTCATGCTTCGTATCCAAAAGAGGTGAAGCAGGGAGGACATAACAACCTACAGATGCGGGTGCAGAGTCGTTATCCATACATGGCAAAAATCACGGGCCCGAGGACGTTGCCGTGGCGCATCATGATGGTGAGCAGCAACGACATCCAATTGGCCGAGAACAATATGAGCTATCTGTTGGCCGCCCCCTCACGGGTGAGCGATATTAGCTGGATAAAGCCTGGCAAGGTGGCTTGGGACTGGTGGAACAACTGGAACATCTCGGGCGTGGACTTCAAGTCGGGCATCAACAACGACACCTACAAATACTACATCGACTTTGCCTCGAAGAACGGCATTGAATATGTCATTCTTGATGAGGGCTGGGCGGTGAACATGAAGGCCGACCTGTTTCAGGTGGTGCCGGAGATAGATTTAGAGATGCTGGTGAAGTATGCCCAAGAACGAGGTGTGGGGCTCATACTGTGGGCGGGGTACTACGCCTTTGATCGTGATATGGAACGGGTGTGCAAGCATTATAGCGATATGGGCATCAGCGGTTTCAAGATAGATTTCATGGATCGTGATGACCAGCCTATGACCGACTTCTACTACAGGGCTGCGAGGATGTGTGCGAAATACCAGATGGTGGTCGACTTCCATGGCGCGTTTAAACCTGCGGGACTGAACAGGACGTATCCCAACGTGCTCAACTTCGAAGGTGTGGCAGGACTGGAGCAACTGAAGTGGGCTCCCGAGTCGTGGAACCAGGTGCAGTACGACACTGAACTGCCCTTTATACGTCAGACAGCAGGTCCGATGGACTATACTCAGGGTGCTATGCGCAACGCGGCCAAAGGGTGCTATTCCCCCAGCTGGTCAGAGCCTATGAGTCAGGGAACACGCTGCCATCAGCTGGCCCTCTACTTGGTGCTGGAGTCGCCACTGAATATGATGTGTGACGCTCCTACCAACTACATGAGGGAACGAGAGTGTACCCGACTGATAGCTTCGCTGCCCACGGTGTGGGATGAGACCCGTGTGTTGGAGGGCAAGGTGGGTGAATATATCATCACCGCTCGTAGAAAGGGTGACAGATGGTATATCGGTGGCATTACCAACTGGACGGCTCGTGACGTGGAGATAGACCTGAGCCAGTTTGGCAACATTGAGGGCTACACGGTATATCAGGACGGCGTGAATGCCGACAGAAAGGGTTCGGATTACCAGAAGATGGAGACCCAGATCATCAACCAGTACAACTCGTCGAATCATTATACTGAGACGGTGCACATGGCCCCAGGAGGAGGCTTTGTGATAGTGCTGGGGAAGTGAGAAAGAGGTCTGAGGATGATGTGGGGCTTCTCTTTATTGAGTGATACTTGGTGAGGAGCGGCGAAAAACAGATGACAATTTTTGATTAGGAAACTATATTTTATTTATCAGGAGTTTAGACTAAAATCGATAATATGAAGATAAAGACATTATTACTTTTGGCGGCATTGACGGTGATACCTATGGTGGCTTGCACGAAACCTGAGGAGCCTGTTGTGCCGATCCAGGATACGGTGGTGAAACCCGAGATTGAGTTGAGCGACAGTGTGTTTTTCTTTGAGAAACGGCTCTATGCTCCAGGGTGGTTTGGATCGAAGAATTATCGCATTCCGGCAATTTGCACCCTGCCCGACGGAACCCTCTTGGCGGTGAACGACAAGCGGAAATACAATGAGGGAGACCTGCCCGAAGATATTGACATTGTGTGTCGTCGCAGTAGCGATAATGGTCGCACTTGGAGCAATCCGCAGACTATTATTGCCGGCACAGGCTACAAGCACGGCTATGGCGACCCCGCCTTGGTGGTGTGCCCCAACGGTGATGTGCTCTGCCTCTTCTGTGGCTTAAACGGCTTTTGGCAATCCACCGAGGCCGACCCGCAGGGCATCTTTGTCTGCCGCAGCACTGATGGCGGCGTGAGCTGGTCGCAGGCCGAGGACATCCACACCCTCGTATGGGGTTCGCAGGCCATCAACTCCGTCTGCCGCAACTACAAAGGCGGCTTCATCGCCTCGGGCAACGGTCTTGTGCTGAAACGTGGCGAGCACAAAGGTCGCATCCTCTTCGTGGCTGCTTTGTGCCGTAAAAATGAGAATGTGCCAGACAATTTTGTGGTCTATAGCGACGATAACGGGTACACTTGGCAGGTATCGAACTGTGCCTTCTATGCTGGCGATGAGGCCAAGGTTGTGGAACTTGTGGATGGCAGGGTGTTGATGAGTGTCCGCCAAAGTGGACCCAGAGGTTATACCATTTCGGAGGATGCGGGTGTCAATTGGGGCGCTTCATACACATGGCCTGAGATGAACACCAACGCCTGTAACGGCGAACTTCTGCGCCTCAGCGCAGTCGATGAAGGTGGTGAGCGCAACATTCTCCTCCATTCCATCCCCAACTCAATGAACCGCGAGAATGTGAGCATCTTTATCAGCTATGACGAGGGAAAGACATGGCAGACTCCTGTGAAGCTGTGTGAGGGCCCGTCGGTATATTCGTCGCTGACCTTGCAGAAGGACGGCACCATCGGGGCTTATATAGAGAAAAATCCGAATGGTGCATGTGAGTTGTGGTATCAGAATTTCACATACGCATGGTTGTTGGAGCAGATAAAATAACTTTAAGAATAGAGTTGTTAAAGAGGGAAGACGGAGAAATATATGAGACGTATTATACTTTTTTTGGTTGCGTGGGTTGTTGTGTGTATAGCACAGGGACAGACGGTGAACAAGTATTGGGTGACGCTGCGTGACAAGGCGGGAAGCTCGTATAGTTTGGACAATCCTTCAGCTTTTCTCGGACCTCGGGCTTTGGAACGCAGAGACCGACTGGGAATAGCGTTGGACAGTTTGGATTTGCCCGTGAGTGAGGCCTATATTGTAGCTTTGCGGCAGGCGGGTTTCAGAGTGCAGAACCGATCAAAGTGGCTCAATGGCGTGGCTGTATTTGCGGACAGCACCCGCATGGCGGCATTGTTGGACTCAATGCCTTTCGTGGTGGCATATCAGCTGTGCGACTCGGGCACACTCTATCCTCCCGAGACGGAGGTTATGGGTGGTTATTACCCTGTGGATTATGTGGAGTATGAAAATGCCTTCGACCATAATTATTACAATTGGGGATACGACCAGATACGACAATTGCACGGTGATAGTCTCCATAGTGCTGGCTACCAAGGCGAAGGTGTGCTGATAGGGGTATGCGACGGAGGTTTCCCCGGAGTGGACAGCATAGCGTTTTTCGATACCCTGCGTGCGGAAGGAAGATTGGTAGCCACACGCGATTTCGTGTGGTTGGGGGATAATGTGTACAATGTTCACTCACACGGCACGATGGTGCTCTCGACAATGGCGACATATCTGCCAGGTTTCTATGTGGGAACAGCCCCTAAGGCTTCGTATATCCTTTGCAGAACAGAGAACACTACTTCGGAGACGCTGTTGGAGGAATATAATTGGGTGGCTGCGGCCGAATATTTGGACAGCATGGGAGCCGATATTGTCACCACGTCGCTGGGATATTTCTATTTTGACGATAGCACACAGAACCACACTTTGCGCGACTTGGACGGGCGCACAGCACCGATAACGCTGGGCGCTGAAGTGGCTGTGAGCAGAGGCATGGTGGTGGTCAATTCGGCAGGCAACGAGGGTCAGAGTATTCCACAACATTTGGGTGTGCCCGCCGATGGGGAACATGTGCTCACCGTTGGAGCGGTGGATGAGACGGGTGATTGGGCATCGTTCAGTTCTTATGGCCCCACATGGGATTTCCGCATCAAGCCTGATGTGATGGCACGGGGAAGCTATGTGCCTTGTGCCGCCTCTACGGGCAAGCTTGTCTGGTCGAGTGGCACCTCTTTCTCGGGTCCTATTATTGCGGGCATGATGGCTTGTGTGCGACAGCGTTACCCGATGCTGAGTCCCGAACAGCTGTGCGACAGTGTGCGGTCGTGGTGCGACTCGGCCGATACCCCGGGAAGAAAGCGCGGATACGGTATCCCCGATTTCAGCAAAGCGGTGGGAGATACGACGTATATGGGTATTGCGGATAGGACTATAGATGCTGTTGCTATCTATCCGAATCCTGCGAATGATTACTTTGTGATAGATGCCAATATTGAGAGGCAGTCAGAGATGATGGTGATAAACATGTTGGGCAGGGAGATGATGCGTAAGCCTATAGTAAAAGGAATTACCCAAGTCAACATATCCTCTTTGCCTAAAGGCATATATTTTATTCGAATAGCGAATACTACTTTTTGTCAGAAGTTGGTGAAAAAATGACGCCACAGCCGCCACCTGGGGCGAGCTGGAGTTTGAGGCGGGTGTGAGAGGATACCTGCTGTATGATGATTTGATAGCTGGTGGGATTGGTGTCGTAGTGGGCGTCAGGGCCATCGGCGTAGATGGTGGCAGTGTAGGATCCTTTTCCCAAGAAGGAGAGGGGGACACGGATGGTGCGGGCCTCTTCGTTGGTAGCAGCGGCGAGGTAGTAGGTATCGCCCGAGCGACGAGCAATAACGGCGTATTGTCCGGGTTCGCCCTGTAGGGCCTCAGACCAGTCGTAGTCGGGGTTGAGGTCGCGGAAGAACTGGAACATGGGGTGAATGTTGCCCTGGGCATCTTGATAATTCTCAATCAAATCAGCAGCCATCACCAGTGGTGAATATATCAGCACCCATAGAGCCACCTGCTTGGCTATTGTGGTGTGCACACAACATTCGCGGGCATCCTTTTGGTTCCATTGCTGACAGCGGGGGTCGTCCTTGATGCGATTGTAGGTAATGTCAAAAATGCCTGGGGTGTAGTCCATAGGTCCAGCGAGGAGGCGTGTGAAGGGGAGGGTGACTTGGTGGCGAGGATCGTTGCCGTCGCTCCAGGCGTTCCACTCCATGCCGCGGGATCCTTCGCCACTCATCAGGTTGGGATAGGTTCGACGGAGTCCTGTGGGCTTGATAGGTTCGTGCACATCGAGGGCGAGGCCGTATTGTGCTGCGGTTCGCATGGCGTGGGCGTAGTGCTGCACACCGTAGCGCGAGTGGTGAATCTCGCGGTTGGGAAAACCTCCGGCATAGCCCGTCTTCACGGCATGGATACCGTGATTGCGGCACCAAGCGTAGGCTTCATCCATCTGGGTCTCGTAGTTGGGGATATTGCCGCCTGTCTCATGGTGCGCTATCACCTCGACCCCCTTGCTGTGGGCGTAGGAGACAACGCTGTCGACATCGAAGTCGGGAGCTGCGTGGGTGAAGTCGAACACCTGTGTGCCGCCCCATTGCTCCCAGCCTTGGTTCCAACCCTCAAAGAGTACCGCGTCGATGTTGTTGGCTGCCGCAAAATCAATATATCTTATAGCGTTCTCCGTCGTGGCACCGTGACGAGAGTCGGGCACCCAGCTGTTGATGCCGAGGTGCATACCCCACCACACGCCCACATATTTCATGGGACGATACTGTTCGGGGTGGGGAAGGAGGCAGGGATCGTTGAGACAGAGAATCATGTCGTTGTTAATCAAATCCACCGCCTTACGGCCAATAGAGATGGTGCGCCACGAAGTGACGAGATTTTCTCCTTCAATGTGGTAGGTATAATCGATGATGCTGTCGGCACTGGGTGCGAGCCAAGTGCGGAACTCAGGGTAGCCGTCCTCGCTGTTGGTGTCGCGCACCAAAGTCATCTCGGGCATATCGCGGAGGTTGGCCTCATGAATGGCTCCGTAGCGTCCGTTCTTCAGGCGGAAGGTGAAAGGGGTGTTGGCGTCGGTGGTTTGCGAAAGGGGTTGCTCGCGATAGGCAAACTCGTAGCTCTCAAAGTTGGCGGGAATGCTCCAGCACACGCCGTCGGAGGGAAAGCGGTAATAAGTCTTGTCACCGAGAAGTCTGCCGTATGTGCTGTCGTTCAACTGAGCCAATTGATACTCGTAGCGGAAAGCCACGCCGTTGTCAAATACACGAATACGCACCGAGAGGGAGTTGCTCTCTCGCTTCATCCTCACCACCATCTCGTTATAACATTCGTGCACCACCTTGTTTTCGCCCCAGGGAAGATTCCACACCGTGTCCACTTGTGGCAGATACTCCACTGTGTCGGGGTGGAAAAGGCAGCTGTCGGGTGCTATATCCAATCCCATGCCGCCTACCAATATCAAAGGCTTTTTGTCGACCGAAATAGTGATGAAGGGCAGATAGCAGTCCTCGCGGTCGTAGTACTGCACCACGCGGATTTTTCCATCGGGCGAACTGATGCGGTTGCCTTTTTGTTGGCAGCCGAGGAACAGTATAGCGGTAAGGATGAGGATAAGTGACCGTTTCATAAAGAGGTTGTTTTATCGTACCATTTCGGCGCAGAGGATGGCACATGCCACAGAGGCGTTGAGCGATTCGGCGGTGCCGCCGAGATTGGGAATGGCGATACGGTGGGTGACAAGGGCTTGAACCTCGGGGCTGATGCCTTTCGACTCGTTGCCTATGACGAGGATTTTGGGTTCGTGGGGAAATGTGTAGTCGGGCTTCCAAATATTCTCCCCATCCAGCAGGGCGCCATAGACGGGTATGCGGCAAGAGGAGAGGTATTGTGGGAGGTCGGTATAGATGATTTCGGTGCGGAAGATGCCGCCCATGGTGGCTTGCACCACTTTGGGGTTGTAGCAAGACACCGTGTCGGGGCTGCAGACGATTTTGCGGATGCCGAACCAGTCGCAGGTGCGGATGATGGTGCCGAGGTTGCCCGGGTCCTGTAGGTGGTCTAAAAGCAGGGTGAGGGGAGGCTGCGGTAGCGAAGCTGCAGCGAAGCTACAGCGAGGGAGGAGCATCCACACCTCGTTGGGGGTGCGGAGACTGCTGAGACGTTCGAGCGAGGGGGTGTCGACCTCGAAAATTTGTGCCTCTTGAGGCAGATCCGGGTGTTGCAAAAACCACGAATTTGTGGCGCAAATATATTTTATTGGCATGTTTGCGGCCAGTGCTTCGTGGCACATTTTGACCCCTTCGACGACAAAAACAGAATCTTCGTCGCAGCGCTTTTGTTGCTTATATACAGCAAGTTCCTTTAATTTTGCTTTAGATATCATACCGCAAAGTTACAAATATTTTTGAAATAAATTTTGTCATGTCGGAAAAAGTTAGTACTTTTGCACTCGATTTCGTGAAAGAAAACGGGTCAAAATGGTGGGCGTAGCTCAGCTGGTTAGAGTGCCGGATTGTGGATCCGAAGGTCGTGGGTTCGAACCCCACCTCCCACCCCCAAGAAATCGCAAAGCAGGATAAATGTCCTGCTTTTTTATTGAGGGGGTACGTCTGTCGAAAACGCAGTTTTCGTA
>JAZUIX010000188.1:0-27656 GCA_045642445.1 Bacteroidales bacterium | reverse complement strand
CTGTTTGAGACTTGCGACGTAGTGTCCCTCCACATCCCCGCTACCGCCGAGACCAAGCAGAGCATCAACTACGCCCTCGTCAACAAGATGCACAAGGGTGGCATCCTGGTCAACTCCGCCCGTAAGGAAGTCATCAACGAGCCCGAACTGCTCAAACTGATGGCCGAGCGCACCGACCTCAAATACATCACCGACATCATGCCCGATGCAGACGCCGAATTCAAGGCTTTCGAAGGCCGCTATTTTGCCACTCCCAAAAAGATGGGTGCCCAGACAGAAGAAGCCAACATCAATGCCGGTATTGCTGCCGCCAACCAGATCAGCAATTTCTTTGCTACAGGTTGCACCAAATTCCAAGTCAATAAATAATTATTATTGGAATAATATATATAAATGGGAGCCCCAATCGGCTCCCATTTGTATCATAATGAAATGCAGATATTTTGTATTTTCAACCCCGAACATGACCTTTGTCTGGCCAATGGGAGCGCTCACTATGTCCCGCCCGAATCGGCCCTGAATTTTGCTCGGACAAGCAAACATCTCATGGGTTATATCTACCCCGAAGCAAAGTTGTTTTCGGCAGCAGAAGTGGGGCTGGAGGTGAAGAACATTCCCAATGCGCAGATTGAGATCATCCCTTGGGGGTGGAATTTGACGCTGAGAACGCAACTGCTCAAACAAGGGGTGCAAGAATCGCTGATGCCTTCGGAAGAGTCTTTGTTGTGTTGGCGTCAATTGCAACATCGCAGCACCGTGCTGCCCTTGCAACCCGATTGTAGGGCGGCTGTAGATGAGGTCGAGGTGGAGGAAATGATAGGGAAGCATGGAGCCGTGGTGATGAAAGCCCCGTGGTCGGGTGCTGGCCGTGGGTTACGATGGGTGACCGGTAAAATGAGCGATCACGACAGGCGCTGGATGCGGAAAATGGTGCACGAGCAACGTTGCGTTATCGTGGAGCCACGCAGAGAGGTGAGGGATAATTTCGCACTGGAGTATTATGTGGAAGGAGGAAGACTTCGGTTTGTGGGCTTTTCGTTGTTTGAATCGATCAATGGCGTGTATAGGCATAATCTTCTCCTCTCGGATGAAGAAATCCGTAGCAGAGTCGGCTTCCACCAAAGTCTGCAAAACGATTTGGAATGTTGGCTGGGAAAAAACATCGCGCCATTATATGAGGGACCGTTGGGTGTTGATTACATCAGTTCGAAGCAAGGGGAGATACATCTTACCGAATTGAACCTGCGACACACAATGGGACTTGTGGCTCATGAGGTGTTGCGAGAGAATCCAGGTCTGCTTGGCACAACATTTGCAGTTTTGCCTGAGGAGGTTTGATTCGATTTTTTTATTATGTCAGAAAAAATATGTATATTTGCACTCGATATTATGAGGGAGTAATTGGCGGCAAAGGTCGTGAAAGATATCAACAAATCACTGGTTTGTAGTAATATGAACTTGGTGTCTTTCGGAAGCAATGAGACTCATAGGTACGGTCAAAACGTGTCTATGGGATTTTTTTATAATAAAAGAAATAAAAACTAAAATAGAAAATATGTCATCGCGTATCATCTTCTTCGTAGCCTTTATGGTTTTCATCGTCTTTATGTTGGCGATGGATTTGGGCGTGTTCCACAAAAAAGACCATGTCATCAAGATTAAGGAGGCCGCCATTTGGACGGGTGTTTGGATTACATTGGCAATGCTTTTTGGCATGTTGTTGCTTTTCAAAGCCGAGTGGGTACATGGTATCACCAGTATGGAGGATCTGTTGGCATACGTCAAAGGCTCGGGCTTGGAAGCTCAGATTCAGGCTTCTACCGACTATGCTACCGCTTTAGGTATTTATCGAAAAGAGGTCTTTTCGCAATATCTGGCGGGCTATTTCTTGGAGGAGTCGTTGTCGATAGACAATATTTTCGTGATGATAATGATTTTTGTTAGTTTTGGTATCGACAAGAAATATTACCATCGAATTCTCTTTTGGGGCATCATGGGCGCCATAGTACTGAGGTTCCTTTTCATCTTTTTGTTGGGAGCTTTGGTTGAAAAATTCTCATGGGTGCTGGCTATCTTTGGTGTCATACTCATCTATAGCGGCATCAAGATGTTCCGCGACAAAGGTGACGAACAAATTGACACGGCAAATCATCCTGCTGTAAAATTGGCTAGTCGTTTCTTCCCTGTTACTAGAAATATTGACGGACACAAATTCTTCACCAAGATTGATGGAAAGAATTATATGACGCCTCTTTTCCTTGTACTGCTGGTAATTGAGTTCTCCGACATTATCTTTGCTGTTGATAGTATCCCTGCCGTTTTTTCGGTTACAACCGACACATTTATCGTCTATTTTTCCAACATTTTTGCTATTATGGGGTTGCGTTCCCTTTTCTTCTTGCTGAGCAATGTTACCGATATGTTTTGGCTGCTCAAATATGGTTTGGGGTGCCTGCTTTGCTTCATTGGGGTGAAAATGATTGGTCACGAATTTTTGGGTTTTGAGGTGAGCACGTTGGTATCGTTGTTGGTAATCCTCGGCATATTGGTGGGTTCAATCTGTTTTTCGCTGCTGTTTCCCAAGAAAGAAAAATATCTACTTTAAATTGATATAAATGGCGTTAATTGAAGTTTTTCTATTGGCTTTAGCATTGAGTGTCGATAGTCTTGTTGTGTCGACTGCCAGTACTTTCAAAAGCAAAATGCCTTATCGCAAAGGGGTGTTGATGGCTTTTGTTTTTGGTGTTTTCCAAGGAGGGCTCCCCCTGTTGGGAGCGTTGCTTGGAGTTGCTTTTCAGGACTTTGTCTCTACGATAGATCATTGGATTGCTTTTGGATTACTGCTGTTTGTGGGTGGTAAAATGATTTGGGATGCCTTTCACAGCGAGGAAGATGATAGACCCCTTGATGTTACCAAGTTTGGCACAATGTGCATCCTGGGAGTTGCCACCAGTATTGATGCTTTTGTGGTGGGTATTAGTCTCGGATTCAGCCTGGCTATGTCTCAAATACTCTTTACCGTGTTAGTTATTGGCGTGGTGACCATGTTGCTATCATTAGTTGGTGTATTTTTTGGCAAACGCAATTTGCACATCCCCGACAAGGTTGCTTCTTCAATTGCAGGATTAGTTTTGATAGGTTTGGGAACTTACACTTTGCTTGAGCACATGCTATTTTAGAAATCAAAGCCTATGGTCAGATGGCACCCCCAGCGTGTGGGTCGGTTGTGTGCGGACCAATGGACATTGAAGGTGACAGGACCGATAAGTGATTTGTGGCCATACTGTAATGCAAAGGTGTAGTCGGTCGGTTCCCCGTCACCGAATCCCAAACGATAAGTGTCGTCACCTTGGGGTTGGTTGAAAATTTTGTAGCATGCGGCAGTGAAGGTCAGGTAGTCTTTGCGGCCAAGTTGATAACGAAAATCAAGATTGAATACACCAATTTCGTTGCATGTCAGCAATTCGTGAGGGCAATTGAAACCGATATATGAGAGGTGGTTGGTCCCATATTCGCCCATCATTACTCCGCCTATGTAGCTTTCGTGAATAGAGTGGACTTCTATTAAGGAGCCATTGAAATTGCTAAAATTGAAATTGCTTATCATCAAACCTTGCAAAGAGGGAATGATGGCAAAACGTTTGGAAACGGGTATTACACCTTTGGCATTTAAACGTAATTGTTGGTATTGGCTCGATTCTCCATTTTCATCTTGGCTTTCAAAAATACAGTCGTAACGGGCGCTTACAAGAAATCCTTTTGTGGGGAAGTATCCATCATCGGTGTTGTCGTAGGTGCCTTCTACAAAGGCTTCAAGGAGGTGGTTGGACCATTCGCCTTTATAGGAATATTCCATACCCATGACTTTTTCGGCATCATCCGAAAGATAGTTGAAAAAGTTTGGAACGCTGCGGTTTGAAAATAGGTAGTTTGAGAGAATGGTTGTCTGTTCAAATGGGAGTACTTCGTAGTGTAAACCGGCTTTAAATGCTCCATTAGATAGCCATCGGTTGTCTCCGACATAGATTTCGACGCTGTTTTGCCAAAATTTTGTGTTGCAGGAATAGTCTGTCAAGGTGTCAAAATGTGCAGAATATATGGCTGTTTTCAGATGGAGGGACTTAATGTCGATGCCGAATGCAATTCCTTTTTTTGTAATGTAGTATAAGTCTATATCACCTTTGAGATTGTTGCCTACAATAGCGGTGAAATCAGACTTGAAACCTGTGGGTTTTCTACGATTGATACCTAATGAGAGTGCCAGCGAGGCGATACTTTTTGAGTCGATGCGGAGTCCCATCCCAAATTGATGTATAGGACCTCGTTTGCCGTGTATCACGAGCTCGAATGGTTCTTGGTTTCCTGCCAAGCTATAGGTTAGTTGGTCAAAAAGGCCACTTCCGTAGAAGTGCATCAATTCTTTCTCTATCTCTTCTCGACCGAAAGGCTCGTCAAGATTTAGATTGCTATTTCTTTGCAGAAAGTCGGCAAGTGTGGAATCAATGCCTTCGAATTTTATTTTATCGATGACAACTTTGTTATTGTTCAAGTTGACTGCGGGTCTTTTCTTGGTTTTAATAGGAACTGCTTTATTGGCTGTAGCTTTGGCTATTTTTGATAGCTTGGCATCTTGAGAACGAGCCGCGTCACGTCCACGTTGCAAAATGTCGGAAATGCTTTTGCTGTTAAAACTGAGCATGTTCATACCGGTCATATCTGGGTGAATATAAACATCTGCCAAAGGAATGTTGTTGTCAAAAGCCTCTTTGCTGGTGAGGGCGATGATTTGCAGCAGCAAGGTAGCCATACCATTTATCTCTTTGTATGTACGGGGTTGGCTGAGGTCCACGCCAATCACATAATCCGCACCCATAGCACGGGCCATATCAGTGGGGAAATTGTTGCGTATGCCTCCGTCCACGAGCACCATTCCGTCGGATCGAATAGGGGTGAAGTACATCGGTATCGACATTGTCGAACGCATGGCTTCTGTGAGTCGTCCGCTGGTCCAGTATTTTGCTTTCATGGTAACCAAGTCGGCAGCCACACAGCAGTAAGGTATGGGCAAATCGGCAAAATCCATGGAGTCTTGGTATCCTGCGGAAAGACTGTTGATGATGTTGTATACGTTGTAGCCGTACAAATAGCCGTCAGGCAGGTTTGCAACAAATCCTTGTTTCAAACTTTCTTCACCCATATCGGCTGAAGAATAGGGGTTCTCGGTCTCATTTATTACTCGGGCGTTATATTCGTCGAGTTGTCGTTTCTGCCATTCCTCGTCTTCGTAAAAGAAGGGGGGACGAATGGCAAAGGTCTCATTGTATTTTCTTCGTTGGTAAGACAAGGAACTTGAGGGCACATTGTCACTCATCATCACATTCCAATTGGTCGAAACCAAAATGCTGTCGATTGTTTTGGCAGGGTATCCCATGGCGTACAATCCCCCCATCAGGCCGCCCATGCTGGTGCCAAGCACCATGTCTACAGGTATCCCCAGCTCTTCAATATATTCCAATGCGCCGATATGTGCTGCTCCTTTTGCTCCACCTCCAGCAAGCACCACAGCCACAGTGGGTCGGTACTGCCGTATGGAGTCCATTTTGTGTCGCATCTTTGCAATAGCCACAGCATCTGCTTCGGGGTCGATACTGGACGTTGCTAAAGCATTCTGAGCAGTTGCTGAGAATGCAATACAGATAATCGATAGAAATATGATATATTTTTTCATGAGTTTTGTATTCTCTATTTTTGTTTCAACATATCAGGGTTGTCGATAAGTCCTCGCCCAATCATGATTGCGGCCAATTGTGGAAATTGCGTTGATATTGAGTCAATGTCGTCTTTTGAACGTATGTCTCCGTTATAGGCCATGGGTTTGAGGCAAAGGTTTTGAAAACGGGCAAAGGCCTCCTTGTCGCATTCTCCTGTATATTGTTGTATACCCAAACGAGGATGCAACGTTACCAATGTCAGGGGCATTTCGTTGATTACGGGCAGCAATGTCATGCTCTCCTCCGCATCATTTAGCCCTAACCTCATCTTGATGGAGAAGGTGACCTCGGGTCGGGCCTTCATCTCTTCCGCAATGGCTGCCACTCTGTCGGGGTGGGGGAGCAACCCGCTACCATAGCCAGCATGGGTTTGCAGCGGGAACGGACAACCCATATTCAGGTCTATGCGCACCCATCCCAACTTCTGCACCGCGTCGCATACACGGGCAAAATCTTCCCTGTCGCGTGCTATCACTTGTGGCACAATGGGCACCCCTTTGTTCCTCTCGGGGAGGAGGTCTCTGCGGTCTTTGTCGCGCAGCCGTCCTTTCTCCAACCTGACGAAGGGGGTGTAATACTCTTTCACACCGCCATAGTTCTTCCAATGCCAAAATCTGTACTTGGCATCAGTATAGCCTTGCATGGGTGCGAAGAGTATGTCCATAGTGCTGTTAATTGTTGAATTTTATTATTACAGGATAGTGGTCGGAAATATAAGGCACTCCATAGTCGCCGTTCAGGGTGCGAAACTCTTTTACGGCAACGTTGCGGACAAAGAAGTGGTCTATCTGCGAGGGTTTGCCTTTGCCGTAGGCGTTGTAGGTGATGCAGGTGTCCTTGAGATTCAACAAGTCACGGGCCTCTGTGAGACCGTTGCGGTAAAGGTTGCTGAAAATGGTGTCCTCCAACCCCGAGTTCATATCGCCGCCAATGATGACGGGCATATTTTTGCCGTATTCATCGGCCCAAAGGGCGAGCAGTCGTGTCGATGAGGCTCGGGCCACCTGCCCCACATGGTCGAGGTGGGTGTTGATATACACCAGTTCCTTCCCCGTATTAAGGTCGCGGAAATGGGCTATCGTGGCGGTACGGCGACATGCTGCATCCCAGCCGAAACTCACGCTGTCGGGGGTGTTGCTGAGCCAGCGGGTGTGCCAGTCCTTCAGTTCCAGCCGATCTTTGCGGTAATAGATGCACATATTCTCGCCTTTCGCTATGCCGTCGTCTCGTCCCACACCTATGCGTCCGTACTCTTTCGCCAAAGCACTATCCAGGTAAGCCAACTGGTCGGGCAGCATCTCCTGCATTCCTAAGGCATCGGGCTTCTCTTTGCGAATCATCTCCACCACGGCCTCGCGGCGATGTGCCCAATCATTGTCGCCGTCTTGTTTCCAGGCACTGCTGTTGCGGATATTGAACGACATGAAGGTCAGTTCGTCAGAGGGCTTTTCAGCGAAAGAGGCCAGCAACAAAGCGGCACATGCTATCAGTATTATCTTCTTCATCATTATTTCAAATCTTCAATAGCCTTGCGGGTCCAATTCTGGAAAAACTCCAGCACCTTCTTTTCATCATAACTCTTGTCTTTCTCCAAATAGGCACTATTTTGAATGTGAATCACTTGTCCTTTCTGATCCAAAATCACAATCGCGGGATAGCCGAAACGGCCAGGGTTGCCCAAGCGAAGCATGGCCTCGGGGTTGCGGTGATCTTTCGAGTAGTTGACGTGGATATAGACGAAATTCTCCTTCACCACGGAGGCAATCGCATCGTGTTCGTTGATGAAATTGGCAAAGCGTATGCACCAGGGGCACCAGTTTCCACCCACTTGGCACACCACAAAGCGGTCAGTTTCGCGGGCTTCTTCCAGCGCTTGGTCAATCTGTTCCATAGGGTCGATTTCTTCATTGTAGAGTTTCTGTCCCTCTTTCTGTGCCATCATGGGCATCGAGAACATCACAGCCATCAAAATAAAAGCAATCTTTTTCATATTATCAATTTTTATTATTCTCTTTTGTTCCTGGTTAGAAAAGTATTCCGGCCTCTTTGGCGGCTCGTTCCAAGGGCTCCTGCTGGCTGGGGTGGGCGATGCTGATGAGTAGGCGGGCACGTTCCTGTATCGACTTGCCGTAGAGGTTCACGGCCCCTTGTTCGGTCACGACCCAGCGGGTCAGCGTTCGGGGTGTCACCACTCCCGCCCCTGGGGTTAGTGTGGGCACAATCTTGCTCACCCCTTTGCCCGTCATCGACGACATGGCTATGATGGGCAGGCCCCCTTCGCTGTAGGTGGCCCCGATCATAAAGTCCAGCTGCCCCCCGCTGCCCGAGAATATCTTGGTGCCGATAGAATCGGCGCACACCTGTCCGCTGAGGTCTATCTCAATGGCCGAGTTCAGCGCCACAACCTTTGGGTTCTGTGCTATAACGAAGGGCGAATTGGTGTACCACACATCGTCCATCCGCACCGCATCGTTGTGATCCACAAAGTCGTACAGCTTTCGTCCCCCTTTCAGGAACATGGCCACCAACTTGCCTGGGTCGGTCTTTTTGCAACGACCGTTGATGACCCCCTTCTCCACCAGGGGTATCACATCGTCGGTGAACATCTCCGAGTGCACCCCGAGGTCCTTGTGGTCGCCCAGCTGGGCAAGTACGGCGGTGGGAATGTTGCCTATGCCTATCTGCATCGTGGCCCCGTCGGGGATGAGCTCGGCGGCATGGCGGCCTATGGCGATGTCGGTCTCCGAAAGGGGCAGGGGAGCCGCTTCGCGCAGGGGCACATCGTGGCGCACAAACAGGGCTGGCACCTCTCGCCCGTCGGGGGCTATAATGTTCTCGCCGTGGGTCTTAATCACCGCGTCGCCGTAGGTGAAGGGCATGTAACGGTTCACCTGAACTATGGCCAGGCGGGCCCTTTCGATGGCTGCGGGCATATAGTCGACCGAGGTGCCCAGCGACACGCGGCCCTCCGCGTCGGGTTCGCTCACCGTGAGCATCACCACGTCGCAGGGGCACACCCCGTTGCGTACAATGCGGGCGCTCTCGCTCAGCGAACACGGGATATGCCCCGCCAAGCCGCTCTGTGTGGCCTTGCGCACGTTGCCGCCCACAAAGAACGACTCCAGGTGGAACACCTCCCTGTATTGCGGCAGCACATAGTCGGCATACCCCTCGGTGTAGAGGTGGCTGATGTTGACGTGGTGCAGCTCGCCTCGGTCGGCACGCCTCACCAGCGCCTCAATCAATACTTCCGGAGCCCCAGCCACACAGGGCCAGTGCAGGTGCTCGCCGTCATTTATATGTCTTACAGCCTCTTCGGCAGAACAATATCGCATATCTTATGGATTATTTATGGTTATCAAATCTGCAAAAATACATAAAATATTTGACACAACCTAATTTTTGAACAAAATTTTTATTTTTTCCTCGCCCCTTCCTTGAATGGCCCTTGCACGTGGCAAACCGAGGCCCCCTCGCTCCTTATTCGGTCCTTCCTATATGGGTTCTCGTGATTCCGCCATGATTCCGATATGATTCCGATATACTTCCGATATGAATGCGATATATATATCGGAACCATATCGGAATCATATCGGAGGCATATCGGAATCATATCGGAATCATGGCGAAGCATCTGCGGACAACGGAGGAGGAAGATTGGGCGTTTCTTGGGGGCGATTTGGGAGGTTTCCGAAGGAAAATGAAAAAAATATTTGGTGTTTTCGGAAAAATTCGTATCTTTGCAAAATGTTTTATGGCATGAAGCGGCTCGGGCAACCATGGTCAGGGCCGTTTGATGTGTTTGAAAATTAAGGTTAAATATGCTTAAAATCAAAGTAGTATGAAGAAAAGTTTTTTTGTCGCACGCATGAAGATGGCCGACCTTATAGCCGCCAATCCGATGCTTATTTTGGTCATGCCTCGGCTGGGAATACCGCTGGGGTTTGGCGAAAAGAGTGTGCAGGAGGTGTGCGTCCAGCAAGGGGTGCCGTCCGATTTTGTGCTGCTGATGTGCAATGTTTACACGTTTGACGATTTCGAGCCCGATGCGGCCCTCATCGCCGACACCGATTTGCACCTCCTGGTGCCCTATCTGCAACGGTCGCACCAGTACTATCTCAAGGAGCGTCTGCCCCACATTCGCCGCCATTTGGCCAGCGTGGCCGAGCGGGCCGGCGAGCGCTACGGCAGGGTGCTCAGTTCTTTTTTTGCCGACTATGGGCGCGAGGTGAGCGACCATTTTGAGTGCGAGGAGCGCGAGATTTTCCCCTATATGCAGACTTTGCTCGAGGGCGACCCCGAGCGCCACAAGGTGTCGGATCGCTTCATCAGCACCCACTCCGACCTTGTGGACAAACTGCAGGATCTGACCCAGATTGTGTACAAGTACATCCCAGGCGACTGCATGATTGAGGAACTCAACGAATTGGTTTTCGCCATCATACAGCTCTCGGAGGATTTGAAGAAGCATACCCTCATCGAGGAGAAGATTCTGCTGCCCTACATCTCGCAGTTGGAAAGGAGGCCCGTGTGAGGCCTCGGACAAATATACTGATTGTGGAGCCTTCGGACATTGTGCGCGAGGGACTTGCGGCCATTCTTCGGGAGGATGACCTGGCCCTTTTGGCTCCGTTGCGTGATGCCCATGATTTGGCGCTGAGGCTCCCTGTGCTGCAGCCCGATGTGCTGCTGCTGAACCCCACGCTGCTGCCCACTCCCGCACAACCTGTGCTGGCAGCCCTGCAGCAGGCTCGGCCCAATATGGCCGTGGTGGCGTTGGTGTACCAGTATGTCGACCCTCGGCTGCTGCAGGCTTTCAAAGGGGTGCTGGACATCCGCGAGCCCCGCAACCGTGTGGCTCAGCTGCTCCGCGACTGCTTCCAGGGCGAGGCCGAGGCAGGGGAGGACAACTATGAACTCTCGGAGCGCGAAAGAGAGGTGCTGCTGCTTGTGGCACAAGGCTTTAGTAGCAAGGAGATTGCCGACAAACTGAATATTTCCGTACACACGGTCAACACTCACCGCAAGAATATCACCCACAAGACCGGCATCAAGTCGGTGGCAGGTTTGGCGGTGTATGCCATGATACATAACAATGAATTGCCAATAACTAATTAATACTCAAGACGTGACTGAACAAACTACAGACAAACTATGGAATGCGAACTACACCAAGGTGTGGGCGGCTAACTTTATGATATTCTTTTCGTTCATGCTGCTAACCCCGCTGCTGCCCATCTATTTGAGCGAGCAATTCGGGGCCGACAACGATACGATAGGCATGGTGCTTTTCGGCTATGCGATCATGGCACTTGTGGCCCGTTTGTTTAGCGGCTACATTGTGGATAGTTTTCCTCGCAAGATGGTGTTGCTCACGGCCTTTGTGGTGTTCACGTTCTTCTTTGTGGGATATGTGGCTGCGGGCACGTTGGTGCTTTTTGCCGTGGTTCGCACATTGCATGGATTGCCTTTCGGGGTCACCACGGTGGCCAACAGCACCGTAGCCATTGATGTGCTGCCCTCTTCGCGCCGAACCGAGGGCATAGGCCTTTACGGTTTGAGCAACAATTTGGCCTCGGCCATAAGCCCCACGGTGGCGATTTGGATCTACACTTCGACCCACAATTTCGACATCATCTTTTGGCTCGCCACGGCTGTGGCGGCTGTGGGACTGCTGATTGACTGCACCGTGAAGCCCAAGGCACGCGAGGTGGTGAAGGGCAAGCAGGCCATTTCACTCGACCGTTTCTTCCTCACCAAGGGCACGGGCGAGGCTTTGACTATGGTGTGCTTCGCCTTCTCCTACGGGGTGCTCTCCACCTACGTGGCCATCTACGGCAAGGAACGGCTCGGCATCGAGGGTGGCTCGGGGACTTTTTTCCTGCTGCTTTCGGTGGGCCTGATACTTTCGCGGCTGCAGGGCACCAAGGCTTTGCGACAGGGACGTATCTCGCAAAATGCCGGCATGGGTGTGTGCGTGTCGCTGTGCGGCTACCTGCTGTTTGCGGCTCTGCCGAATGAGATAGGCTATTACGGAGCCGCGTTCATCATCGGCTTGGGCAACGGACACATGTATCCCGCCTATCAGAACATGTTTGTCGATCTGGCTCCACACAACAGGAGGGGCACGGCCAACAGTTCGATATTGGTGTCGTGGGACGTGGGTGTGGGTCTCGGTATACTTTTGGGCGGCGTGCTCTCGAAGAATTACGGCTACGGCCCCGCTTTTTGGAGTGCCTGGGGGGTGAACCTGGTGGGCTTTTTGGGCTTCTGGCTCTATGTGAAAAGACATTTTGAAAAAAATAAATTGAGATAATATAATGAACAAACTGAGGAAAATTCGTATCGCATTGGCGGCGTTGATGTTTGCCGCGATGGTGCTTTTGTTTGCCGATTGTTGTGGCATGTTTCAGCCTTACTTGAGCTGGGCGGCGAAGATTCAGCTGCTGCCCGCTGTGTTGGCGCTGAATGTGGTGGTAGTGTTGGCGTTGCTGGTGGTTACTCTGCTGATTGGTAGGGTTTACTGCTCTGTTGTCTGTCCTTTGGGCATACTGCAGGATCTGTTCTCGTGGTTGGGCGGCAAGGCCAAGAAAAATCGTTTTCACTATACCAAAGGACTTCCCGTGCTGCGAATCGTGGTGCTTGTGGTGTTTGTGCTGCTCATGGTGTTCGGCCTGAACAGCATCGCCCTGCTTATCGCCCCTTATAGCGCTTTCGGACGTATGGCCGCCACGTTGTTTCATTCGCCCCGCACTATGACTGCGATTGTGGTGTCGGTAGTCACGCTGGTAGTGGTCGGCACCATGGCTTTTGCCAAGGGCCGCCTGTGGTGCAACACGGTGTGCCCCGTGGGTACGGTGCTGGGATTTGTGTCGAAGTTTGCCCTTTTCAAGCCCGTCATCAACGTGGAAAAATGCAACGGTTGCACCAGGTGCGCCCGCAACTGCAAGGGACAATGCATCAATCCCGAGACCCATACGATAGATTATAGCCGTTGTGTGGCTTGCATGGATTGCCTGCATAATTGCAAACAAGGCGCCATCACCCTCAGCAGCAAATGCTGCAAGAAGGGCGGGGACGAGAAGCCTGTGGACGCTTCGCGCCGTAAGTTTGTGGTGACCACGGCAGCCGTGGGTGCCGCTATGGCTGTGGAGGCACAAGAGAAAAAGGTAGATGGAGGCTTGGCTGTGTTGGCGGATAAGCAACTGCCCGAGCGCAAGGTGGCTTTGAAGCCTTTCGGAGCCAAGAGTCTGAAACATTTTTCCAGCCATTGCACCGCTTGTCAACTCTGCGTGAGCGAATGTCCCGAGAAGGTGCTGCGTCCCTCGGTGGGGTTGAAGACCCTGTTGCAGCCAGAGATGGGCTACGACAAAGGCTATTGTCGTCCCGACTGCACCCGCTGCAGCGAGGTGTGCCCCACGGGAGCTATAGCCAAACTTTCCGTTCCAGACAAGAGCTGCATCAGTATCGGCCACGCGGTCACGGTGAAGGAAAACTGCCTCTTGGGTCAGGGTGTAACCTGCAACGCCTGTTCGAGACACTGCCCCGCTGCGGCCATCAGCATTGTCGACGATATGGCCACGGGACACGCCGTGGTGACAGTCAACGAAACACGCTGCATAGGTTGTGGCGCCTGCGAATATTACTGCCCCGTGCGTCCTTTCAGCGCCATATACGTGGAGGGCCGCGAAGTTCATGTTAAAATTTGATACTATTAACTAATTTATACTACATTTATGAGCAAACTTTTAGACACACTTTCTGTTGTAAAGACCTTCAAATTTTGGAAGGAACTGGTAATTATGACCCTCGGCATGTTTGTAACTGCCGCTGCTGTATATTATTTCTTGGTGCCCAGCAAGTTGATTGTGGGTTCCATCTCGGGTCTCTCAATTGTGCTGGCCAATATCTTTGAGGCTGCCGATATTCACATAGGGCTCTCGGTCATCATCATGGCCATCAATGCCATATTGCTGATTTTGGCATGGCTGTTGATAGGCAAAGAATTTGGTGCCAAGACTGTGTATACGGCCATGATTCTCGGTCCTTTGACCGATGTGTGGGCAAAGATTATGCCGTGGGAGAGCATCTCCAATCCGAACATGGTCACAGGCTCCCCTTCGGTGATGGGCGATCCGTGGCTGGACCTTTGCTGCTTTGTGCTGCTGCTGAGTGCTGCACAGGCTTTGATGTTCAGCATCAACGCTTCGACGGGAGGACTGGATATTTTGGCGAAAATCGTCAATAAGTATCTCCACTTCGACATTGGCACCTCGGTGAGTATTGCGGGGGCTGCCATTTGTTGCACCGCCTTTTTCATCAACGATTTCCGTATGGTGGTGATAGGCTTGATTGGCACATGGATCAACGGCCTTGTGGTGGACTATTTCACCGCTTCGCTCAACAACCGCAAGCGTGTATGCATTGTCTCAAAAGACTATGACCGTATCCGTCATTTCATCATCGATGATTTGAAACGCGGCTGCACCCTCTACGAGGTTATTGGCGGCTACAGCAACGAGAAATCCATCGAGTTGGAGGTGCTGCTGACCAAGGATGAGTTCAGCAAATTGCTGGCTTACTTGAAAGACAATGAGATTGCCGCCTTCACTACTGCAGGCAATGTGAGCGAGGTGTATGGCCTTTGGACAAAGCACAGCAAGAAAAAAGCCATCAAGGCCGAAGCAGAGCAACGGTAAACAGAGAATTTCCCGGAGATTCCGGAGATTCCGGAGCCCCCGGATATCCGGAATCTCCGGAAAATCCGGAAATTGAAAAAAAACAAACAAAAATATTTTTATATGAAACTAAAACGCTATAACAAACGCTACCTTCCGATGCTGTGGATTGGTCTGGCTATTTGGCTGGGCACAATACTTGTGTTGACAATTCAGGAATTGCTTGGCTACACGGTCCAAGGTCAGGAAACATTGATGGATATGTGCAAGGCTATCTTTCAAAGAACGCCCATATTTACATTGTTGCTGCTGTGTGTGCTGCAACCCATTCTTGAAGAATTCAGTTTCCGCCTGTGGGGTGTGGGCAAGACGTGGATGACCATCATCTGCTTAGCCCTCATGCTGCTTTTTGCATGGAGCGAGATACACGTGTTCGGGCTGCTCTTTGTGGCGGCCTTTGTGGCGGTGTGGCTCTTGGTGAAAGATGAGTTCAAGCGGATGTGGCTCTTGGCCATCATCTCCTCGCTGTGCTTCTCCTTGTGCCACATATCGGGCTTCTCGGGCTTCTCTTTGGATATGGTGCTCGGTTTGGGCGACATCTTCGGCATGGCGCTGGTGATGTGCTGGCTCACCATCAATATCAACTTCTGGTGCTCGGCTTTGCTGCATGTGCTCAACAACAGTTTTGCGATACTCTTTCCCATGCTGTTTCTCCCAACTCCGATACTTCACGAGGAAAATAGAGACGGTCAGTTGATTGGAACCACATCTTTGGAGTCGCTGAAACCTTTTGAAGACAATACCAATCTGATTGAAAATTCGGACACCTATTCGTTGTGGTATCTCGACTCCGCAACCACCGAGTTCTACATGGTTGGCGAGGCTGCCGAGATAGCGGCAAAGTTGGCCGTATATGTGGATGAAACCAAGGATGTGTTCTATGACTGGCAGCCCATAGGCGAGAGTCTGGAGGAACGATTGGTGTATACGGTGAGATACGACGACCCCCAATTGCCCGATTTCAAAGAGGCATTGGACAACTATATTGATGATGTTGAACTTTTCCTTGACAAGAAAGTTGTTTTCGACACCCAAGAGGTGGATTTGATGAACATCATCATGAAATACCCCGACGGGCGTGAGGTGAATGTCAACGATGCCGACGCAGACCCTGATGATGTGTTTTCGGCACGAACCCAGTCGATTACATCAGCCATGGGTGGTATGCATGGCAATCGCGAGATTTCGTATTACGAGACCTTGGAGGATTCCACCGAGGTGGTGAAAGTGTATGTGCTGTTGCATCCCAATCCTTTGGCCGAACAAACCAAATGGGCAGATAAAATGTTGGAAAAAATCTACGGTTTCGAGATCGAATACAGACCCGAACGTAAGGTTAAAAATATAGTGGTTAAAGTGGTAAGTGATAAGTGAAATGTGAAATATGAAAAGTGACTTGTGATTTGTGACTGGGAGGGCGGTAGCCACCTAATCACCAGTCACTAATCACCAGTCACTAATCACCAGTCACTAGTCACACAAAAATATAACAGAATATGGATAGACGAGATTTTTTGAAGAGTATGGGAGCAGGTGTTGTGGCTACTGCGGCAATTGCTGCGGGTTGCGACTCACCCAATAAAACCGAGGCCGAGGGCTTCGCTGTGGGCGAGGTGCCTACCGACAAAATGACTTATCGCACGGGTACCCACGGCGAGAAAGTGTCCCTTTTGGGATACGGCTGCATGCGTCTGCCTACCATTGATGATGGCTCGGACAAAGAGGCCGGAGAGCAAGAACTTGACCAAGAACGCATCAATGAGTTGACCGATTACGCCATTGCTCACGGCGTTACCCTTTTTGACACGGCTCCCCGCTATTGCAAAGCCCGCTCGGAGAAGGCCATGGGTGAGGCTTTGAGCCGCCATCGTCGTGACGAATATCTTATCAGCACAAAACTCTCCAACCAGTCGTGCGATATGTGGAGCCTTGAGGCCAGCAAAGAGATGTTTGAACAGTCGCTGGAACGGCTGAAAGTGGACTATCTCGACTTCTATATGCTGCATTGTGTGGGTCTTCCTGGCCGCGATGCTGAGGGCAATGAGGTGCCTCCGATGGAGGCTTTTGAGCGTCGTTTTATCCGCAATGGAATGCTTGATTATCTGATGGAACAACGCGAAAAAGGCCGTATCCGCAACCTGGGATTCTCCTATCATGGCGACGTGGCTGTGTTTGACCATGCCCTCTCGATGCACGAAAAGGTGCATTGGGACCATGTGCTCATACAGCACAACTATATCAACTGGCAACATGCCGATGCTTTGGGTGAAGGGGGCCGAGCCGATGCTAATTCGGAATACCTCTATCACGAGTTGGAAAAACGCAACATCCCCGTGTTTGTCATGGAGCCTTTGTTGGGAGGACAATTGGCCGATATGCCCCAGTTTGCCGTGGATGAGATGAAACGCCGAGAGCCGCAACAAAGTGTCGCCTCGTGGGCGTTCCGTTTTGCTGCCACCCAGCCTCGAATCCTGACCACTTTGAGTGGCATGACCTATATGGAGCATCTGCAGGACAACATCCGCACCATGTCGCCTCACAAACCTCTGAATGAGGAAGAACAGGCCATGTTGGCCGATGTGGCTGCCCGCTGGGTGGAGTATCCCTTGGTGCCTTGCACGGGATGCCAATATTGTATGCCCTGCCCCTACGGATTGGATATTCCTGGCACCTTTGCCCATTACAATAAGTGCGTGAACGAGGGTCTGCTTGTGGATGTTCCCACGGAAGAATCTTCGAGCGAGGAGCGTCGTGCCTATCGCCGAGCCCGCCGAGCCTATCTTAAGAGTTATGGCGAGGCAGTTGAACGATTCCGCCAGGCCGACCATTGCATAGGTTGTGGCCGCTGTCTCTCGGAATGTCCGCAACAAATCGACATCCCCGGAAGAATGGCAAAGATTGAGCTGGTAATGAAATAAATATTGATTATTAACTACACACAAAAAAGATATGAAACTGTTATTTTTAGGCACTTGGGAGATAATCGTAATCGTATTAGTTGTTCTCCTCCTTTTTGGAGGCAAGAAGATTCCCGAACTGATGCACGGAGTGGGCAAGGGGGTGAAGAGTTTCAAAGACGGAATGAACGGCATCGATAATTTGGATGCCAAAGAGGAGAAAAAACTGCCCGACCCCGACGACGATAAGAAATGAAGATGGTGAATAGTGACTTGTGATTTGTGACTGGGAGGGCGTAGCCACCTAATCACCAGTCACTAGTCACTAATCACTAATCACCAGTCACTAATCACAAATTCATTATGGACTTTTGGGGACATCTGGAAGAATTGCGAGGCTGCCTGTTAAAAGCCTTGGTGGCCGTGGTGCTTTGTGCCATAGCCGCCTTCTGCTGCAAAGACTGGCTCTTCGCCGTTGTGATGGCTCCGAGCAAGTCCGAATTCGTCACATATGCCCTCTTTGCCCGCCTTACGGGGGTGGATACCGATTTCCGCATCCAACTTTTCAACCCCGAGCTGGCGCAACAGTTCTTGGTGCACATGCGGGTTGCGTTGTGGATGGGCCTCTTGATCGTGTCGCCCTATTTGCTCTACCTGCTGTTTCATTTCGTGGCACCAGGGTTGTACGAGCATGAACGCCGCTATGCCGTGAGGGCCGTGGGAGGAGGATATGTGATGTTTGTGCTGGGGGTGGCTTTGAACTACTTCGTCATCTTCCCCCTCACGTTCCGATTTCTGGGCACCTACCAGGTCAGCTCGGAAGTCCCCAACCAAATAGCCCTCACCTCCTACATCAGCATGTTGCTGATGCTGTGCTTTTTGATGGGAGTGGTGTTCGAATTGCCCGTGTTATGCTGGCTTTTGGCCAAAATCGGGGTGCTCAAAGCCGATTTCATGACCAAATACCGCAAGCATGCCGTGGTGGTCATACTCATCATCGCGGCCGTGATAACCCCCACAGGCGATGCGCTGACCTTGTCCATAGTGGCTCTCCCCATATATCTCCTATACGAGGTGAGCGTGATGATAGTCAAAAGAATAGGGAACCATGCGAAAGATATTTAGCCTTATACTTGTGATAATCCTCGCTGGCGTAGCAAAGGCTCAGACACCCCTCGAAAGCCCCGATGTTGCCCTCCTCAAAAACATCCTTGTGGACAATTCGGTGGCGGGTCCTGGTCGTGAACGGCTCGTGGATGTCTACAAATGCTGCTTCCAAGACGTTTTCGGCCCCGAGCACCTCGTCCGAGATGCAGAAACCTGCAAGCGTTACATCCTCGAGGAACTCGCCCTCAACGACACCTTTTGGACACCTATCACCCAAGCCGACTTCACCTTCACCGCACCCGACAGCAACTATGTGCGGGTGAACCTCGCCCTGATTCGCAACGGGGTGATACCCATCGACCTTTTTGTAGAAGCCTTGGTGGAGAGTACCGAAGTCTTAAAACCCGTATCACAACCCGAGTGGAAGTGGATATGGGAGCAACGCATGGAGTCTCTGCGTCAAGCTCCGCCCGAGATACGCCCTCAAAACTTCGCCCAAGACAGCACCCGTATAGCCGAATTGCTTGCCCGAGGAGGCTATGTGATGCACCACAGCCCTCAATTCAATTGGCGCACCCATTTCCACTACCGCCTCATTCGGAGAGACATCTTCGAGGAAAAAATCCTCCCGCTGATACCCACAAAAAAGTAGTTCGATTCAATTATCCCACTCACCCCCGGTCCTTTCGATTTTCGTCGAAAGAAAGCGGAAAAGTATAAGGTTCTCCCATTATTCTCCCATCGTTATGGTATCGTTATCGTATCCTTATGGTATCGTTATGGTATGGTTATGGTATTCCGGATACCATAACGATACCATAACTATACCATAAGGATACGATAACGATACCATAACGATAAAAGAACAGAGGACGGATAATGAGAGTTGTTCCGTAATAGCAATTTCCTTTTTTATTAACTTTATAGTTTCAAAACCGCATCAACTTCAAATTTTTTCGTATCTTTGCAAATTCGGTTTTTGGACAATTATTTTGTATTATGCGTAAAATATATCTACTTATAATGATGTTTCTGCCGCTGCTGGCTTGTGCGCAGCAGGGCGAAGAAGGTTCCCGTCCCAAGAATGTGATTCTGGTGGTGGGTGACGGCATGGGGGTGGCACAGGTCTATTCCTCCATAGTGGCTCAGGGAGGCGACAATAGTGTCTTTCTGCAATTCCCCGTCACGGGCTTCTCCCGCACCTTTTCGTACAACAAATACACTACCGATTCGGGAGCTGGCGGCACGGCGCTGATGACGGGTCACAAGGTGGAGAATTACCATATTGCCTATGGCCCCAACGGCGAGTTCTATCCTTCGTTCCTGGTCCTGGCTAAAGAGAGACTGGGCAAGAGAGCGGGTTTTGTGGTGACCAGCAGCGTGCTCGACGCCACTCCTGCGGCCACATACGCCCATGTGCCTTCTCGCACACAGTTCGACACCATCAGTTTGCAGATGTCGCAATGCCCCTTCGACGTGATGATCGGGGGCGACAGAAAGCATTTCCTTCCCGAGAACCGCAAGGACGGCAAGGCTCCGCTCGACACTTTGATCAAGCGCGGATATGAGATATGCTATGATGCCGCGATGCTTTCCTTTTTGCAGAGTGGGAAGGTTTGCGCTCTGCTTTCGGAAGGCAATCCGAAAACGGCCCCCGAGCGTGGCAATATGCTCGGCTTGGGGGTGAACAAGGCTTTGGAGGTGCTCGGCTCGGGCAAGGAGGGTTTTGTGATGATGGTGGAGGGGTCGCAGATCGACTGGGCCTGCCACAACAACGACAGCAACTATCTTGCCGCCGAGATGGCCGATTTTGAGTCGGTGCTCCGTTCGCTGCTTGATTTCGCCAAGAAGGACGGAAATACGCTTGTTGTGGTTACGGCCGACCATGAGACGGGCGGTCTCTCGCTCCTGAGTGGCGATATTGCCAAGGGTACCAGCAAGATGAACTTTTCCACGGGCAGACATAGCGGCGTTATGGTGCCTGTGTTCGCTTACGGCCCTGGGGCCGAGATGTTCTCGGGTATTCAGCAGAATGTGGATATCCCTGCCAAAATTATGAAATTATTGGGAATGTAAGTGACTGGTGATTAGTGATTGGTGACAGGGATGGCGGTAGCCGCCTAATCACAAGTCACTAATCACAAGTCACAGAAAAATACATAAAAAACATGATAAAATTCTGTGTCAAACTGGTGCAACGATGGTTGCCCGAACCTTTTATCTTTGCCATCATACTCACCCTTGTAGCGGCATGTTTGGCTATGCCTATTTGTCATCAGACCCCTATCGAGGTGGTCGAAAACTGGGGCGGAGGTGTGTGGAACTTGCTGGCTTTTGCCATGCAGATGGCTCTGGTGCTGGTGTGTGGATCCACATTGGCTGCAGCACCTGTGGTGAAACGGGGCATTAGTGCCCTGGCAGGCATACCCAAGACTCCTGCTGCGGCCATAGCCCTTGTGACGGGTGTCTCGGCCCTGGCTTGTTGGCTGAACTGGGGTTTCGGCCTCATCGTGGGGGTTATCTTTGCCAAAGAGATTGCCAAAAAAATGAGGGGCATAGATTATCGCCTGCTTATCGCCTCGGCTTATAGCGGCTTTGTGGTGTGGCACGCGGGTCTCTCGGGCTCCATACCCCTGACTATGGCCACCCCTGGCGAGTCGCTCACCAAGGCCACCAACGGGGTGCTCACAGCCCCTGTGCCCATTTCGCAGACAATTCTTGACCCGCACAACCTGGTCATCGTGGCGCTGGTCATTGTGGCCATTGTTGTCACCAATTCGCTCATGCATCCCAAGAAGGACATTGTCTCGGTTGACCCTGCTTTGTTGGTCGAAGAAGAAACATCGGCAGCAAAAATTCAATCTTCGGAAAAGCCGACTCCGGCACAACGCATGGAGCAGTCGAGGGTGCTTTCGTGGATTGTGGCGTTGATGGGCTTTACCTATTTGGTTGTGCACTTGGGTTTCCGTGACGGCTCTTTTGATTTGGGCAGCGTGATCATGCTGTTCCTCTTCCTGGGTGTCTTGCTCCACGGCACCCCGTTGGCTTACGTCCGAGCCTTCACCAAAGCTGCCACAGGAGCCGCAGGCATCATCCTGCAATTCCCCTTCTATGCGGGCATTATGGGCATCATTACCGGCGTGGGGGCTAGCGGTATTTGTTTCGGCACGGTCATCAGCAACGCCTGTATCAGCATTTCTACCCCTACAACATACCCCTTGCTCACATTCCTTTGTGCCGCTTTGCTCAATATGTTCGTTCCTTCGGGTGGCGGGCATTGGGCCATCCAGGCACCCATCATGTTTGCCGCAGGAGCCAATTTGGGTGTGGATCCGGGGCTTACAGGTACGGCTATCGCCTGGGGTGATGCTTGGACAAACCTCATCCAGCCTTTCTGGGCCATTCCTGCTTTGGCAATAGCCAAACTTGATGCGAAAGACATTATGGGTTTCTGCCTGATAGATTTGCTTGTTTCAGGCATCATTATCTGTGGAGGCCTCTTGGTGTGGGCGATGTGATCGAAATCCCAAGAAATTAATTTATAGAACCCACCATCAGACGATTACATTGTACACAATCACGAAGCCTATGATGAGGCCGTAGATCAGCTTCAACCCTGTTCCTGTGAGGAAACCGATGAAGGCACCCCACGCGGCACGTAGGGCCTCTTTGCTCTCCTTGCCGTTGAGGAGTTCGCCTACGAGGGCTCCCACGAAAGGCCAGAATGTCACTCCCAGCAGTCCTTGAGGACCAAATGGAAGTCCGATGATGGAGAGAACCAATCCTATGTTGCAGCCCCAAATGCCGGCTTTGCTCCCGCCGTGTTTCTTGGTGCTGATGGAGGGAACGACATAGTCCAACACGGTGATGATTAGGGCCACCACAGCGGTGAGGATAATGAACAGCGGTGTGAAATCAGCAGCAGTGGTGTAGTTGAGTAGCAATAAACCCACCCAACTTACAGGGGGACCGGGTAAACCGGGAATGATGGCCCCGAGGATGCCTACGACTGCCAATGCTATTGCAATAATAATTAAAGTAGTATTCATGTGATTAATTGGTTATATGAGTGGAATAGATTTTTTCGAATAGAGTTCTGAGGCGTTCCTTGTCTTCGATCAATGCCCAAAGTTTTTTCATCTCTTCAGCATTGCGGGAGAATGGAATGTAGAGTTTCAAATAGCCGTTGGGGGCATATTTCTCATTCAAGTGCTGCAAAGTGCGTTGCCAATGTCCCTCTTTGTCCAACTCGGGGAAATGCGACAGGCCATATTGCACCGTCCTCAGCACTATTTTCTCGGGGAGGATGTCCCTGTCGGCTTCGGCTACAATCATTCCGTACAAACTGCGAGGGTCGTGGTCGGACGAAGCCCTGTGATCTTCGGCAGCCTGGGCCATCGTTTCGATTTGATCTGGTGTGAACCATTCTCGAAGCGTTGTGTCCTCTCGTATTATGCGACCCGAAACGATATGGTGATATTCACGACCTTCCACAATACCGGTATCGTGATAAGCCGCGATAGTATAAACCATATCAAGGTCCAGTTCGGGATAGTGTTGCGCCAACTCCATGCTTTGCGCCATGACGGTTTGCACATGTTCGGGCCTGTGTGCGGCGTCGAAATGTTCGTAGCATGGCAGGACTTTTTGCTCAATATATGTTTTCAGTGTGGGCGAGACCATAGGGTAGAGCATCTTTTGGTATGCCTCTCGAGGCGATTTGTCGGCCATATACACTACGCCGCAACGTGTGTAACCACGTTTTTGGAGGATGTGCAGCATCACGGCATTGTCGGCATGGGTGTCGGCCCGAAGGGTGACAGATTGTTGCTCGCACCAGTCGAAAGCATCCTGAGCGATATTGTGGCTGCCAGGGGCTTTTGTCAGTCGGTGCAAAGTGCCATAGGGGGTGCTGTCGTCCAGCCATTTGCCTTCAATATAGGCGTAGGTGGGCTCAGGAGTGGTAAGCAGAGCAAAACTTCCGATGATGTTGTTTGCTTCCTCAATAACATAACCAATCCCATTTTCAATGTCCTCGCTGATGTCAGTTTCGCCAGGGTATCCGTGGGTCCATTGGATAGTATTGCCATTGGCCCTCATCAAACTGCGGGAATGATCAACGAGTCTCAGTATCGTTGGAATATCCTCCTCACGGGCGGGTCGTATGTGTCGTATTGTTTTCATTTTGAAATGCAAAAATACATTTTTTTTTACAATTGCAATAAATATTTATTGAAAACGTTATATAGATGTTTGGCTGATCAGATGTTTTTATATCTCGAATCTGAATAATCTGTAATCTAATAAACCATGAAAGGCAACGAATTAAAACCACATATAGGCATTTTTGGACGCCGTAACTATGGCAAGAGTTCTCTCGTCAATTATCTCACAGGACAGGATATCGCCATAGTGTCAAACCTCGCCGGCACCACCACCGACCCTGTCAAAAAGACGATGGAGATAGGCGGTGTGGGGCCTGTGGTATGGGTGGATACAGCAGGCATTGATGACGAGGGCATCGTGGGACGCAAACGTATTGAGAAAAGTTTTGAGATGCTCTCGCAATCCGACCTGGCACTTATCTTGTTTACCGACAATCGATTTGAGGCAGAAGAGGTGATGCTGGTGGAACATTGCCGCAACCGCAATATCCCTTTCATACTCATTTATTCGCAGTCAGACCGCATCGCCCCCGACCAGGCGTTGCTCGATCGTATAGAGGAAGACTACGACACCCAGGTCTTTGTGCTCTCAGTCAAGAACCCCGCTTTGCGTACGCCCCTCACACTTCGTATACGTGAGGCCCTCCCAGAAACGGCTTATGTCCATCAAAGCCTGTTGGGTGACGTGATATCGCAGGGCGATACGGTTGTTATGGTAACACCAATTGATTCTTCCGCCCCCGAGGGAAGAATGATACTGCCACAGGTGCAGGTGCTTCGTGACATCCTTGACAACAACGCCCGTGCCGTGGTGTGCCGCGAGACTGAACTTGCCGATACTTTGCAGAACCTCAAACAAACGCCACGCCTGGTCATCACCGACAGCCAGGTGTATGGAATGGTGTCGAAACTGGTACCAGACGAGGTGTTCCTCACCAGCTTCAGTGTTGTTTTGGCTCGTGCCAAGGGTCTCTTTGAAAACTATATCCAAGGCACCCCTGCCATTGATAAGCTTCAGGATGGGGACCGAGTGTTGATGCTTGAGAGTTGCACACACAATGTTACTTGCGAGGATATAGGACGAGCAAAACTTCCCAAATTATTGGAACGCTACACGGGCAAACAACTGCTGTGCGAGGCTGTGGCGGGTTTCTCGGCCCTTTCTCGCCCTATCACCGACTATGCTCTCGTTATTCAGTGTGGAGGCTGTGTCGTGACAGCCAAACAATTGGCCTCTCGACTTGCTCCGGCTATTGATGCAGGCATACCTGTAAGCAATTATGGTCTTGCTATTGCCTACATGAACGGCATTTTTGAAAGGTCTATGCGAATATTTCATAAATAATTTATCAATTTTCAGTATTTCAAAATGATTGATATTCCCAAACCCAATATTTCCATCATTGTGGCATGTGCACAAAATATGGCCATAGGCAAAGACAATGACCTTTTGTGGCACATCAGTGATGACCTCAAACGTTTCAAATCGCTCACCAGCGGCCATGCTGTTATTATGGGTCGTCGCACTTTTGACTCGCTGCCTAAGAAACCGCTCCCAAAACGGCACAACATCGTGCTCACCCACGACGAAGACTTCCGCTACGATGTCCCCGACACAGCTTCGGGCACACTCTCTATTGCCCACAGTATTCCCAAGGTGATGAATTTGATAGCCGACGAAGAGGAGGCCTTCGTTATTGGTGGTGCTGCCATATACCGTGAATTCTTACCCTTGGCATCAAATCTTTATGTTACATGGGTGTATCAGGATTTCGACGCTGATGTTTATTTCCCTGTTATCGACAAGTCGTTGTTTCGACAAGTCCACATCACAGAACGCCAGCAAGACCCAGAGACGGGTTTGTGGTTTGCTTACGCCGACTATGTGAGAATGGTCCGCTAAGTCTATATTTTTGGCTATGTCAGAGGGTGAATGTAATGGGGAGGATGACAGCGTTGGGTAATGGATAGTATCCGAGAGATTTATCACAGATGCGTTGTCGGATAAGGTGAGAGAGAATGGCACAGCCTGTGCCAATGAGGGCTCCCGCAAGGACGTCGGAAGGGAAATGTACGCCGAGGTACATACGACTGTAGCCTACAGCACCAGCCCATAAATATGCAGGCAGAGCCACATACCAGCGAGGACAGCAAAGAGTGAGTGATGTGGCTGCTGCAAAACACAGAGAGGTGTGCCCCGAAGGAAAGGAGGGGTCCGACAAATGTTGAAGACCGACAATGTCACCAGCGTATTTGTCGTAGGGCCGAGGTCGCTGCACGATATATTTCAGTGCGATAGAAACAATTCCTGTGGATACTAACGAGGCGGCACATTCAAGAGCGTTGTCGTGATAGAGTTGGTGCAATTGGGGGTCGTCGTTTGTGGCAAGATTTCCTATGGTGTAACCGATGGTAGGGGCTGTGGAGAGCAGCAGGGTGCGGCTGATTCCGCGCCAAAAGTTGTTTAGACGTAGCTGAGTTGGGTCTTTGAAAGGGTCTTGCGGCTGGATGGTCCGTATGATGCGGTAGTCGAGGTTGTGGGAAGGAATGATATAGGGGACGAGAATGTCTGCTACCCGAAGATAGCCGCTGCCCATGAGGTAGTTGCCCTCGAAATAGACAGGGTCGGCCACGCTGTCAAGGACAAGGGGGGTGTAAATGTCGACATACTGGATGTTTCGTTTGTGGTGGGCAAGTTTTTGTAGATGGTCGTTGAAAAGCAGGATGCGAGAATTAGGTGCTGTTGTGGGCATGAGGCTGACAAGGAAGAGGGTGTGTCCGTCAAGATGGGACACGATGGTGTCAACCAGCGCGTCGTAATGGACAAATACACTGTCGAGAGGATCGGAACCGTTGATATCGCCTGTGCCGGTGTAGAGTAGCACGCTGTGGGGTGAGGAACCATGCTTGAAGGTTGTCCGCACCATGTCGGTGGTGACGGCTATGCTAGGGGCGGTGCCGTCGTAGCCCCAACCCGTGCCGCGATTGAGAATGTGCGGGTTGTGGAGCAGCTCCTGCCATTCTCCCCCCTTGACCATTTCGTCGCCGAAGAAGAGTATATCGTTACCATCAAAAGGCAACATGCTGTAGGTGGCGCGCATGGCGTTGGAGCCCCACAAAGATATGTCCGATAGCAGCTGTTGTTGGATTGAGGCGCACGATTCAGGGTAACGGCAGTCTTCGGCTCCGAGGTGATGTGCCACCATGCGGCACCAATGTTGGTAGCCTTTGGCAGTGAGGTGGAGACCGTCGAGTGAAAGTGTTGTGTCGCCTTGACAGATGCCGAAAAGGCTGTCCCATAGATCTATGTAGACGGCGTAGGCCGAGTCGGCAATATGGCGGAGAAGGAGGTTGGCTTCTTCTTCGTCTTCCAGCGTGCGACACCCGACAGAGGAGGGGAGTATGCTTTGGATAAAAATCTGTGTCTCGGGAGATCGTAGGCGGATGGTGTCGAGGATGGCGGCGATGTTGAGCGCCACTTGTTGCGGTGAGCGACCGCTGCCGAGGTCGTTGGTGCCTACCATGAGGAAAACTTTGCTGGGCTTACATGCTACGAAGGGACCGATATTGTCACGAATCTCGTCGGAAAGTGCGCCCGAAACACCACGGTTGCATATTTGGACATTGGACGTCCCATAGAACGCCTCACACCAAGGGTGCATATCGGTGATGCTGTTGCCTACAAAAAGAATGGCACCACTGTCAGGAGTCAGCACACGGAGCGCGTCAAACCTGTGCCAGCGAAAAGGCTCATCGGCTTTGACGATGAGTGTCAGCGAGCAGATCAGTGTGAGGAATAAGGCAAGTTTTCTCATAGAATGGATGGTGCGAAGTTTATAGGTGGGTTCTATAAATTGATTTCATGGGATTTCGGAGTGGTTTTCGAGCAGGTTGCTGCGCAGAACGAGGGAGCGTAGCGGGCTACGTGACCGAGTGATAAACAGCAAGATGCCGAAAAGCGCCCGAAATCGCAGAAAA